>CAZDGH010000092.1:0-15990 GCA_964504805.1 uncultured Myxococcales bacterium | reverse complement strand
ACGGCCACCGTGACGGTCACCGTTACACCGGTGAACGACGCGCCGGTCGCGGCAGCCGACGCGGCCACCACGACCGAGGACCAGCCGCTCGTGATCGGCGGCGCCGCGCTCGTCGCGAACGATGGAGACGTCGACGGCGACGCGCTCACGATCGTCGCGGTGGCCCCGGCGAGCAGCGGGCTCGTCGAGCTCGTCGGTGGGGATGTCACTTTCACGCCTGCGGCCGATTTCAGCGGGACCGCGACCTTCGAGTACACGGTGAGCGACGGGGCGCTCTCGTCGTCCGCGACGGTGACGATCACGGTCACGCCGGTGAACGACGCGCCGATCGCGGCGGCCGACGCGGCCATCACGACCGAGGACCAGGCGCTCGTGATCGCCGGTGCCGCGCTCGTCGCGAACGATCGGGACAGCGACGGCGACGCGCTCACGGTCGTCGCGGTGGGGCCGGCGAGCAGCGGGCTCGTCGCGCTCGTCGGAGGGACTGTCACTTTCACGCCCGCGGCCGATTTCAGCGGCACCGCGACGTTCGAGTACACGGTAAGCGACGGTGCCCTCACCTCTTCCGCCACCGTGACGATCACCGTCACGCCGGTGAACGACGCGCCGGTCGCGGCAGCCGACGCGGCCACCACGGCCGAGGACCAGTCGCTCGTGGTTCCGGGCGCCGCGCTCGTCGCGAACGATGGCGACGTCGACGGCGACGCGCTCACGCTCGTCGCGTTGGCCCCGGCGAGCAGCGGGCTCGTCGCGCTCGTCGGTGGGGATGTCACTTTCACGCCTGCGGCCGATTTCAACGGGACCGCGACCTTCGAGTACACGGTGAGCGACGGCGTGCTCACCTCGTCCGCGACGGTGACGGTGACGATCACCCCGGTGAACGACGCACCGGTCGCGGCGGCCGACGCGGTCACCACCACTGAGGACCAGCCGCTGGTGATCGCCGGCGCCGCGCTGGTGTCGAACGACGTGGACGTGGATGGCGACGTGCTCGTGGTGATCGCGGTGGCTCCGGCGAGCAGTGGTACCGTCGAGCTCGTGGGCGGCGACGTCGTCTACGCGCCGTCGGCCGACTTCGCCGGCGTCGCGACGTTCGAGTACACGGCGAGCGACGGTACGCTCACCACTTCCGCGAGGGTGACGGTCACCATCGGAGCCGTGAACGACGCACCGGTCGCGGCGGCCGACGCCATTACCGCCGCCGAGGACGAGCCGCTCGCGATCACGGGCGCCGCGCTCGTCGCGAACGACCTCGACGTCGACGGGGAAGCGCTGGCGGTGTTCGCGGTTGGACCGCCGAGCAGCGGCGCGGTGCAGCTCCTCGGCGGCGACCTCACCTTCACGCCCGAGCCCGACTTCGTCGGCGTCGCGACGTTCGAGTACACCGTGACGGACGGCACGCTCACGGACACGGCGACGGTCACGGTCACGGTCACCCCGATGAACGACGCGCCGGTCGCGGTGGCCGACACGGTCACCACGGCGGAGGACCAGCCGCTCGCGATCGCCGGCGCCGCGGTCGTCGCGAACGACGGGGACGTCGACGGCGACGTGCTCACGGTGATGGCGGTGGGGCCGGCGAGCAGCGGGCTCGTCGAGCTCGTCGGCGGCGACGTCGTCTACACACCTGCGTTGAACTTCCACGGCACGGCCACTTTCGAGTACACGGTGAGCGACGGCACCCTCATGGGCGCCGGGACGGCGACGGTCGCGGTCATCCCGGTGAACGACGCGCCGGTCGGCGTCGCCGACGGCGCGATGGCCCATGCAGATCGAGCGGTGGTCATCCCGACGGCCTCGCTCCTGTCGAACGACTCCGACATCGACGGCGACGCGCTGACCGTGACCGCGGTCGGCAACGCCGTCGACGGCACGGCCGTGCTGGCCGGCGGCAGCGTCACCTTCACGCCCGCTCCGGGATTCGTTGGCGACGCGAGCTTCGAGTACACCGTGTCTGATGGCGCCGGCGGGAACGCGAGCGGCGCGGTGACGATCGCGGTTGTTCTCCCGGCCGGCGTAGTGATGATTGCGGCCGGAGCTGAGTTCAATTGTGCGCTCCTCGACGACGCCACGGTGAAGTGCTGGGGCCGCAACAACGTCGGCCAGCTCGGGCTCGGAGATCGCAACAATCGCGGGGACGAGCCCGGCGAGATGGGCGTCGACCTCCCGGCCGTCGACCTCGGTGCCGGCCGCACGGTGACCGCGCTTGCGGCCGGCACCTTTCATACGTGCGCGCTCTTCGACGACGGCACGGTGAGATGTTGGGGCTACAACTTCTACGGCCAGCTCGGGCTCGGCGATAACGCCAGTCGCGGGGACGGTCCCGGCGAGATGGGGAACGCCCTCCCGGCCGTCGACCTCGGGACCGGCCGCACGGCGACCGCAATCGAGGCCGGCGGTAACCACACCTGCGCGATCCTCGACGACGCCACAACGAAGTGCTGGGGCTATAACCGCTTCGGCCAGCTCGGGCTCGGCGACCGCACCGCTCGCGGTGACGGGCCCGGCGAGATGGGCGACGCCCTCCCGGTCATCGACCTCGGTGCCGGCCGCACGGCGACCGCAATCGAGGCCGGCCCCTATCACACCTGCGCGGTCCTCGACGACGCCACGATGAAGTGCTGGGGCGCCAACACCTTCGGCCAGCTCGGGCTCGGCGACACCGCCGACCACGGGGACGGGCCCGGAGAGATGGGCGAAGCCCTCGCAGCCGTCGACCTCGGGTCCGGCCGCACGGCGATCGCGCTCGCGGTCGGTGTGGAGCACACCTGCGCGCTCCTCGACGACGCCACGATCAAGTGCTGGGGTTACAACTTCTTCGGCCAACTTGGGCTCGGCGATTCTCTCAACCGCGGAGGCTGGCCCGGCTCGGTCGGCGACGCACTTCCGGTCGTCGACCTCGGGACCGGCCGCACCGCGACGGGGCTCGCGGCCGGCTACTGGCACACCTGCGCGCTCCTCGACGACGCCACGGTGAAGTGCTGGGGCAGCGGCGGCCAGCTCGGGAGCGACTACAGCGGCTACCGCGGAGACCAGCCCGGCGAGATGGGCGACGCCTTCGCAGCCGTCGATCTCGGGGCCGGCCGTACGGCGACCGCTCTCGAGACCGGCTACTATCACACCTGCGCGCTCCTCGACGACTCCACGACAAAGTGCTGGGGCTCCAACAGTTCCGGGCGGCTAGGGCTCGGCGACACCGCCAGTCGCGGCGACGATCCCGGCGAGATGGGCGACGCCCTCCCGCCCGTCGACCTGTAGCCGCGCTACTCCGCCCAGTGGCAAGCCGCCCGCCGCCCTCCGTCGAGCACCCGCAGCACCGGCTCCTCCCCGCGGCACCGCGCCCGCTTCCCTTCCTCGATCGCCTTGTACAGCGGACACCGCGGGTGGAACCGGCAGCCCTCCGGCGGCCGGAGCGGCGACGGCACGTCCCCCTCGAGCACCATCCGCTTCCGCGCGCGCTCCGCGACCGGGTCCGGCAGCGGCACCGCCGAGATCAGCGCCTGCGTGTACGGATGCGCCGGCCGCTTGTGGATCTCGTCCGCCGGCGACAGCTCGGCGATCTTCCCGAGGTACATCACCGCGATCCGGTCGCTCAGGTGCCGCACCGCCGCCAGGTCGTGGGCGATGAACAGGTACGTGAGCCCGAGCTCCCGCTGCAGCTGCACCAGCAAATTCAGGATCTGCGCCCGGATCGACACGTCCAGCGCCGACACCGGCTCGTCGCACACCACCAGCTTCGGCCGCAGCACCAGCGCCCGGGCGATCGCCACCCGCTGCCTTTGCCCGCCCGAGAACTCGTGCGGGTACCGCCGCACGAACCGCGAGGACAGCCCGGCGAGCTCGAGCGTCTCGCGGACCCGCTTCTCGACGTCGCCCTCGCCGAACGCCCGTAGCGGCTCGGCGACGATGTCGAGCACCGTCATCCGCGGGTCCAGCGAGCCGTACGGATCCTGGAAGATCATCTGCACGTCGCGGCGGCGCACCCGGAGGCGCTCGCCCTCGACGCCCGACAGCGGCAGCCCCGCGAGCTCGACCGAGCCCTTCGTGATCGGCGCGAGCCGCAGGATCGCCCGGCCGGTGGTGCTCTTGCCGCAGCCGGACTCGCCGACGAGGCCGAGGGTCTCGCCGCGGCGGATCTCGAAGGAGACGCCGTCGACGGCGCGGACGGCGCCGACCTGCTTCTGGAACACGAGGCCCTGCAGGATCGGGAAGTGGACCTCGAGGCCGTCGACCTTGAGGAGCGGCGGGTCGCTCACGGGAAGTGACATGCCACCTCCCGGGTGAGGCTCGCGCCGGGCGCGAGGTCGTCGAGGACGCGGAGCGCCGGGTAGTCCTTCGCGCAGACGTCCTGCGCCCGCGGGCAGCGCGGCCGGAACGGGCAGCCGGGCGGGAGCCGGGTCGGGTCGGGCGGCTGCCCCGGGATCGGCACCAGCAGCTCCTTCTGCGCGGCGTCGAGACGCGGCACGCTCGCCAGCAGGCCCACGGTGTACGGGTGCCGCGGCGCCCGGAAGATCTGCTCCGCCGTCCCCTGCTCCACGATCCGGCCGGCGTACATCACCGCGACCCGGTCGGCCGCGCCGGCGACGACGCCGAGGTCGTGGGTGATGAGGATGATCGAGGTGCCGAGATCCCGCTGGAGCCCCGCGAGCAGCTCGAGGATCTGCGCCTGGATGGTGACGTCGAGGGCGGTGGTCGGCTCGTCGGCGACGAGGAGCGTCGGCCGGCAGAGGAGCGCCATGGCGATCATCACCCGCTGCCGCATGCCGCCGGAGAACTGGTGCGGGTGCTGCGCGATCCGCGCCCGGGGATCCGGGATGCCGACCTTCTCGAGCATCGCCAGCGCCTCGGCCCGCGCCGCGGTCCGGGACATCCGACGGTGCTGCTCGAGCACCTCGGTGAGCTGCCGCTCCACGGTGAGGAACGGGTTCAGCGCCGTCATCGGGTCCTGGAAGATCATCGCGATCCGGTCGCCGCGGATCGCCCGGAGCTTCTCCTCGCCGGCCTTCAACAGGTCCACGCCCTCGAACGTCGCCTCGGCGCCGCTCACCTTGCCGGGCGCCGGCACCAGGCCCATGAGGCCGTACATCGTCTGGCTCTTCCCCGAGCCCGACTCGCCGACGACGGCGAGGGTGCCGCCCTTCGGCACGTCGAAGGAGACGCCGTCGACCGCCTTCACCACGCCGTCGTCGGTGGCGTAGTGGACGCGGAGGTCGCGGACCCGGAGGACCGGCTCGCTCACGTCTTCATCCGCGGGTCGAGCGCGTCCCGGAGGCCGTCGCCGAGGAAGTTCAGGGAAAAGAGAGTCAAGGTGAGCACGACGCCGGGGAAGATCAGCATGTGCGGGAACACCGCCATCGAGTTGGCGCCGTCCGAGACCAAAGAGCCCCACGACGCGCTCGGCGGCTGCACGCCGAGGCCGAGGTACGAGAGGAAGGACTCCTCGAGGATCACCCGCGGGATGGTGAGGGTGACGTAGATGATGATCGGGCCGAGGCTGTTCGGGACCAGGTGCCGGAAGACGATCCCGAGGTGCCCCACCCCGCTCGCCCGCGCCGCGTCCACGAACTCGCTCTGCTTGAGCGACAGCACCTGGCCGCGGACGATCCGCGCCATCGACAGCCAGCTCACCGCGCCGAGGGCGAGGAAGAGCAGGAACAGCTCCTTGCCGAAGAACACCAGGAGCAGGATCACCACGAACATGAACGGCATCGTGTAGAGCACGTCCACGATCCGCATCATCAGGTCGTCGACCTTGCCGCCGACGTAGCCGGAGACGGCGCCGTAGGAGACGCCGATGGTCAGCGACACGAAGGTGGCGGTGAGGCCGACGAGGAGCGAGATCCGGCCGCCGAGCATGGTCCGCACCAGGAGGTCGCGGCCGTGGAGGTCGGTGCCGAACCAGTGGGCGCCCGAGGCGCCCCGGGCGCCGTAGGCGAGGTCCTGCTCGTCGAAGCCATACGGCACGAGCCACGGGCCGACGACGCAGAACAGCACCATCCCGAGCAGCAGCACGCCGGACGCGACCGCCATCCGGTTCCGGCGCAGCCGCTTCCAGGCGTCGGCCCAGAGCGACGTGCCCTGCACCTCGTCGAGCGCCTCGGGCGCGGCGGCGGGCGCGCTCACGTGTACCTCACCCGCGGGTCGAGGATGCCGATGGCGATGTCGACGAGCAGGTTCGCGACCAAGAGGAACACCGCGTCGACCACCACCACGCCCATGGCGAGGGTGTAGTCGCGGTTCAGCGCGGCGTCGACGAAGTACCGGCCGATGCCGGGGATGTTGAAGATGCGCTCGATGACGAGGGAGCCGGTGAAGAGGCCGGCGAGGGCCGGGCCGAGGTAGCTGACCACCGGGATGAGGCCGCCGCGGACCGCGTGCCGCAGCACCACCAGCCGCTCCGGCAGGCCCTTGGCCCGGGCGGTGCGGATGTAGTCCTGCCGGATCACCTCGAGCATGCCGCCGCGGGTGAGCCGCGCGATGTACGCCGCGTAGACCGAGCCGAGGGCGATGCCCGGCAGGATCATGTAGCGGACGCCGTCCCACCGCGCCGGCGGGAAGATCGCCAGCGTGATCGAGAACAGGAAGATCAGCACCGGCCCGAGCACGAACGACGGCACGCTGATCCCGAGGAGCGCCGCGCTCATCGCCGCCGAGTCCTGCCAGCGGTTCTGCCGCATCGCCGCCACGATCCCCGCGCCGAGGCCGACGACCAGGGCCCAGATCATCGCCACCAGCGCGAGCGTCATCGTCACCGGGAGGCCCTGGGCGATGAATTCATTTACGGTCCGGTCCTTGTACTTGTAGGTCGGACCGAGGTCGCCGTGGGCGTAGCCCCAGAGCAGCCAGCCGTACTGGAACACCGCGGCGCAGACCTTCTCGCTCCGCGACGAGCCGGGGTGCCTCGCCCGGAGCGCGCGCTCGTCGTCGGGATCGAGCGTGCCCGCCGCGGCGAGCTCCGGGAAGAACCGCGCCTCGCACCACGGCTCGCGCAGGTGGTACTTGAGCTCGAGGTTCCGCTTCACCTCGGCCGGCACCGGCTTCTCGCTGTCGAACGGGCCGCCCGGCGCGAGCCGCATCAGCACGAACGCGATGGTGAGGATGACGAGCAGCACCGGGATCATGCCGGCGAGGCGCCGGAGGACGTAGCGCCCCACTAGCGGCCCGGCCCCTCGGAGACACCCTCGATCCAGATGTCCCGGAACGGGTGCACGTCCTGCGAGTTCGGCCAGAAGCCCTTCACCCACCCGGCCCGCAGCGTCTGCTTCGCGTAGAAGTAGATCGGGATCGCCGGCAGCTCGCGGTTCAAGATCTCCTCCGCCTGCCGGTACAGCTGGAACCGCGCCGCCTCGTCCTGCGCGTCGACCGCGGCGTGGATCAGCCGGTCGTACTCGTCGTTCTTCCAGCGCGCCTCGTTCAGCTCGGCGTCGGAGAGGAACATCGACAGGAACGTGTACGGCTCCTGGAAGTCGCCGGTCCAGCCGGCCCGGGCCACCTGGTAGAAGCCCTCGGTCCGGTTGTTCATGAAGACCTTCCACTCGTAGTTCGCCAGCTCGACCTCGATCCCGAGCTCCTTCTTCCACATCTGCTGGATCGCCTCGGCGACCTGCTTGTGCCGCTCGTTGGTGTTGTAGGCGATCTCGAACGGCGGGAACGGCTTGCCGGAAGGCCCGTAGCCGGCCTCGGCGAGGAGCCGCCGCGCGCCGTCGGGATCGTGGGGATCGCCCTCGGGCCCGACGTAGCCGAAGCGCGCGAACAGATCGGGGACGATGTTCCGCGCCGGCCGCTCGCCGCCGCGGAGCACGAACCGCGCGAGCGAGTCCTTGTCGAGCGCCATGTTCAGCGCGCGCCGCACCCGCACGTCCTGCAAGGGGCTCCTCCGCTGCGCCTCGGTGTCGGTGCGGAGGTTCACCCAGTAGAAGTACGACGCCAGCTCGGGGTTGGTGTGGTAGTCGCGCTTGCCCGCGAGCACGCCGAAGTACTCCTGCGGCGGCTTGGCGTCGGCGCCCATCCAGTCGAGCTCGCCGGCGCGGAAGAGCCGGAGCATGGCGTGGTCGTCGTCGGAGACGATGGCGACCGCGCCGTCGAGCCGCACCTCGTCGCGGCCCCAGTAGGTCGGGCTCTTCTTCAGCCGGATCTCGTAGGCGATCACCCACCTCTCGAGGACGAACGGGCCGTTCGAGACGATGTGCTCCGGCCGCGTCCAGCGGATCCCGTGGGCCTCCACCGCCCAGCGCGGCACCGGGTGGAACGGCGCGAACGGGAGGAGATCGAGGAACCACGGCACCGGCCGCTCGAGCACCACCTCGAAGGTGTGGTCGTCGAGGGCGCGCAGGCCGACGTCCTCGGCGGCGCCCTTCCCCTCCGCGAACGCCTTGGCGCCGCGGATGTCCCAGAAGAGCGCCGAGTACTGCGCGGCCGTCGCCGGATCGAGGACGCGGCGCCACGAGAAGACGAAGTCGTGGGCGGTGACCGCCTTGCCGTCGGACCAGCGCGCGTCCTTCCTGAGGTGGAAGACGTAGCGCTTGCCGTCCTCGCTCCTCTCCCAGGCGTGCGCGACGCCGGGCAGCGGCTTCAGCGTCTCGGGGTGGTAGCGGAGCAGGCCCTCGAAGAGGTTCCGGGCGATCTCGAGGCCGGGCGAGTCGTAGGCGACGCCGGGGTCGATCGACTCCGGCTCGGCGCCGCCGCCGAAGAAGAGGACGTTCTCCCGGTGGAGCCGCGTCGAGGGTCCGAAGGTGTCCCGGTCCTCGGCACGGCACGAGGACAGGGCGAGCAGCGCCGCCGCGAGCGCGGCGCAGGTGCGGAGCGACATCGTCCCGGGTACCCCTACTTCTTCACGTCGTAGAAGAGCAGCACGGACAGGCAGTGGAACTCGCTGTCCGACGACTGCACCACGACCTGGTCGACGACACGGAGATCCGCGTTCGCCTTCAACCATCGGGTCACCGTGGACCCGAGCTCCTCGCGCTCCTTCGCCTTGGTCGCGGAGAAGACCTTCACGCCCGAGAACACGCGTGCCCCCTTGGTCGGGCCCCAGAGACCCCTTCCACCCGCATCGCAGAAACGCGCGGGATCATGGACGCCGGGCCGGGGGGTGTCAAACGTCTTTGCCCGTGGTTCACTCGCGGACATTCCTTCGGTTTTCGCGGGGAGGCGCACGTGGACGCGAGCGAGAAGCAGGCGGCGGCGGTGGCGTTCCTCGCCCGCGTCCGGCAGATGCCGGCGGCGGAGCTGAACGCGCTCATCGTCGCCGAGGCCGGCGAGGACCTGGCGAAGTTCTTCCTCGCCTACGCCTCGCAGGTGCTCGCCGCCGCGCCGGAGCGGCTCGCGGAGAGCGCGTCGTCGCTCCTGCTCATGGGCTACCTCATCCGCGCCGCCGAGGAGCGGTCGGAGTAGCCGGCGCAGAGGGCCTGAGGTATGGGTCTTCCGCATGCTCATCGACCTCCACGTGCAGTCGCGGCGCACGCCCGGCTGCGAGCTGGACCCGGCCGAGGTGCTGAAGCGGGCCGAGGCGCTCGGCCTCGACGGCGTCGCCTTCACGGACCTGCACACGCTCGCCCCGCGGGAGCTCCACGCGCTCCGCGGCGGGACGAAGCTCGCGGTCCTCGTCGGCGCGACCCTCGAGACCGACCACGGCCACTACCTCTGCTTCTTCCCCGATCCCGCCAAGGCGCCGGCGCCGGCCGAGCTCCTCGGCGCGCCGGAGCCCGGGAAGCTCCCGCCCGCCCGCGAGGTGGTCGAGAAGGTGCGTTCGCGGGGCGGCGTCGCCATCGCGGCGTACCCGTACGACCGCACCCTGCCGAAGCCGGCGGGCGACTTCCTGTTCACGCTCAAGGGCCTCGCCGCCGTCGAGGGCTGGTGCGGGCGGCAGCGGGCGAACGTGAACGAGCTCGCCATCGAGGCGGCCGATCACCTGGGCGTGCCGTGCGTCGCCGGGAGCGGCGCGCGGCGGTACGAGGAGCTCGGCACCGCGGCGACGCTGTTCAAGGAGCCGGTGCGCACCGAGGCGGAGCTGGTGGCGGCGCTGAAGGCGGGCGCGGTGTGGGCGGTGGCGATCGGCGAGCCGCCGTCGTTCCACGGCGACGTCGCCGGGCCGCGAAAGGAGCGGTTCGAGACCCGCGACCACCACCACCGCGGCGATCGGGATCGGGACCGCGGCCGGCGCGAGCGCGGCGGGCCCCGGCCCGAGGGCAGGCCACCCGCGGCCGGTGGCGAGAGAACCGGTGGCGAGAGAGCCGGCGGCGGCGAGGGCGGCCGGAAGCGGAAGCGCCGTCGCGGCGGCCGGCGCGGGGGCGGAGGTGGCGGCGGTGCGTAGGCTCCTCTTCTCGCTCCTCGCGCTCGCGCTGCTCGCGGGCTGCCCGTCCGGCACCCGGATCCCGGACGAGGACCGCGCCCGGGTCGAGCGCGAGCTCCCGGGCCGCACCGTCTACCTGCGGCACTCGATGTACGTGACGCCGTTCTGGAACGACCGCCACAAGGTCTTCCTCACCGACATCGTCCCGGACGAGCGCCCGTGGGTCGTCGATCCCGCCGGCGAGCCGGTCTACCCGGCGCACCCGTTCCGGATCGTCCCCGCCGGCACCCGCGCCCGGATCGTCCGGGTGGAGCTGCCGACGTCGATGGCGCTCGCGACCCGCACCCCGCTCTCGCCGCGGCACTACCCGTGGGTGCTGCTCGAGGTCGAGGGGCTGCCCGCGGAGCCGACGCCGACGCTCGTGCTCCGCGACGACCTCGCCACCTTCGACCAGCTCGCCGAGGAGCTCACCCGGTACCTCTCGCCCGACGACCTCGCCGGCGCGCTCGCCGCGCTGCCCGAGGAGGTCCGGCTCGCGGTCGCCGAGAAGCGGCTCGTCGAGGGCATGACGGCCGACGCGGTGGCGATGGCGTGGGGCTACCCCGAGCGGAAGTCGCTCGACCCGACGCCGCAGGGCCGCCGCGAGGAGTGGCTGTGGGGCGGTGGCAAGCGGCGCGCGGTGATCCTCGACGGCCGGCTGCAGCCGGGCTGGAAGGGCGAAGGCGCGAAGCTCGAGCCGCGGGGGCCGTAGGATCGGCCCGGGGGGGACGACGATGGACGAAGGCCGGCGCAGGCTCCTCACCGTCACCGTCTACGCGGGCGCGGCGGCGCTCTCGGCCGCGGTCGGCGTGCCGGTGGCCGCCGCGGTGCTCTCGCCGCTCGGCCGCCCCGCGGTGCGACGCGGCGACGGCTTCCTCGACGTGCTCGGCCTCGGCGAGCTCCGGGAGGGCGCGCCGGTGCGGGTGGTGCTCCGCGGCGAGCGCAGCGACGCCTGGACCACCGCCCGGAACGAGGAGCTCGGCGCCGCCTGGCTCGTGCGCCGCGGCGACGGGGTGGTGGCGTTCTCCACCGAGTGCCCGCACCTCGGCTGCGCCGTCGACCACGAGAAGGGCAAGGGCTTCACCTGCCCGTGCCACGACAGCCTCTTCGCCGACGACGGCGCCCGGGTGAGCGGCCCCTCGGATCGCGGGCTCTACACCCTGGCGGCGAAGGTCGAGGACGGCCGCATGCTCGTCCGGCTCGCCTAGATGATCGCCCGCCTCCTGACCGCGCTCGAGGAGCGCACCGGCCTCCGCGACGCCGTCCGCGGCCTCGCCGCCCGCCGCATCGGCCGCGGCGCCCTGCTCTCCCACGGCCTCGGCCTGACGCTGCTCGCGCTGCTCGCGCTCGAGGCGACGACCGGCGTGGTGCTCTCGCTCCACTACGCCCCGAGCGCCGCCGACGCCTGGTCGTCGATCGCCTGGCTCGACCGCGAGGTGCCGCTCGGCCTCTTCGTGCGCGGCGTGCACCACTGGGGCACGAGCGCGCTGGTGGTGGTGGTCTTCCTCCACCTCGCCTGGACGATCGCCCGCGGCGCCTACCGCGCGCCCCGCGAGCTCACCTTCTGGCTCGGCCTGGTGCTGGTGCAGCTCGTCGTCGGCCTGGCGATCACCGGCGCGGCGCTGCCGTGGGACCAGCGCGCGTACTGGGGCAGCCGGGTCGAGACCTCGATCCTCGGCCACGTGCCGCTCGTCGGCGAGACCGCGCGGGCGCTGCTCCTCGGCGGCAACGAGCCCGGGAACCTCACCCTCACCCGCTTCCACGGGCTGCACACGCTGGTGCTGCCCGGCGGCCTCGCGGCGCTGCTCCTCGCCCACGCGGCGCTCTCCCGGCGGCACGGGCTCAAGCCGAAGGACGGCGCCGGCGAGCTGCCGCTCTTCCCCGACGTGCTGGTGCGCTCGCTCGGCCTCGCCCTGGCCGCGGTGGGCGCGGTGCTCGCGCTCGCGGCGCTGCGGCCGCCGGAGCTGCTCGCGCCCGCCGACCCGACCTCCGGCTACCTGGCGCGGCCCGCCTGGTACTTCCTGCCGCTGAACCAGCTGCTCACGTTCTTCCCGGGCGAGCTCGAGCTCGTGGGCAGCGTACTGCTTCCGGGGGCGGCGTTCGGCTTCCTCTTCGTGCTCCCGCTCCTCGACCGCGACGGCCGCGGCCCGAGGCGGCTCCTCGCGCTCGGCGGCTCGACGGGGGTCGCCGGCGTCGCCACCGCGCTGCTCGCCCTCGGCGTCTGGCACGACCGGACCGATCCCACCGTCGCCCGGGCCGCCGCCGAGGCGAAGGCCGAGGCGGCGCTGGCGCTGGCCCTCGCGAAGGACGGCGTGCCGCCGGGCGGCTCGCTGGCGATGGTGCGCGCCGATCCCCGGACGCAAGGCAAGCGCCACTTCCGGCAGCGCTGCCAGGGCTGCCATCCGGTGGGCGGCGCCGGCTCGAAGGAGCCGAAGGGCCCGGACCTCGCCGGCTACCTCTCGGCGCCGTGGCTCCGCGCGCTGCTCGAGGATCCCGACGACCGGCGGTTCTTCGGCCTCACCAAGATCGAGGGCATGGAGGGGTACCGCGACAGGGACCCCGCCGAGCTCGCCAGGATCGTGCAGCTCCTGGTCGCGCTCCGCGCGCACCCGGACGTCGAGCCGGAGGCGCTGCCCGAGGCGCTGCAGCCGGGCGTCGAGGCCTACGAGGCGCTGTCCTGCGACGGCTGCCACGAGCTCGCGCCGGGCGTCGCCGGGGCCGCGCCGAACCTCGCCGGCTACGGCTCCGACGGGTGGCTGCTCGCGTTCCTCGAGGAGCCCGGCCACGAGCTCTTCTACGGCGAGGACAACGACATGCCCGCGTTCCGGAAGAAGCTCTCGCGGGACGAGCTCCTGTCGGTGATCGCCTACCTGCGCACCCTCGAGCCGCTGCCGGTGGCGCCGCCGGCCCCGGGCCGCGTCGCCCAGACCGACGAGTAGCGGCTCCGCGGTACGATGGCGGCATGCGCACCGCCGCCTTCCTCGCCGCGAGCCTCGCGCTCCTCGCCTCGTGCGCGGCGGAGGCGCCGGACGGCACCTGCGCCTCGGACGCCGACTGCGGCGCGGGGCGGCGCTGCGTCGCCGGCGCCTGCGCGGTCCCCGGCGACGACGGCGGCGGGGGGGGCGGCGGCCCGGCCGAGGACGCGTGCGGCGGCTCCGACGACTGCCTCGACGGACCGCCCGGGAACGTGCCGACCGTGTACTGGGACGGCGAGCCGGGGATCACCGAGGTCTGCACGGTGCCGCGCCGCACCTGCCCGGGCGACGCGACCTGCGTCGTCCCCACCGAGTGCCGGCCCGTAGACGCCGGGGCGAGCCGCTCCGGCGGCATGCGCTGCGCCCGCGACGAGCAGTGCCACTCCGGCCGCTGCCTGCCGTGGGACGGCGGCGGGATCTGCCTCTGGGCCTGCGACGGCGACGGCGACTGTCCGACGCTGCTCGAGGGCGGCGTCGAGCTCGGGCTCGTCTGCGGGGAGCTCGTCGACGGCAACGTCCCGCACCGCACCTGCCTCCCCGGCGCCGAGCCGTCCGCGACGTGGTGCCGGCGCGACGCCGACTGCGGCCCCGACGACGAGACGCCGGCGCCCGACGGGACGACCTGCCGCTTCCGCGGGCAGGTGGCGAGGCTCGCCCGGGCCGCGCCGGTCTGCCAGCCGCCGCCGGCGTCGCCGGACCGCACCTTCGACGTCTGCCGCGATCCCGCGTCGTGCGAGGGCGGCGCCTGCGTCATCCCCTGCGACCCGAACGCCGGCGGCGCCGAGCACTTCTGCCTCCGGGATCCGCTCCGCTGCACCCGGCCGTGCGACGCCGACGCCGACTGCCCGGCGCGGACGAGCTGCGCCATCGGCCAGGACCACCAGCGCGTCGGCAGCTGGCAGCTCGAGTTCCAGGAGATCACCGAGCGCGGCCGGGTGCTCCGCTTCTGCTCGCTGCCGCTGAACGGCTGCCTCGACGACGTGCACTGCTGCCCGGTCGAGGGCGAGACGGGCTGCGTCGCCGGCTGGAGCGCCGCCCGGAAGCGGTGCGCCGTCGAGCTCGTGGGCGCGCCGGGCCGCGAGCGGCTGATGACCACCTGCCTCGACCCGGACGGCCTCGCCGAGCCCGGTGCCTGCTGCGCGGCGCACGAGGACTGCGACACGGGCGTGTGCGTGCCGGCGCGGCCGGGGACGCCGTGCGAGGGCGGCGGCGTCTGCTCGTCTCCGTGCGATCCCGACCCCGATCCCGACGGCGTCCCGGGCAGCGGCGACGAGCGCGATCGCTGCGCGTCGGTGCCGTCGCAGGGCGACTACCACGGTCGCAGCACCTGCCTCCCGTTCACGTACGTGCGGGGCGCGCTGGAGGTGGAGCTGCATGCGTGCCAGTGACCTGGCGCTGGTGGCGGCGCTCCTCGCGGCCTGCGCCTCCGAGCCGCCGGCGGACGAGGGCGGCGGCTGCCGCGGCGACCACGAGTGCCCGGACGGGCACGCCTGCGTGGCGGAGGCGTGCGTCGACGCGTCCGGCGGCGGCGGCGGTCCGGCGACGGACGCGTGTGGGAGCTCGGCCGCATGTCGCGAGGGGCCGGCGCCCTACGTCCCCGACGTGATCTGGGACGGCGAGCCCGGCGTCGACCGCGTCTGCACCGTGCCGCGCCGGAGCTGCCCCGGCGAGGAGCGCTGCCACGTGCCCACGGCCTGCGCCGACATTCCCGGCGACGCGACGCGGCCCGGGGGCGTGCGGTGCTCGCGCGACGAGCAGTGCTGGTCGGGGCGCTGCCTCGAGGCCGGCGTCTGCCACCGCGCCTGCCGGACGGACGCCGACTGCCCGCGCGGCGACGAGGACGCCGGCGCGCCGGGCCTCGCCTGCGAGGACCTGGTCGAGGGCAACGTGCCGCTCTCGGCGTGCCTGCCGGGAGATCCGGCCGCGCCGGCGCGGACCCTGTGCCGCAACGACTGCGACTGCAGCTACGACGACGCGTGCACGCCGCCCCCCGACGGCGCGCGGTGCCGCCTCGCCGGCGCCGGCAGCGCCGCGGGCTCCGTCCCGCTCTGCGAGCCGGTGCCCGCGGGCGCGACGCGGCCGATCTTCGCCGTCTGCCGGGACGGCGGCCTCACCTGCGAGGGCGGCGCCTGCGTCCACGCCTGCGATCCCCACGACCTCTCGGCGCAGCACTTCTGCCACACCGATCCGGCGCGCTGCTCCGCGCCGTGCGGGCGGGATCGCGACTGCCCCGACCGCACCGTGTGCGCCACCGGCTGGCTCTACGAGCGGGTCGGGTCGTTCTCGGAGGACGGGCAGGATCCCGAGTACCCGGGCCGGGTGCTGCGCTACTGCGCCCTGCCGCGGCAGGCGTGCCTCGACGAGGTGCACTGCTGCCCCGGCCGCGACGCGGACGGCAGCTGCATCCACGGCTGGGGCGTGGACGAGCAGCGCTGCGGCGTGGAGCTCGTCAACGAGCGGCTGCTGACGATCTGCCGCGAGCCGGACGGCAGGGGTGTGCCGGGCACCTGCTGCGCGGCGCACGAGGCCTGCGACAGCGACCTGTGCGTGCCGGCCCGCGAAGGGACGCCGTGCGCGGGAGGCGGCGTCTGCTCGGTGCCGTGCGATCCGGATCCGGATCCCGACGGCGTCCCCGGGAGCGGCGACGAGCGCGACCGGTGCGCGGAGCCGGACTTCGGCAACGCC
>CAZDGH010000091.1:0-16015 GCA_964504805.1 uncultured Myxococcales bacterium | reverse complement strand
TCCTCCGCGGCGGGCGGCGGGGCGTCGATGGGCGCCGGCGGCTCGGCCGCGAGGGCCGGCAGGGGCAGCAGCGAGGCGAGGACGGCGGCGGTGCGCTTCATGGTGGTCGTCGCTCCTTGGGCCGGGTCCGCGGCGGGAAGGCGGCGGGTCCGTGGCTCGGATGGCGGGCACGATGCGCTCTCCCGGCGACACGGAGGCTGCACGTCTGCAACGAGTGTGTGACAAGGCGGTCGAGGGGCGGATCGATGGCGGAACCCGGTTGGGACCGCCGGGACCGTGTCCCGCCGCCGGGCGGGCGCCGTACCGGCGGGGCGTGGGGAACGACGACGAGCTCGCGAGGCTCGAGGCCGAGCTCGTGATCGCGCAGGAGGAGCTCGAGACCGCGCGCCGGGCCGACGACGGCTCGCCGATGGCGCGGCTCTCGATCACGCTCGCCCAGAGCAAGGTCGTGAACCTGAAGGCGAGGATCTCGCTGGCGGTCTCGCGGCCGCCGCGGGGCTGACGCGCGGCGCACCCGCGCTGCCGGTCCAGCGCTCGGCCGAGATCGACCGTGCCGACGCGGCCGAGCTTCTCGGAGCTGCGCGACCGCGCGCGAGCCTCGTACGAGCTCGAAGCGCTGAACGCCTCGGATTCCCGGACGCGGAGCGCGAGCTCCGCGACTCCCGGTGGAGTTCGTTCCAGGGAGTGCTCGGGTCTGTGCTGCGATCCTCTCCCGATGGGCCCCGCTGCGCGGCGGCTCCTCCAAGACCGCGTCCACCACGCGCTCGGCAGGAACCGCAAGGGCTCGCCGTCTCGGGGGAGGAGACGGGAGCCCTCTTGGTGCTGCCGCGGGGGGAACCCGGCAGCGGGTCGGGATCATGGATCCTGGAGCGAGGGGCGGAATCCCTCGATCTGGGGATGCGACCTCGCGGCACACGGTGCGGCGAAGGGCTCCGCGCTCCTCGCGCGTTCCTTCCCCGGGAGGCGCAGGGCGATGCGGAACATGGCCGTGGAGCTATCGCTGCTCGAGAGCGGCGAGCGGACCGTGATCCCGGGCTGGACGCCGGTGCGCGTCGACGGCACCGCCGACGAGGTCCTCGCCGAGGACGCCGAGCCCGGGGACGTCGTGCGTCTGCCCGGCGAGGAGCGGCTCTTCGAGGTGAAGCGGGTCTTCTTCGTGGACTAGCGATCCGCGGCGCCCCGCGACGCGCCCGTGCCGCCTGACCGAGCGCCGCGGCACGGGCGCCGGCGCGTCGTCACGGCGTCGGCCGGTGCCGCGTCCGCGCGGCGAGGACGAGCTCCGTGGTCATGAGCTTGAAGCTCTGGCTGTCGAACGGCTTCTCCACCCGGAGGTTCCCTACCTCGGCCAGGTACGCCGAGGCGCCCGGGGTGAAGGCGCCGCCGGTGACGAAGACGACCCTGGCCGCCAGGCCGGGGTCCAGGTTCACGAGCCACGCGTGCAGCTCCATGCCCGACATCGCGGGCATCATCAGATCGCAGTAGACGAGGTCGAACGCTCGGTCTCGCGCGAGCAGCTCCTGCGCCTCCGCGCCGGACGACACCGCCACCACCTCGTGCCGATCGCCGAGCAGCCGCTTGATCGCCGCGCGGATGCCGTCCTCGTCGTCGACGATCAGGATGCGACCGCGAGCCTCGTTCCGCTCCCGTACCGACACGCCCGGTGCGGCGCTCGGTTCGCTCCACCCGCTCGGCATGCGGGGAAGCCGCACCAGGAACCTGGTGCCCCTCCCGACCTCGCTCGTGAAGGTGATGTCCCCGCCGAGCTCCTCGACGATGTTCCTGCAGATCGACAGGCCCAGCCCCGAGCCGATCCCGACCCCCTTCGTGGTGAAGAACGGCTCGAAGACGTGGGCCTGGTGCTCGGCCGGGATGCCCTTGCCGGTGTCTCCGACCTCCGCGCAGACCCAGCCGCCGTCCGACCACGTCCGGATGCGGACCTCGTTCTGTTCGACATGTCCCTCTTCGATGGCGTGCCCGGCGTTGATGAGCAGGTTGAGGAACACCTGCGCCACCTTGCCGTCCGAGGCGAGCACGGCCGGGACCGGTGCGAAGTCCTTGACGACGCGCGCCCGGTACTTGAGCTCGTTGAAGCCCATCGTGATGGCGTGCTCGACGCAGCTCTGCAAGTTGACCGGTCCCACCTCCACTCGCTCCACCCGGGAGAACGTCCCGAGGCTCCGCGCGATGCCCTTGATGCGCCGCGTCCCCGAGAGGGCCTCACGGACCCGCTCGAGCACATCCGTGAAGACGGTGGGCTCGAAGATGCGCTGGTCGTCGCCGAGCGACGCCGCCACCCGATCCTCGCCGAGCTGGGCCGACAGCTGCGCGTGGGCGCGGCGCATGAGGTCCGTGAGCGCCGGTACGTCCTGCTCCAGGCTCTCGAGGTTGTAGAGGACGTAGGAGAGCGGGTTGTTGATCTCGTGCGCGACGCCGGCCGCGAGCATGCCCATGCTCGAGAGCCGGTCGGCCTGGGCGAGCCTGGCTCGCAGCGCGTCGCGCTCCGCCTCCGCTCGCTTGCGCTCGGTGACGTCCTGGGCCATGACCACGAACGCGTCGATCGAGCCCTGGTCGTCCCGAAGCGGGTGCCAGCTCTCGAGCCAGGTGCGCCGGCCGTCACGGCGGGGTGCGGCCCCGGAGAACTCGACCTCGATCACCGGCTCCCCGGTACGGACGATCTCGGCGACGACCTCGCGTGCGTGTGGCTCCACGCTCGGCACGACGTCCGCCACCCCCTTCCCGACGTGGTCCGCCGCCGGCAGCCCGTTGATCTCGGCCAGCACGTGGTTGATGCGGCGGTACCTCAGGTCGCGATCCAGGACCGCCAGGCCGATGGGCGCGTGGTCGTAATAGGAGGTGATCTCGTCGAGCTGCCGGCGGTTGACCAGCTCCGCCTGCCGACGCCGCTCTGCCTCCGCGAGCGCCTCCAGGGCGTACGCGATGTCCGCGCCCAGCTCGCCGATCAGCGCTCGCTCGTCGGAGGTGATCTCGAGCCCGGCCGGGCAGGACACGCCGAGGACCCCGTGATGGCGACCGCCGTGCACGAGGGGCGTGACGACCCGGGTGCAGCCGCGGTGGGCCGGCTCGAGGGGACAGGTCTCGCAGTGTCGGTCCGCCTGCTCGCCGCCGTCGCGGCCAGCCCGGACGCAGGACGGGAGCCGGCCTTTCCTGGCGGCTTCGCCGGGATCGTCTTCCGGGCCTCCCGGGCCCGACGACGCCGCATGGACGACCCTCCCGTTCGCGTCGGACACGATGATCCAAGCCGTGGAGTACGCGCGGACGTGGGCGAGGAGCTCGCACGCCTTCTCGACGAGGCGAGAGACGTCCTGCTCGCGGACGATGAGCTGGTTGACCCCCCGGACCGCCGCCAGCACCTCCGCGAGGCGCTCGACCTCCCGCTCGCGCCGGCGGTCCTCGGACTGGTCGCGGAACACCAGCACGGCGCCGCGGACCGCGCCGTCGTCGTCACGGATCGGCGCCCCGCTGTCGGCGACGGGCCGCTCGGTGCCGTCGCGGGCGATGAGCAAGGTGTGGTTCGCGAGGCCGACGACCACGCCCTCGCGGAGCACGCGCGTGACGGGGTTCTCGACCTCCGCCCGCGACTCCTCGTTGATGATGCGGAACACCGCCTCGAGCGGGCGACCGCGCGCCTCCTCCTCCCGCCACCCCGTAAGGTCCTCGGCGACGGGGTTCATGACCGCAACCGCGCCGCGGCCGTCGACCGCGATGACGCCGTCCCCGATGCTGTAGAGGGTGGTTCGGAGGTTCTCCTGCGCCAGCCGGTGCTGGCGCTCCGTCGCCGCGAGGGCCGCGAGGGTGGCGGTCTGGCGGCGGCGGTAGACGAGCCGCACCGTCGCCGCCACCAGCAGCAGGAGGCTCGTAGCGAGACCGATGACGAGCTTCGACTCCGAGCGCGCCGCTTCCAGCACCTCGGCGGCGTCCACCTTCGCGACGATGAACCAGGGCGTCGACTCGACGCCGCGGAGGCTGGTCAGCACCGCGATCCCACGGTAGTCGACGCCGTCGAAGACACCACGCTCGCCCCGGATGGCCCGTGCGGCTGGCAGCGTCGCCGTACCGAGCGGGTGCCGCAGCGAGAGCGCCGTCCCAGGCTGGAACCGAAGGTCGTTCAGGTAGAGGACCTCGTCGCCGTCCCGCATGACGAGAAACGTCTCGGCGCTCCGGGTCGGCACGGGCCACGACGCGAGCGCCGGGTACAGGAACGTCGCGGCGTCCTGCCGCAGGACGACGGTGCCGACGACCTCCCCGTCCGCGCCGGTGACGGGCGCGGCGGCGTCGAGAAACACGCGGCCGGACGCGGTCCGGTAGAGCCCGGAGAGCTCGACCTCGCGCGACGCGCGCGCGGACGCCGCGGCTCGCCGGGTCGCTTCAGCCATCTCCCCTCCGGGCTCGCGGGTGGAGACCAGCGCGAGGTCGTCCGACCCGAGCACCAGCGCTTCGTCGTACGGCTCCTCGTCGCGAGCGAGCGTGAGCTGCTCCAGGATCTCGGTCCGAAGCTCCGGTCCGAGCGCGCCGGCTTCCATGGGCTGCAGGTTCCGAGCGAGCCGGCTGGAGGCCGCGGCTCGCCGCGCATCGGCGCGGATCCGCCGCACCCAGTCCGTGACCGCTTGCGACTTCAGGGCGGCGATCGCGTCGAGCTCGTCGTGCTCCTGCCGGCGGAGACCGCCCACCTCGGAGCGGTGGAGCCACACGCCCGCCCCGGCGACGAGGCGGCCGACGACGGCCCCGGCCGCGAGGATGTCTCGCGGGAGCTTCGAGCTCGCTGGCATCCATCCCCCGCGGTGGACGGCGCCCGCGACCTCCGAGGCGACCGAGCGGGAGCCCGCCCGGACGCTACCGATCCACCGTCTCGAAGCTTCGCCCCTCCGGAAGGGGAGCCCATATGACGCCGCGCATCCCGGCGCGCGGTTCGCCGCGTGGGCTCGTCCGCCCCCCCGCAACCCCGGGGGCGCCCCGCCGGCCGCGGGGGTTTGGCGACCAGGTGCCGCGACCCTACCCTGTTCGCGCGAGAGCCCCGCAATGAGCACGCACCAGCGAGCCATCCTCCTCGTCGAGGACGAGCCGAACGACGCCATGCTCATCCTGCGTGTCTTCAAGAAGTACAACATCACCAACCGTGTCGTCGTCGCCCGCGACGGCGCGGAGGCGCTCGCCTATCTGCTCGGAACCGGCGACGACGGCCGCCCGCGCGCCGCGCCGGAGCTCATCCTCCTCGACCTCAAGCTGCCCGGGATGGACGGGATCGAGGTGCTCCGGCGGGTGCGGAGCGACGAGCGGCTGAAGCTCGTCCCGGTCGTCGTCCTGACCTCCTCCGACGAGGAGCGAGATCGGATCTCGAGCTACCGCCTCGGCGCCAACAGCTACGTCCGGAAGCCCATCGAGTTCGGCGCGTTCAGCGAGGCCGTCCGGCAGCTCGGGCTGTACTGGACGCTCCTGAACCGGCCGCCGCCGGCGACCGGCGAGGCCGAAGTGCCATGAGGCCGTGGACGGACGCCCGCGGGCCTGCTCGCGCAGCGCCGGCCGTGGCGGACGAGGCGCGGCGGCGGGACGACGTTCGTTCGTCCTCCGCCGGCGTCCGCCCGCGCGCCGTCGACCGGTTCGCCGTTGCCGCGGCGCTGCTGGCGGTGGCGATCGGCGCCCTCGTCCTCGTGGCGTGGATCGTCGGGTTCGAGCCGCTGAAGGGTATCCAGCCCGGCTGGGCCACGATGAAGACCAACACGGCCCTCGGGCTCGCGCTGGCCGGGACCAGCCTGCTCCTGCTGCAGCATCGCGGCGCGCACCGCTCGCGCCGCGTCTTCGCCGCGCGCGCGCTGGCGGCGGTCGTCACGCTGCTCGGGCTGGTCACGCTCGCCCAGGACCTGCTCGGATTCGACCTCCGGATCGACGAGGTCCTGGTCGACGAGCGCCGCCCGTCCCCCGCGACGCGCGCACCGAACCGGATGGCGCCGGCCACCGCCCTCTCGTTCGCGCTCCTCGGCCTCGTGCTGCTGCGTTTGGGCGCGTCCCGCCGGCGCCCGGGGCGGTTCACCGGCGCGGTCTGCCTCGTCGTGGGCGGCACCAGCTACCTCGTGCTGCTCGGCTACCTCTACGGCGCGTCGTACCTGTTCCAGATCCCCAGCACGACGGCGATGGCGGTGCACACGGCGCTGGCGTTCCTCGCCCTCTCGCTGGCGATCCTCTCCACCCGCCCCTCCCCGCGCCTCGTCGAGGTCCTCGTCGGCCCCGGCACCGGCGGGCACCTGGCGCGCCGGCTCCTCCCGGCCGCCGTCCTGATCCCCGTGCTGCTGGGGCTCCTTCGGCTCGGCGGCGAGCGGGCGGGGCTCTACGACACGCCGTTCGGCACGGCGGCGCTCGTCGCGGCCACGAGCCTCCTCTTCGGCGGCGCCATCTGGCGGAGCGCCGCCGCCCTCGATCGCCTCGACCGGGAGCGGGAGGACGCGATGCGGCGCCTTCAAGCCGAGGTCCGGTCGCGGGAGCTCGGCCGCCGCCGGCTCCAGGCGGTGCTCGAGGTCCTGCCGGTCGGCGTCTTCATCGCCGACGCCTCGGGGCGGCTCACCGAGATCAACGAGGCCGCGAAGGCCGTGTGGGGCGAGGGCGCGCCGCTGGCAGGAGGGATCCCGGACTATGGCCTCTACCGGGCGTGGTGGCCACGAACGGGCGAGCCGGTCCGGGCCGAGGAGTGGGGAATGGCTCGCGCGCTCAGCCGCGGCGAGGTCGCCGCCGACGAGGAGGTCGAGATCGAGCGCTTCGGCGGCGGGCGCTCCACCATCCTGAACTACGCGGCGCCGATCCGCGACCCGCGAGGCACCATCGTCGGCGCCGTGGCGGTGAACGTCGACATCACCGAGCGCAAGCGCGCCGAGCGCTCGCTGCGAGAGAGCGAGGAGCTGATCCGGACGATCGCCGAGAACTCGACGCACGCGCTGGTGATGATGGACGCCGAGGGGTACGGTACGTATGCGAACCGAGCGTGGCTCCAGATGACGGGCCTCACGGCGGAGGCGGCTCGCAGCAAGCCGCTCCACGAGCTGGTGCACCACCACCATCCCGACGGACGGCCGTTCCCGAGAGACGAGTGCCCGATCGATCGGGCCCTTCCGGAGCGCACGGCCGTTCGTGGCTACGAGGACCGGTTCTTCCGGAGCGACGGCAGCAGCTTCCCCGTCGTCTGCAGCGCCAGTCCGGTCGTTCGCGACGGCCGGGCGGTCTCGACGGTGCTCGAGGTCCGCGACGTCACCGAGGAGAAAGCGGCGCGGGCGGAGCTCCTCGAGCTCAAGGGCGAGCTCGAGGAGCGGGTACGGCGCCGAACGGCCGAGCTCGCGGCGGCCAACGCCGAGCTCGAGGCGTTCAGCTACTCCGTCTCCCACGACCTCCGCGCGCCGGTCCGCTGGGTCGACGCCTTCTCGCTCGCGCTCGTCGAGGAGTACGGGGATCGCCTCGACGACACGGCACGCTCGTACGTCGGCCACATCCGCGAAGCGGCGCGACGGATGGCCGAGCTGATCGACGCCCTCCTCCGGCTCTCGCGGATCACCCGCGCCCCCCTCGAGCGCGCCGAGGTCGACCTCGCGGCGACGTCGCGAGAGATCGCCTCCGAGCTCGCCGCGTCCGACCCCGGCCGCCGGGTGGAATGGGCGGTGGCGGACGGGCTCCGCTGCCGCGCCGATCCGAGGCTCGTCCGCGTGGCGCTCGACAACCTGCTGCGGAACGCCTGGAAGTTCACCCGGACGAGGGAGGTCGCGCGGATCGAGGTCGGGGCCTCGCAGCTCGGCGGGGAGACCGTCTACTTCGTCCGCGACAACGGCGTCGGGTTCGACATGGCGAACGCGCACAAGCTCTTCCGGACGTTCGAGCGGCTCCACCGCGCGGAGGAGTTCGAGGGCACCGGCGTGGGGCTCGCCCTGGTGAACCGCGTGGTCCAGCGCCATGGCGGACGGATCTGGGCGGAGGCCCGCCGCGGCGAGGGCGCGGCCTTCTTCTTCACGCTGGCTCCCCCGCGGGTGCTCGGATGACCGAGGAGCTCCTCGTCCTCATGGTCGAGGACTCCGAGCAGGACGCGGCCCTGATCGTGCGGGAGCTGCGAAGGGCCGGGCTGCGGGTGACGGCGCGGCGCGTGGACGGCCCCGAGGCGCTGGCGCGGGCGCTGGCGTCGCGGCGCTGGGACGTCGTCCTGGCGGACCACGGGATGCCGACCCTGGACGCGTTCCGGGCGCTCGAGCTGGTCCGTGCCGCCGATCCCGACGTCTCCTTCGTGGTCGTGTCCGGGACGATCGGGGAGGAGCTCGCGGTCAGCACGATGCGCGCCGGCGCCCAGGACTACGTCCTGAAGGATCGCCTGGGCCGCCTGGGCCCCGTGGTGCAGCGAGAGGTCGCGGAGACGAGGGTCCGGCGCGAGCGGACGCGCGCGCTCGAGTCGCTCCGCGACGCCGAGGCCCGCAAGGCCGCGATCGTCGAGGCGGCGCTCGACGCGGTGCTCGCTATGGACCACCACGGCATCGTGCTCGACTTCAACCCTGCCGCCGAGCGGACCTTCGGGTACACGAGGGCGGAGGTCATCGGCCGGGAGCTGGCGGTCTTGATCGTCCCGGAGCGACTTCGCGACCACCACCGCGCCGGGATCGCGCGTTACCTCGTGACCGGCGAGGGGCTCTTCCTCGGCCGGCGCACCGAGACCACGGGGCAGCGAAAGGACGGGTCGGAGTTCCCGGTCGAGCTGTCGGTGCTCCGCCTGCCCGGCACGTCGCCGCCGGTGTTCACCGGGTTCGTCCGGGACATCTCCGAGCGAAAGCGCGCGGAGGAGCAGCTGAGGCGCTGGGCGCACGTCTTCCAGCACGCCGCCTGGGGCATCGCCGTCGCCACCCCGGACGATCGCTTCGTCGAGGTGAACCGGGCCTTCGCCGCGATGCACGGCTCCGAGCCGGAGGTCTGGCCAGGGCGGCCGCTGGCGGACATGCTGGCGGAGGAGTCGAGGCGCGAGCTCGCCGGCCACGTGCAGGAGGCCCACGAGAAGGGGCACCTCGTGTACGAGTCCGTCCACGTCCGGAGCGACGGGTCCACCTTCCCGGTCCAGGCCGACGTGACGGCGTTCAAGGACGAGTCCGGCCGGGTGCTGTTCCGGGCCGCGAGCTTCCTGGACATCACCGATCGCAAGCGCGCGGAGCGGGCCCTCCGCGCGAGCGAGGAGCTGTTCCGCTCGTTCTTCGACACCGCGGCCGTCGGGATGGCGATCCTCGATCCTGGCGCCGACCGGTTCCTGCGCGTCAACGCCAGGATGGGGGAGCTCACCGGCTACGGGCTCGATGAGCTCCGCCGCCTGTCGCCCATCGACCTCCTCCACCCCGAGGATCGCGGCCCGGCTCGAGTGCAGCTGGAGCGCTTGATCGAAGGCGCCTCGTCCGACTACGTCCGCGAGAATCGCTACATCCGGAAGGACGGACGGGTGGTCTGGGCGCTCGTCACCGGCGCCGTGGTGCGAGACCAGGCCGGGACGCCGGTGCGCATCTCCAGCGTGGTGCAGGACATCACGGCGCTCAAGCGGATCGAGGAGGACCTGCGCGAGGCGGTCCGCGCCCGGGACGACTTCCTCGAGCTCGCGTCGCACGAGCTCAAAACGCCCTTGACGCCGCTGCAGCTGCACCTCGAGCTGCTCGGCCGCAGGCTCGCCAGCTGCGGGCTCGAGGACGAGAGGCTCGGCGACGAGCTCGCGCTCGCCTCCCGCCAGGTGTCTCGGCTCGTCAGCCATGTGGAGACCCTCCTGGACGTGTCGCGTGTCGCGGCCGGTCGGGTCGAGCTCGACCTCGAGCCCGTCGACCTCGCCCAGCTCGTGCGCGCCGTCGTCGATCGACACCGGCCGTCGGCGCGGCGAGCGGGCTCCGAGCTGGTGGTGAGCGCGGACCGGCCGATCCTGGGCAGGTGGGACCGCGCCCGGCTCGAGCAGGTGATCTCGAGCCTGGTGACCAACGCCATCAAGTTCGGCCAGGGCAGGCCGATCGAGATCGAGGCCCGGATCGACGGCACCGCCGCGATCCTCTCGGTGCAGGATCACGGCATCGGCATCGAGGCGGGTGCGCTCGGCCGCATCTTCAACCGCTTCGAGCGCGCCGTCTCCCTGCGCCAGTTCGGCGGCTTCGGCCTCGGGCTCTTCCTGGCTCGGCAGTTCGTCGAGGCGCACGGAGGGCGGATCGCCGTGGAGAGCCGGCCGGGCGCCGGCTCCAGGTTCTCGGTCGTCCTCCCTCTCGAGGCCCCGGTGGGAGACGTGCCGCAGGAGCCGGTGCATGGCTAGCAGGCGCTCGGTGCTCGTCGTCGATGACGACGAGGACGTCCGGACGATGGTCGGCTTCGTGCTCGAGGACGCGGGCTTCGAGGTCCAGACGGCGTCGAACGGGCTGGACGCGCTGCGGGTGCTTCGCGGCGGAGTCGATCCCGACGTGATCCTCCTCGACATGATGATGCCGGAGATGGACGGGTGGGCGTTCCGGGCGGAGCAGCTGAAGGACCCCGCGCTCGCGCCGATCCCGACGATCGTCTGCTCGGCCTTCGGCTCGCCTCGGGCGACGGCGCGGGAGATCGGCGCCCACGGCTATCTCGAGAAGCCGATGAAGATCGACGAGCTGGTGGCCGCGATCGACCGGGTCGTCCCGCCCGGGACCGGGCCAGGAGGGTCGAGCGGGTGACGGCACCGGGGCTCCCGTGACCCGCCGGGTGCAGGCGGACCTCGCCGGAGCCCCGGAATCGCGGGCGATTGACCCTGGCGCGGCGCTTGCGTTGTTCGGCGGCGGACACCGCGAACCGAGGGGGCTCCCATGCAGATCGAGCAGCTCGTCTGGACCGCGCGCGACGGCTGGTCGCATGGCGGCGAGAAGGCGGCGCTGGCCAGCGCCCAGGTGCTCCTCCTCTTCGGCGCCTCCGCCCCGCTCCGAGACGCGAAGATCCTGGCGGAGCTCGCGGACCGATTCCCCGGCGCGGTGCTCTTCGGGTGCTCGACCTCCGGGGAGATCGCCGGGCCGACGGTCCGGGACGACACCCTGGTGGCGACCGCGATCCGGTTCGAGCGCTCCTCGGTGCGGGTGGCGGCGGTGGACCTCGCGGCCGCCGAGGAGAGCCGGAGCGCCGGCCTCCGGCTCGCGACGCGGTTCTCGTCCGAGGGGCTGCGGCACCTCTTCGTCCTGTCGGAGGGCGTCCGGGTCAACGGCAGCGAGCTCGTGGCGGGCCTCGCGGCGGGGACCGCCCCCGGCGTGGCCATCACCGGAGGGCTCTCCGGGGACGGCGCACGCTTCCACGAGACCTTCGTGCTGGTGGACGGGGTCGCGCAGGGAGGCAAGATCGCCGCCCTCGGCCTGTACGGCGAGCGGCTGCAGGTCGGCTACGGCTCGATGGGCGGCTGGGATCCGTTCGGGCCGGAGCGCGTCGTCACCCGGTCCGAGGGGAACGTGCTGCACGAGCTCGACGGCCAGTCGGCGCTCGAGCTCTACAAGCGGTACCTCGGGCCGCACGCGGCGGAGCTCCCGGCGAGCGGCCTGCTCTTCCCGCTCTCCCTGCGCAGCCCGGCGGCGGAAGGGCCCGGGGTGGTGCGGACGATCCTCGGCGTCGACGAGGCGAGGGGCAGCATGACCTTCGCCGGGGATCTCCCGGTCGGATCGCTGGTGCGCCTGATGCGGGCGAACTTCGAGCGGCTCATCGACGGCGCCACCGTGGCGGCGAGGACGAGCCTGCCACCTCTCGCGGGGAGCGCGCCCGAGCTGGCGATCCTGATCAGCTGCGTCGGCCGGAAGCTGGTGCTCGGCCAGCGCACCGAGGAGGAGGTGGAGGCGGCCCAGGAACTGCTCGGCGGCGCCACCCCGCTCGCCGGCTTCTACTCGTACGGGGAGATCTCTCCGTTCACGCCGAGCGCGAGGTGCGAGCTGCACAACCAGACGATGACGATCACCACGCTCTCGGAGCGTTGATGCACAAGCTGCTGCAGCGCCAGCTTACGCGCCTCTACGGCGCCCTGGAGCGGGCGCCCGCGGGGATCGAGCCGCTGCTCGAGCTCGTCAGCGCGACCTACCAGCAGGCGGACCACGACCGGCTCACCCAGGAGCGCTCCCTCGACCTCGTCTCGCAGGAGCTCCTCGAACGGAACCGGCAGCTCCGGGAGGACATCGCCGCGCGGATCGTCGCGCAGGAGGAGGTCGCCGCCCAGAAGCGGGAGTTCCGGGCGCTCATCCAGCACCTCCCGGTGGCGGTCGGGATCCGGCGCGGGGAGCGGCTGGTGTTCGCCAACGACGCGCTGACCTCGCTCCTCGGCTACGGCAGCCCCGAGGAGCTCGGGGCGGGGTCGCTGTTGGAGCTGATCCACCCCGACGACCGGCGCCAGGCGGCGGTGCGTCTGGTGCTCGCCGAGGCCTCCGGCGCGACGCGCGAGCCCGTGCCCTACCGGTTCCTCCGCCGCGACGGCACGGTGGTTCGGCTCGAGGTGTCACCGCTCCGGCACATCGAGTTCGAGGGAGGTCCGGCGGTCCTCCTCGCCGCGGTCGACCTCACCGAGCGGGACAAGATGCAGGCCCGGCTCCTCCTCGCGGACCGCCTGGCGTCGATCGGCACCCTGGCGGCGGGGGTGGCGCACGAGATCAACAACCCGCTGGCCTTCGTGCTCTCGAACCTCGACTTCGTCGCGGCGGAGCTCGCGGCGCCGCTGCCCGACGAGGAGGACCGGGAGGAGTGCCGGCGCGCGCTCGCCGAGGCCCGGCACGGCGGGGAGCGGGTGCGCCAGATCGTGCGGGACCTGAAGCTGTTCTCGCGGACGGACGAGGAGGTGCGGCAGGCGGTCGACGTGGAGGAGGTGCTCGACTCGACGCTGAAGCTGGCCGCGAACGAGCTCCGGCATCGTGGGCGCGTGTTGCGGGAGCAGGGGGGCGTGAGGCCGGTCTTCGCCAACCAGGGCCGGCTGGGGCAGGTGTTCCTGAACCTGGTGATCAACGCCGCCCACGCGCTGCCGGAGCGGGCGGATCGCGAGAACGAGATCCGCGTGGTCACGCGGATGGAGGGCGAGGCGGTGGTGGTGGAGGTCCGCGACAACGGGCAGGGGATGGCGCCGGAGGTCCAGCGGCGGATCTTCGACCCGTTCTTCACGACCAAGCCGGTGGGCGTCGGGACCGGGCTGGGGCTGGCGATCTGCCACGGGATCGTGACGGGGCTCGGCGGGGAGATCGAGGTGGAGTCGGAGCCGGAGGTGGGGACGTCCGTGCGGATCCGGCTGCCGGCGTGCGCGGACGCGGAGGTGGCGCGGCCGGCGGAGCGGGCGGCGGCGGGGGACCAGCGGCGGTGCAGGATCCTGGTGGTCGACGACGAGCCGATGGTCGTGGCGTCGGTCCGCCGAATCCTGGCGGCGGATCACGAGGTCGTGACCGTCACGTCCGGCGCCGATGCCGTCGCGCGGCTCCGGGAGGACGCGAGGTTCGACGTCGTGCTCTGCGACGTGATGATGCCGGGGATGACGGGGATGGAGCTGCACGAGGTGGTGAAGGGCGGGTGGCCGGGGCTGGAGCGCCGGATGGTGTTCATCACGGGGGGCGCGTTCACGAACGGCGCGCGCGCGTTCCTCGACGAGGTGCCGAACGCGCGGGTGGACAAGCCGTTCGAGGCGCGGGGGTTGAGGGAGATGATCCAGCAGATGGTTCGCGCCACCTCGAGCGCGCGGCCGGTCGCGGGGTGAGTCCCCGTCGACCGGGCCGGGCGGATGGGACGGAGCCGGCACCCCCCGTCCTGGGGCCCGACGGTGGCGGCGGGTCGCTGGTACGGTGCGAGGCTCCATGACGAAGCAGAAGTCGAAGGCGAAGACGACGACGAGGCCGGCTTCGAAGAGGGCCGGCGCCCGACCTTCCGCGCGCGGGGTCGCTGCGAAGCCGAAGCTGCTCTCCGGTGGGAACCCCCAGATCGCCAAGGGCGATGGCGACGCTCCCGTGCAGGCCTACATCGCGGCCATGCCCGGCTGGAAGCGCGACGTCGGGCGCCGCCTCGACGCGCTCATCGCGCGCAACGTCCCCGGCGTGCACAAGGCGGTGAAGTGGAACTCGCCCTTCTACGGCGTCGAGGGCCGGGGCTGGTTCCTGAACTTCCACTGCTTCACGAGGTACATCAAGGTCGCGTTCTTCCGCGGGACGTCGCTCCGGCCGGTCCCGCCCGGCGCGTCGAAGCACGAGGACGTGCGCTACCTCGACCTCCCCGAGGGCGGCGCGTTCGACGAGGCGCAGCTGGCGAGGTGGATCCGGCAGGCGGCCGCGCTGCCGGGCTGGGTCCCGTAGCAGCGGCCGGTGGTCTCACCGGCCGCGTGCCGGGGCGCGATCGACGAGATCCACCGAAGGCCATCGCCCATGACGACACCCGAGACCCGCTTCGGCACGTTCGCCTGGCGCGTGACCGCGTCGCACACGGTCGCCTACTGGCTCGCGGGGATCTTCGCGCTCGCGTTCCTCGACTACCGCGAGCGGTTCGCGTCGGGCTCGCTGTCGGCGCTGCTGCGACCGGTCGACTCGCCCTGGACCGCGGCAGGCGCCGGGCTGCAGCTGCTTCGAGGCCTGATCATCGCCGCGGTGCTGTTCCCCTTCCGCCAGATCTTCCTCGGGACCGCGCGAGGGTGGCTGAAGCTGGTCGCACTGGTGCTCGGGCTCTCGTACCTGTCCACCATCGGCCCGACCTTCGGGTCCTTCGAGGGCTACGTCTTCACGCAGGTCCCGCTCGACGACCACCTGCTCGGCCTCCCCGAAGCGGTGCTCTACGCGCTCCTCTTCGCGCTCTTCGTCTCGGGCTGGTACGCGAAGCCGAGCCGGGCGTGGCCGATCCTCTCCGCCGTCCTCGTCGGCCTGGTGCTGCTCTCCAGCGTCCTCGGCGTGCTCTCGAGCCTCGGGCACCTGGGGCGGTGACCCGGGACCGCCCGGTGGGTGGGTCGCCCGGGCGGAAGTGGTCGGCGGCGACCCCCGCGGCGGCGCCCGCCGGCGCGGCCAAGCGCCCGCAATCGTGCGGTCCGGGTGGCGATCCCCGCAGGCACGCGCGGTGCACTGGGCGACTCTCGACGGCGCCATGACGGCGCCCCCTCGGAGCCGCTGCCATGGACGAGAGCTTCACCGCCGCTTCCAGGCGCCGCGTCGTCGTCGTCGACGACGAGGCGCCGCGCGTCTGGGCCCACGCCGGGCGCCGCCTCGGCATCGACGTCATCCTGGTGGACCGGGCGCTGGACACCCTTGGGACCGTGCTCCGCACCCGGCCCGACGCGGTGATCCTCGACCTCCGCCTCCCCGACGGCGACGGCCGCGACCTCCTCGCGGAGCTGAAGCGCGGGCCGGAGACGGCGCCGATCCCGGTCGTCGTCCTCTCGGGAAGCCTCGCCGCGTTCGAGGCGGAGACGTGCCTCGAGCTCGGCGCGTCGTTCGTCGCCGAGAAGCCGGTGTCGTTCGAGCGCATCGTGGCGCGGGCGCTCGGTCCCGTCGCCTGCCAGTCGGCCGCCTGAGCGAGCCGCGAGGAGCCGAGCCCATGAACGCCGTCGCGCAGCGCAGCCTCCGTCCCGCGAAGCCGGCTACCGCGCCGGTCCGCGACCTTGTCCCGGAGCCGGCAGGACCTTCCCTCGCCGCCGAGGAGGCGGCGCTCGACGCCGAGGAGGTGAGCCTCGCCGAGCGAGAGCAGGCGCAGTCCGCCCGGGAGGACGCCGCGGGCGCCGACACCGCCGCGCTGCGCGAGCAGCTCCGGGCGCTCCTCGAGCGCCTCCGGCACCTCGCGGACGCTGGAGCCCCGGGCGCCACCGAGGCCCTCGCCGCGCTGCCGCCCGTGCTCGTGGCGCCGCCCGCCGACGCGCGGGCCCGGGCCGTGGCCGTCCGGCGCGAGGCGATCGCGGCGAGGACCCAGGAGCTCGACCAGCGGCGGGCCGCCCTCGGCGGGCTGGCCGCGCAGTTCGCCGCCGCGACGCAGCAGGCGGCGAAGCTCGCCGCGACCGCGGCGGCGCTCGAGGCGGCGCGGTCCGTCGCTC
>CAZDGH010000090.1:0-16023 GCA_964504805.1 uncultured Myxococcales bacterium | reverse complement strand
GACGACGGCGCTGTCGTTCCTGCTGCTCGCGCTCCCCGCCGCGCTGCTCCGCGGCGCGCTCGTGCCCGAGGCGACGCCGGAGGCGGCGAGCTTCCTCTGCGGCGCCGGGTCGCTCGCGGCCGGCGAGCTCCCCGACACCTTCGGCGCCGCCCTCGAGGCGCCGCTCGCCCTGGCGCCGATCGCCGTGCCGCTCGCGGCCGCGCTCCTCGCCGCCGCCGCGGCGCTGACGCCCCGCCGCGGGATGGCGCTCGCGGTGGCGGCGCTCTCGGTGCTCGCCGTGCGCTGCGAGGCGTCGAAGGCGCCCGCCTCGGGCGACGACGCCGGGGAGGGCAGCCGGGCCATCGCGGCCTGCACCGGGCCTACGCGGCGCTACGACATCTCGGCGCTGCCGATCGTGATGACCCTGAACCGCTTCGGCGACCACGATCCCGGCGCGTACATGTACGTGCTCGACTCGGAGATCCCGCGGGTCGCCGACGAGCTGGCGAGGCCCGCCGGCGCGCGCGTCTCCACCGGCCTCGCCGGCGACGCGATCCAGCCGCTCGTCCTCCGGGCGAACCTCGGCGACTGCCTCGAGATCCGGTTCACCAACCGGCTCCCCGACGGCCCCGCCTCGCTGCACATCCACGGCATCCCGTACGCCGCCGAGAGCGCGGGCAGCTACGTCGGCCGCAACCCCTCGAGCTTCGCGGCGCCGGGCCAGACGATCACCTACCGGCTGAACCTGCCGACCGAGGCCGGCGCCGAGCGCGCCTACTACCTGCACGACCACGGCGCGAGCCGGCAGCGCATCGCCCACGGCCTCTTCGGCGCGCTCGTGCTCGAGCCGGCGGGCGCCACCTGGAAGGACCCGCGCACCGGCGGACCGCTCGCCGGGACCAGCTGGGACGCGATCATCGACATGCCGGGCGCGGAGCCCGACTTCCGCGAGTTCGTGCTCGCGTACCACGAGATCGGCGACGAGGGCTTCACCGGGATCCTCGACGCCGAGGGCCGCGATCTGCCGCAGGTCGACGACCTCTCCGGCACGTACCGCCCCGCCTCGCGCGCGATCAACTACCGCTCCGAGCCGTTCCTGAACCGGCTCATGCTCAAGAACGACAAGTCGCAGGGCTACGGCTCGTACGCGTTCGGCGATCCGTCGACGCCGATCCCGACCTCGTACCTCGGCGAGCCGACGAAGACGCGGATCCTCCACGGCGGCAGCGAGGTGCTGCACGTGCACCACCTGCACGGCGGCGGCATCCGCTGGCGCAGGAACCCGGAGCTCGAGCCGAGCGACTTCGCCGCCGGGCTCCGGAAGGTCCCGGTCCGCGACGCGCTCTCGATCCGCCTCGACTCGCAGAGCATCACCCCGGGCTCGAGCTTCAACCTCGAGCACGAGTGCGGCGCCGGCGGCTGCCAGCAGTCGGCCGGCGACTTCCTCTTCCACTGCCACATCGGCCACCACTACGTCGGCGGCATGTGGTCGTTCTGGCGCGTCTTCGACACCCACAGGCCCACGCTGGCGGTGCTGCCGGATCGCGCCGCGCCGCCGACCGCGGTCGACTCCCGGGGCCTGGTCGGCAAGGTGATGATGGGGCGGACCCTGGTGCCGAAGGCGCAGGTCACCAACCCGCGCACGCAGCTCGCGGTGGAGGACTGGATCGAGGCGCAGCTCCCGCCGAAGGGCGTGCGCTTCGACCGCGAGGACGCCACCGTCTGGGACTGGGAGAAGCAGGTGGTCGCCGGCGAGCCGCTCTACCTCGGCGAGCCCGACGACACCGCGGTGTGGCCGAACTACCGCTCGCAGACGCCGGGCGTCCGGCCGCCGATCCTCTTCAACCCGGTGAACGGCCGCTACGCCTGGCCGCTGTTCCGGCCGCACCTCGGCAAGCGCCCGCCGTTCTCGCCGAACGGCCACTCCGGCGCGCCGTGGCTCGGGCAGTTCGGGACGATCTCGCGGCCCGACGGCCTCTGCCCGAACCACCAGATCGCGCCGAACCCGTTCCGGCAGGTGCTCGACTACCCGATCTCCGCGATCCAGACGCCGCTGCCGATCACCCGGAACCTCATCGACCCGGACGGCCGGCTCTTCGTCCTCAACGAGCACAAGGCCGAGGTGACGGCCGGCCTGCGGCTCCGCGAGCCGCTGGCGATCCGCTCCAACGTCGGCGACTGCGTCAACATCGTCTTCACCAACGAGATCCCCGACTCGGCGTTCAACAACTTCCACTCCAAGGTCAACATGCACACGCACTTCGTGCAGTTCGACCCGCAGGCGTCCGACGGCGTCATCACCGGCATGTCGTACGAGCAGTCGGTGCGGCCGTACGCGACCGAGGAGCGCACCCTCACCGCGGCGGCGGCGCCCGGGGCCCGCACCGTCCAGGTGAGCCACACCCGGAAGATCCGGCCGGGCATCTGGCTCGGCGTCGGCCTCGGCGAGGGCATGTGCCCGAAGGCCGGCAAGCAGGTGCCGTGCACCGAGATCCGCCGGGTCACCTCCGTGACCGAGACCTCGATCACCCTCGACAAGCCGCTCGAGCTCCCGCACGCGTCGGGGCAGGCGGTCGGCGTCGAGTTCGTGCGCTACGCCTGGTACTCGGACGTCGACTTCGGCGCGGTGTTCTGGCACGACCACGTCGACTTCCACACCTGGCCACACGGCCTCTTCGCCTCGCACATCATCGAGCCCACCGGCTCGACCTGGCACGACCCGAGGACCGGCGCGCCCATCCGCGCGGGCGCCCTCGCCGACATCCACGTCCCGCCCGACGCGCCGGTGGCCGCCGGCGTCCGCGGACAGAGCTTCCGCGAGGCGGTGCTCTGGCTCCACGACGGCAACCCGCTGGCGGAGGCGACGTTCAACCTCCGGGCCGAGCCGCTCACCGGCGCCCGCGGCGACGACGCGCTGGCGTTCTCGTCGGTGCGGCACGGCGATCCGTGGACGCCGCTCCTGCGCGCCTACCTCGGCGACCCGGTGATGATCCGCGCGGTCGGCGTGGTGGACATGGTCGGCTCGTTCCGCATGCCCGGCAACCGCTTCCGGGTGGAGCGCTTCGACCCCGGCGCGCCGCTCACCGACGCGGTGCTGCTCGGCATCTCCGAGCGCTACGACCTCCTGCTCGACGGCGGCGCCGGCGGCCCGGCGCAGAAGCCGGGCGACTACCTCTACATGGCCGGCTTCGCCCGGCGGATCGAGGAGGGGAGCTGGGGCATCCTCCGCGTCCACGACACCAGCCAGCCCGATCTGAAGCAGCTCCCCGGCCGCCCGGCGCCGAGCGGGACCCAGGGCTTCCCGACGCTCACGTTCACCGGCGCGCCGCCGCCGCCCGCGTCCTCGCCCGGCGACCCGTGCCCGCCGGGGGCGCCGCTCAAGCGCTACAACGTGCGGATCGGCGACACCGAGATCGCCTTCTCGCCGGACCAGATCGACGGGGCGATCGCCTTCGCGGCCGGGATCGGGCCGATGCCGGCCCGGGTCGCCGAGCCTCTCACGGTGCGTGTCAACGCCGGCGAGTGCCTGGAGCTCGTCCTCGACAACCAGGACAACGATCCCGCGGCGCCGACGGTGAGCCTGCTCCTGCAGGACCCGCAGGGCTCGTTCGGGCCTCCGGTCGGCTACAACCCCGACGCCACCACGCCGCGCGACAGCGCCCGCATCTACCGCTACTACGCCGACCGCGAGCTCGGCACTTCGCTGGTGGTGAACCTCGCCTCGCGGCGGGCGACCCGGGACGGCGCCTACGGCGCGGTGATCGTCGAGCCTGCCGGCGCGACCTACCGCCACCCGAAGACCGGCGCGCCGGCCGACACCGGCCTCACCGCCGACGTGCTCGCGCCGGGCGGCAACTTCCGCGAGTTCGTGGCGCTCATCCACGACGACGAGCCGCGGATCGGCACCAACGACATGCCGTACCCGACGCAGATCGAGCGGATGGCGGCGCTCTCCTACAAGACCGACCCGCTCGCGCTCCGCGGCGGCGCCTCCGCGCCCGCCGACGTGTTCTCGAGCACCGTCCACGGCGACCCCGGCCTCGTCTTCGAGGCGCAGGTCGGCGACCCGGTGCGCGTCCGCATGGGCCAGCCCTGGGGCGAGACGGCGCACACCTTCTTCATGGACGGCCACTACTGGCCCCAGGACGTCCACGGGTACGTCCCGACGCTGGCCGAGGAGCACTGCGCGACGCCGGTGCTGCCCGGCCAGGCCTTCGACTGTCCGCTCACCCACGGCGCCGGCGGCGTGGTGGGCGCCACCGGCGACTTCCTCTTCGGCGACAACCGCGGCCCGTTCCTGGAGGCGGGGCTCTGGGGCATCTTCCGGGTGCACCCGCCGGGCGGAGGCGACCTCCGCCCGCTGCAGGCGACCGCGGTCGCGCCGTAGACGAGGCTACTCCGGCGTCGGCGGCGGGCAGTCCTCGGGCCCGTCGCAGACGCCGTTCTCGTTCGCGTCGACGCAGGGCTCCTGGTCGTCGCAGAGCCCGTTCTCGTCGAGGTCGACGCAGGGCAGCTCGCAGGCGTCGCCGACGCCGTTCCGGTCGAGGTCGGCCTGGTCCTCGTTGGGGTCGATCGGGCAGTTGTCCGCGCCGTCGCAGACGCCGTCGAAGTCGGAATCGTCGCACGGCAGCTCGCAGGCGTCGCCGAAGCCGTTCTGGTCGAGGTCGGCCTGGTCGGGGTTGGGGTCGATCGGGCAGTTGTCCTCGGCGTCGCAGACCGCGTCGAGGTCGGTGTCGAGGCACCCTTCCGTCGAGCAGGCGTCGCCGACGCCGTCGTCGTCGAAGTCCGCCTGGTCGGTGTTGGCCACGCCGACGCAGTTGTCCTGCTCGTCGCAGACCAGGTCCTGGTCGACGTCGGCCTCGCAGATCATCTCGACCGCCTGCGTGTCGCCGCCGAAGTCCTCCCCTTCCGTCCCGCCACACCCCACGCCCAGCGCCATCCCTCCCAGGATGGGGAGCACCTTCCACCCGACCTTGGCCATGTCCGTAGTCCCCCTCGCGCGGCGCCGGCTTGGCGCCGCGGCCGCTCTCGGGCGGCGTGCACGGAAGGAGCAACGACCGTGCCTCTCCTGCACGGGCGGCTTCCGGCCGACCGAGCGTGCGCTCGGGTCCGCGGCGGCGCCTCCCGTGCCCGCGCGGCGGGACGGGTGGGCAAAAACCTCACGCACCCGCGAGGTGCGCGACCATGGCCTCGACCGACTCGAAGACGGCCGAAGGTCCCGCGGCCCGGAGCGCGTCGGGGTGGGCGTAGCCCCAGGTGACGGCGCCGGAGGCGAGGCGCGCCTCGGCGGCGGCGGCGAGGTCGCGGAGCTCGTCGCCGACGTAGATGGCGCGCGCCGGCGGGACGCCCTCGGCGCGGAGAACCTTCCGGAGCTTGCGCGCCTTGCCGAAGAGCGAGGCGCCGCAGTCGAAGCGGCGCACGCGGCCGGCGAGGGCGGGGCCGAGGACGCGGCGCACCGTCTCCTCGGTGTTGGAGCTCACGATCGAGAGGCCGACGCCGCGCGCGTCGAGGGCGGCGAGGCCCTCGTCGATCCCGGCGAAGAGCCGGAAGCTCGCGGCCTCGGCGGCCATGCGGCCGCGCACGTGGGCCATGATCGCCGGGAGCTTGAACGGCGAGACGCCGAGGTGCTTCACGATCCGCCCCGCGTCGAGGCCGCGGAGCGCCTCGAGCTCGCCGGGCGCGAGGCGCCGGTAGCCGAAGCGGTCCGAGAGCTCGTCGAGGATCGAGGCGACGAACGGGAGCGTGTCGGCGAGGGTGCCGTCGAAGTCGAAGATGGCGAGGTCGTAGCGCACGGCGTGGAGGTTACCGCGCCGGGCGGTGGATCCCCGGGCCGGCCCGCGGTAGGAACCCGCCGTGGACGGCCCCCGCCAGGATCGGTGGCAGCACCTCGTCGCCGGCGCCTTCGCGCTCGACGAGGGCGAGGGCGACCGCGAGGCGCGGGTGCGGGCGCTGCTCGAGAGCGTGCTCGAGGTCTTCCCGGAGTCGATCGACCCGGTGGAGGACTTCGAGGGCTACGCGGTGCGGCGGCTGGCGCTGGCGCTGCGACGGAAGCTCGGGGCGTAGCGCGAGGCGCTACCTGCCGAACGACGCGAACGGGCGACAGTGATCCGACGCGAACGTCGGATCGTCGCGCAGCGATCCCTCCGTGTCGGTGAGCACGGAGCAGGTCACGAACGGCGTCCCCGTCAGCTCGCCCGCCAGCGAGTTCCCCTCGATCGTCCCGGTCACCGCCGCGTCGGCGAAGCGGAGGCGGACCAGGCCGGCTTCGGCGACGGTGCAGCGGTCGCCGTCACGGGGGCAGCTCCCGACGACCGCCTTCCCGAGCTCCGCTGCCCTTCCGTCGAGGACGAACTCCATCGTCTCGCCGGTCCGGACGACCTCGATCGCGGCGTGCGCCTCGAGGGTGAGCTCGAGGTCGCCTGCGTCTCCGCTGAAGGTGATCCGCGCCCGATCCGGTCGCGCCTCCGAGAAGCGGACCTCGGTCTGCCCCTCGAACACGGTTCCGTTCTCGAGCACCAGGGTCGAGCCGTAGGGGCCCACGGCGGGCGGCGCGGGCTCGCTCGTGCACGCGGCGGCCGCGAGCAGCGCCGTGGCCGAGCCTCGCCTGATCACCCGTGCTCCCATGCGAACGTGATCCTACCCCTGCGCGCCGACGAGCGTCCCGTACGCGGCGCGTCCGGCAGCCGCGGTACGCTCGGGGGATGAAGCTCCGCGCCGCCCTCGCCCTCGTCGCGCTCGCCGCGTGCGCCGGTCCTCCCGGCAAGAGCTCGCGGATCCGGCTGGAGCCGTGCTCCGGGAGCGGCGTCACCGTGCTCGCCGGCCTCGACCGGGACGACGACGGGAAGCTGTCGGACGCGGAGGTGGAGAGCCGGGCGGAGGTCCAGTGCGTCCGGGCGCCCGCCGCAGTCGACGCCTCGGCCGGCTGCGCGGGTCACGCGCAGTGCGCCGCCGTGGGCGGGTACTGCGCCGACGGGCGCTGCCGTCGGCCCAACGAGGTCGAGTGCAACCGCTCGCGCACGGCGCCTCCGCGGGAGGCCGGCGGTCCGGTCCTGTTCGACGCCAGCCAGGGCGTCATCGGGGAGGGCAAGAACTGCAAGCAGGATCCGGCGAACTGCCCGAACATGGGCAACGTGTGCGAGTTCCGCTTCCGGTTCCACGACGCGGAGGGCGACGTGGCGACCTCGCCGACCGAGCTCTACCGGCGGATCCTCGTGTTCGACCAGAGCCGCGACGGCGTGCCCGCCTTCGACGTGCCGGACGTCGACGGCGATTCCGTCGCCGTGCGGTTCTGTTTCGACGAGACGAGGACGAGGTTCGACTTCGCCGTGCAGGTGGAGGATGACGCCGGCCACCGGTCGAACGCGCTCTGCCTCGAGGGGACTGCGCCGTAGCCGGACGCCACGATGGCGGGGACTGACACCGGCCGTCCGATCACGGTGACGCATTTTCGAGCGAGGCGATGGTGCTGCCGAAGAACCGACTACCGACGCCGCCCGGGAAGATCCTCGCGGAGGAGTTCCTCGCTCCGCGGAAGATGACCCAGACCGAGCTCGCCGCGAGGATGGGCGTGCCGCGCCAGCGCGTGAACCGCCTGATCCATGGCGCGCGTGCGGTCACGGCCGAGATGGCCCTGCTCCTCGCCAAGGTCCTCGGGACCACGCCTGAGTTCTGGATGGGCCTGCAGAGTCGACAGGATCTCTGGGTCGCGAGGAAGAAGTTCGGAAAGGCTCCGCGGTAGGCCTCTCGCGCACGCAACATGGTGTTCGCCGAGCTCACGAGCGGCCTGGTTCCTTCGGACCGTTCGAAGGCCGCGCCCCGGAAGCTACGGGAAGGTGAGCTCGTAGACTTCCGTCACCTTGTCGCGGCTGATCGGGATCAGCCACAGCTCCAGGCGACCGTCCCCGTTGCCGTCGAGGAGCTTCACGTTCATCGGCCCCTGGGTGCTCGCGAGCTGGCCGCGGTAGAGCGGTAGGTCGTCCGGGCCCCGGGAGAACACATAGGCCTCGTCGTCGGTGCCCCAGACGAGCTCGGGGCGACCGTCGCCGTCCAGGTCGCCAACCGCCAGCGAGCTCGACGCGAAGCCGATGCCGGGCTCCTGGAGGAACCACGAGCGCTCGACGCAGTCGCCTCGGACGATCAGCTCCTCCAGCGTGGCGAGCGACCCGCGGTTCGCGACGATGTAGCCTCCCCCTGCGACGAACCGGATCCCATCGCGGCCGGGCCAGAGCGCGATGTCGTGCGACGATCCGATGACGAACCCGCGCCAGACGGGATCCTTGACCGCCCGATCGGGCTCAAGGGTCAACCGCCACAGGGTGTCGGTCTCGGGTCCCGTGCTCTCCAGCAGGTAGATCCCCTCCGGTCCGGACGCGAAAGCGGACCGAGGCGCGACCGGGGTCCACTCGGTGTGCGTCGCTTCGAGGTGGAGCAGGTGCAGCGGCCCTTCGGGCACGTCGCGGACCTCGTAGAGCGCCGGGTGGAAGTAGAACAGGTCCCGGCCGTCGAGGTTCACCAGGCTGCTCTCGACCGGTGTCATGCCGTACGAGAAGCTGCGATCCCAGACGGGCGGCGGCGTCGCTCGTCCCGCGCCGTCCGCGTCGAGGCCGGCGGCGACCGGGCCGAGCCGCGAGAGCCCCAGCGTGTTTCCGCCGCCGAGGAGGAGGACTCCGCCGTCCGCAGCCCCCACCGGCCACAGCACGTAGTGCGGGCCCAGCGGGCTGCTCCAGCGTTCGCGCACGTCGGACCAAGAGCGCACTTCCACTTGCGTGATCGGCACCAGCTCCTGCCGGTCGCATCGCTCTCGAGCCGGCCCCTCGAGCGCGTCACAGAGTTCGCGCTTCCATTCGGACGTGTACAGCAGCAACCCCGGTGCTCCGGGTACCTCGGCGACATCCGCCAAGTTGGGGGGCGACGTCCAGACCCTCATCGCCGTGAGCTCGCCGCAAGCGCCAGCCAGCGTGGACGCGCCGCAGGATCGGATGCACTCGGACGGGTAGCTTCCGTCGAGGGTGCAGACCGGCGCGAGGTCGTCCCGGCAATCGCAGCCAGAGCGCTCGCATACCGGGCGGCATGCGCCGCGGAAACACGCCTCATCCGCCGTGCACGGCTCGGCGGGAACGACGACGTCGCAGAGCTCTCCTTCCTGCGCCTGCTTGACGCACTGCGTGCGGTCACGCTCGCTGTCGATGCAGCGGGTCTCGCCGTCCACGCAGTTGGTGGAACACTTGCTGCGAAGAACCCGGCAATAGCCCTCGTGGCAGTTGTCGCGCAGCCCGTGCCGGCCGCAGCCCTCGTGTACCAGCACACCTCCGCCATCGACAGGCTCGCAGCGAACGGCGTAGTCGCCGGTGCAGTAACCGACTGGGAGCGCCGCGGGGTCGCAGCTTCCCCACTCGGTGCGATCGCCGGGCACCACGTCGCCGAACACCGGCGCGTCGATGAGCCCGCCGCCAGCGCCACCATCGGCACCGCCTGTGCCACCGGAGCCCCCGCCGCCGCCGGCCCCGGCGTCGCCCCCGCCCGAGCCGCCGGTCGAGGGCGCGGCCGCCTCCGGAGGATCGGCGCAGGCGGCGACCAGAGCCGCCAGCAGCGCGGCTCGGACGCCTCGCGACATGCGGGGCCCGACGCTACAGCAGCGCGCTACGCGCTCGCCACCGCCGGCCCCAGCAGGTGATCGCGGAACCTTCCGAGGAACGCCACCCGCAGCTCCGGCCGGAGCGTCCCCGTCAGGTCCTCGTCGGTGTCGGCGTCGACGACCCGGAGCGACCCGTCCTCGAGCGACAGCGACTCGATCGGCCCCGCCGCCGCCTCGAGGTGGACGCTCGCGGCGAGGCGCCGCGGCGCGCCGCCAGGCCTGAGCGGCAGCCCCGCCGCCAGCGTGAGATCGGCGTCCGCCTGCGGGCGCTCGCCCGGGTGCCGCGACACCGGCGCCCGCCCCAGGAAGACCTGGAACGCGAGCAGGAAAAGCAGCCGTGTCAGATCGAACCGCTCGCCCGGGTAGGCGCGGTCGAGCGCGGGGAGCTGCTCCTCGCAGGTCTCCCGCTCCTCCGCGGAGAGCGTGAAACGCAGTCGTCCGTCCTGGACCTCGATGCGCACGGCGAACCTCCCTCGGGGTGGCCTTCGGGAGCTACCTGCTGCGTGGAGCGTCGAGACGGTGCTTCGAGGGCACCTTGCGCTTCCGGGGAGTGGAACGCAAGGAGACGGCCGCCATTCCCGCCGGCTCGGGTCGTGCACGGAATGCCGCGTTCCGCTAGATCCGTTCCCTCACGAGGCCCGGATCCGCGCGGATCCCGGGGGCTCGTGCGTTCCTGGAGGGCAGCGTTGGCGACCGGACAGGTGATCGAGCTCCCGATGGGCGGCGGCGAGGGCAGGCCGGCGCTCGACCGCCTGGTCGCGCGGCTGAAAGACGGCGGGCGCGTGCCCGCCACCGGCGTCGGCGCCGGCTCCCGCGGCTGGCTGGTGGCGCGGCTGCACCGGATCCTCGGCAAGCCGGTGGTGCTCGTCACCGCCGACGAGGAGGCCGCCGAGGCCGCCGCCGCCGACGTGGCGTTCTTCGTCGGCGGCGCCGGCGAGGGCGAGCGCACCCGCGTCCTCCGCGTCCCGAGCGACGAGACGCGGCCGTACGACGGCCTCTCGCCCGATCGCACCGCCGAGCTCGACCGGCTGGCGGCGATCTGCCTCCTCCACCAGGGCCACGCGCCGGCGGCGATCGTCGTCTCCGCGGGCGCCCTCGCCCGCCGCGTGCTCCCGAAGCGCGTCCTCGACGAGCGCACCGAGCTCGTCGGCGCCGGCGTCACGGTGGAGCGCGACGCGCTCGCGCGGCGGCTCGTCGAGCTCGGCTACCAGTCGGTGCCGCTCGTCGAGGACCCGGGGACGTTCGCGGTGCGCGGCGGCATCGTCGACGTCTGGTCGCCGGTCTACCCGCAGCCGGTGCGCCTGGAGTTCTTCGGCGACGAGGTCGAGTCCTTGCGGCTCTTCGACCCCGAGACGCAGCGCACCGTCCGCGCGCTCGAGCAGGCGTACCTGGCGCCGGCGCGCGAGCTGCTCTTCTCCGACGAGACGCGGACGAAGGGCGCCGCCTCGATCCGCGACGCCGCCGACCGGGTGAACCGGCCGACCTCGAAGATCCGCGAGCTCCTCGACTCGCTCCAGGAGGGCGTGCCGACCTTCGGCCTCGAGGCGCTGCTCCCCGGCTTCTACGAGGGCGGCCTCGCGCCGCTCGCCACGTACCTGCCGGCGGGCGCGCCGGTCGTCGTCGACGATCCGCTCTCGGTGGAGCGCGCGCTCGAGGAGCTGTGGGCGGCGCTCGGCACCGAGCACGACGCGGCGGTGGCGAAGGCCGAGCTCGCGCTCGCGCCCGAAGACCACTACGTGCCCCACGAGGAGCTGCGCGCCACGCTCGCCGCGCACCCGACCGCGGAGCTGCACCGGCTCTGGCTCGGCACCGCCGGCGCCCCGGAGCCGGTGCGCTTCGACCTCCAGCCGCTCGGCGAGGTGCGCAAGGAGATCGAGGGGCACCACGGCGAGGACGGCGCGCTGACGCCGCTCGTCGAGCGGCTGAAGCGCTTCCGCGACCGCGGCACGACGTCGCTCGTCGCCTGCTCGGCGCCGTCGCAGGCCGACAAGCTGAAGCGGCTCCTCCGGGATCGCCGCCTCCACGTGAAGGTCCACGAGGGCGCGCTCCCCGAGGACCCGCGCACGCTCTGGGACGCGTCGACCCACGTGACGCTCGTGCTCGGGCAGCTCGCCGCCGGCTTCCTCTCGCCGCCGGACGGCTTCGCGGTCTTCTCCGACGAGGAGATCCTCGGGCACCGGCAGCGGCCGAAACGGAAGGCGTCGAAGCGCGCCGACCAGCCGTTCGTCGCCGCCTTCCGCGAGCTCAACGAGGGCGATCTCTGCGTCCACGTCGACCACGGCGTCTGCCGCTACGGCGGGCTCACCAAGCTCAACGTCCGCGGCGTCGAGGGCGACTTCCTGGTGCTGCACTTCGAGGGCAAGGACAAGCTGTTCCTGCCGGTCTCGAAGCTGCGCCAGATCCAGAAGTTCGTCGGCGCCGGCGAGCACGCCCGCCTCGATCGGCTCGGCACGCAGTCGTGGGAGAAGACGAAGAAGAAGGTCAAGGACGAGCTCCTGAAGATGGCCGCGGAGCTCCTCGACATCTACGCGCGGCGCAAGGCCCACCCGGGCATCGCCTACCCCGCGCCGGACCGCTTCTACCACCAGTTCGAGGCCGACTTCCCCTACGAGGAGACGCCCGATCAGCAGAAGGCGATCGACGACGTGCTCGCCGACATGGGCAGCGGCAAGCCGATGGACCGGCTGGTCTGCGGCGACGTCGGCTACGGCAAGACCGAGGTGGCGATGCGCGCCGCCTTCCTCGCCGTGCTCGGCAAGAAGCAGGTGGTGGTGCTGGTGCCCACCACCATTCTCGCGCTCCAGCACTACCGCTCGTTCTCGAAGCGCTTCGCGGACTACCCGGTGCAGGTCGACTGGATCTCGTCGCTGCGCGAGGCGCACGAGACCAAGGCGGTGCTGAAGCGCGCCGAGGAGGGCAAGGTCGACATCGTCATCGGCACCCACGCGCTCCTCGGCAGCGCGGTGTCGTTCAAGGACCTCGGCCTCGTCATCGTCGACGAGGAGCACAAGTTCGGCGTGAAGCAGAAGGAGAAGCTGAAGAAGCTGCGGGCCGAGATCGACGTGCTCACCCTCACCGCCACGCCGATCCCGCGGACGCTGCACATGTCGATGGGCGGCGTGCGGGATCTCTCGATCATCAACACGCCGCCGGCGGACCGGCGGGCGATCCGCACCTTCGTGTCTCGCTTTTCGCCGCCGGAGATCCGCGAGGCGATCCTCCGGGAGAAGGCCCGCGGCGGGCAGGTCTACTTCGTCCACAACCGGGTGCAGTCGATCGGCGCGATGGAGCGGTTCCTGAAGGAGCTGGTGCCGGAGGCGTCGATCGGCGTCGGCCACGGGCAGATGGGCGAGCACGTGCTCGAGAAGGTGATCGGGGAGTTCATCGACAAGAAGCTCGACGTGCTCCTCTGCACGACGATCATCGAGTCGGGCCTCGACATCCCGAGCGCGAACACGATCATCGTCAACCGCGCCGACACCTTCGGCCTGGCGCAGCTCTACCAGATGCGCGGCCGCGTCGGCCGCTCGTCGGAGCGCGCCTACGCGTACCTGCTCGTGCCGGCGAAGCGGCAGGTGACCAAGGACGCGCAGCGGCGCCTCGAGGTGCTGCAGCAGTTCTCGGACCTCGGCGCCGGCTTCCAGATCGCGAGCCACGACCTCGAGATCCGCGGCGCCGGCCACCTGCTCGGCGACAAGCAGTCGGGACACATCGAGGCCATCGGCTTCGACCTCTACGCCCAGCTCCTCGAGGACGCGGTGCGCGAGCTGCGCGGCGAGCCGCCGAAGCAAGACTACGACCCGGAGGTGACGCTGCCGGTGCCGGCGTTCATCCCCGACGACTACCTGCCCGACGTGCACCAGCGGCTGCTCTTCTACAAGAAGCTCTCGGCGGCGAACCACGAGTCGGAGATCGAGGGCGTGCGCGAGGAGCTCGTCGACCTCTGCGGGCAGCCGACGCCGGAGGTCGACGCGCTCTGCCGGGTGATGGCGCTGAAGGTGGCGCTGCGCTCGCTCAAGCTGCGCGCCCTCGAGGCCGGACCGGCGCGGCTCGTGCTCACGCTCGGGCCGGACCCGCTCCTCTCGCCCGAGAAGCTCACCGGCCTGCTCGCGCTCGCCGAGCGGCCGGCGAAGATCGAGAAGGCGGCGAAGAAGGGCGCGCCCGCGCCGGCGAAGCCGAGCGAGCCGCGCTACCGGCTCACGCCGGACATGAAGCTCGTGGCGCGGATCCCACCCGACGTCGCCGGCCGGGAGCTGCTCGACGCCGCCGACGAGGTCGTGCGCGAGCTCGCGCGCTGCGTGTAGCGCCGGCCGGCCGGGCGCCCGCGGTTGAAGCGGCGCGCCCGCGTCGCCACCTCCAGAGACAGGAGGTGCGCGATGCGCAAGATCATGGACTGCAGGGACTTCCCGAGCGCCAGCGGCTGCTCGCTGACGATCATCGGGGAGGAGGAGGAGCTGCTCCGGGCGGCGGTGGAGCACGCGGTGTCGGTGCACGGGGAGAAGGACACCCAGGAGCTCCGGGAGAAGCTCCGCGGGTCGTTCACGGAGGAGCCGAGGTACGAGGGCGCGCAGCCGCAGCAGCAGCCGTCGCCGCCGGTGCACTGAGGCGAGGATGCGGAAGCTCTCGGACTGCCGCAACCAGCCGAGCGAGGCCGGCTGCTCGATCGTGATCGCGGGCGAGGAGGAGGAGGTCGTCCGGGCGGCGGCGGAGCACGCCGTCTCCGTCCACGGCGAGCGCGACACGCCGGAGCTCCGCGAGGAGATCCGGCACCAGCTCAAGGACGACCCCGGCTTCGAGCGGCACTGACGGCGCGCTCAGATCCACGCTGCCCCGCACTGCGGGCAGGCGCCGAGCTCGCGGACGCGGTCGACGTTCACGTCGGCGCCGCACTCGATGCAGGGCTTCCAGGCGATCGGCTCCTTGAGGACGCCGCGGTGGGGCGCGGCGAACGCGGTCGGCTCGGCGCCGGCGTCGTCGGAGAGATCGGGGAGGTCGCCCTCGGCGACCACCGCGGGGCGGGGGACCGGCGCGAGCTCGGTCTTCGGGGCGGCGTCCCACGGCACCGGCTGGAGCTCGGTGGCGGGCGCCGGCCGCGGCGGGATCGGCGTCGGCGCGCCGAGCTCGGTCTTCGAGGCGTCGTCCCAGCCCATCGCCTGCACGGTGGTGCGCGGGATGTCGTCCCAGCCCACCGGCAGCTCGCCGATCTCGGTCTTCGGCACGTGCCAGAAGTCGGCGCGCGGCACCTCGGGCCGGAGCGTCGGGAGCGGCACCGGCCCGGTGTCGGTCGGCGGCGCCATCGACGGATCCCAGACCTTCTCGGTGGCGAACGGCCGCGCCTCGGCGACGGCGATGCCGCGCTTCACCTCGAGCACGAGCCGCTCGGGCGCGGCGGGGCGCTTCTGCACCCGGGTGAGGAAGCTCTGCTTGTGGCCGGCGCTGTCGAGCTCGGAGCTGAAGCCGGCGGCGCTCACCGCCGGCAGCGCCTCCTGCTCGTAGGTGTCGACGAGCTTCCACGCCGGGCGGATGCGCTTCTTCTCCTCGGGCCAGGTCGCCTTCACCGCGACCGAGAGCCGCGCGACGTCGGGGCCGACGCGCACCGGCCAGCGCACGCGCCGCACCTCGCCGTCGCCGAGCTCGACCGTCGGGCTCGCCGGCTCCGGCGTCACGTCGTCGGCGGGGAGGCCCTGCAGCCGGAGGAGCACGCCGGTCGCGCCCTGGAACGCGCCCTGGACGAGGAGGACGAGCTCCGCCTTGCCGTCCGGGCCGACCGCCGGCGGCCGCTCCACCGCGAGGTGCACGCCGTCGAGCTCGCGCGGGACGAGGCCCATCGCGTCGAGCACGTCGGGGAGCTGCAGCACCTCGTCGTAGTCCACGTCCACGCCTCGATCGAGCACGGCCGCGGCGCGGCGGTCAAGGCTCGCCGAGCATGCTCCGGATCTGCTCCGCGTCGACGCGGAAGCCGTCGACCGCGCCGCAGTCGAGGCAGAGCCGCGCCTTGAGCTGCGGCGCCGCGAGCGCCTTGCGCCAGGCGCTGGCGCGGGCCGGCTGGAGCCCCGCGCCCATGAGCTCGGCGTCCTCGACGCGGGTGGAGCCGCAGCTGCTGCAGGGGTTCGCCATGGGGGATCTCCTCGGGCGCGCAGCGTAGCGGAAACGAGGGTTGCACGCGGCGGGTCCGATGCGGGATGGTCCGGGCTTCTCACCAGGAGCTCCCATGCGCCTCGCCCGCGTCCTCGCCGCAGCCTCGTTCCTCTGCGTCCTCGCCGTCGCCGCCTGCGACGACGGCGACACCTCCGGCGGCGACGCCGGCGACGGCGGCGGCGGCACCGGAGGCACGGGCGGCACCGGGGGCACGGGCGGCACCGGCGGCGGCGGCGGCAGCGGCGGCAGCGGGGGCGACGGCGGCATGGGCG
>CAZDGH010000089.1:0-16054 GCA_964504805.1 uncultured Myxococcales bacterium | reverse complement strand
GCCCGCCTCGCCGGCGAGGAGGAGGAGCTCGACGCCCCGCCGCCGCGGAAGGGCGGGCTGCTCGTCCCGGCGCTCGTCCTCGCGCTCCTCGCCGCCCTCGGCTTCGCCTTCCGCGCCGAGCTGCTCCCGATCGTCGACAAGGTCCTGGGCCGCGCGCCGAAGGAGGAGGTCGTCACCGGGACGCTGGTCGTCGACTCCGAGCCGCAGGGCGCCAACGTCTACTTCGCCGGGCGCCTGCTCGGTCCGACGCCGCTCAAGGTCGACAAGATCGACCCCGACGAGGCCTACGAGCTCGTCCTCACCCTCGACGGCAAGACGCCGCACACCCGCAAGATCTCGCCGAAGGACTGGGATCGGGGCGCGGCGCCGCTGAAGCTCGAGATCGAGCACGCGTTCCGGTGACCTTGACCGGCCGGCGGCTCGCGCAGTAACCCTCGGTGCATGGCTCTCTTCGGAAAGAAGGAAAAGGCCGCGCCGACCGAGGATCCGGTCGAGGCCTACCAGACCCTCATCTCGCAGATCGCCCAGATCGCCCGCGCCAAGATCTACGACGACCCCGACTGCCCGCGGTCGATCGACCGCGTCGTCCGCGCCGAGGAGGCCGTGGAGGCGCGGCACCAGGAGCTCGCCGACATCGAGGCGCAGATGGACGAGCTCGACGCCGCCACGCAGGACCTCAAGGCCCAGATCGAGGAGGAGCGCGAGCGGTCCTCGCGCCTCGTCGAGCGGTGGAAGAAGCCGGTCGAGGCCCAGCTCAAGCGCGTGAAGGACGCGCAGTCGAAGCTGAAGACGAAGGAGGGCAACCTCCGCTATGCCCAGAAGGCCCTGGAGAAGGAGGAGCTGAAGCTCCAGGACGCGATCGACTCCAACGACGCGGGCCGCATCGACATCCTCCGGCAGAACAACAAGAAGCTCCGGCTCGAGTACATGAAGCAGGAGCGCGAGCTCGGCGAGCTCCGCGAGGAGGTCGAGCGCCTCAAGTACCCGACCGGCGTGCAGGGCGAGGACGCGATCCACGCCCGCATGCGCCTCCTCGAGCTCGAGAACCAGCTCGAGCAGCAGGAGGAGGACGTGAAGGCCCAGCTCGCCGAGCTCGACCAGGCGGCGGCGGACAAGGAGCAGGAGATCCAGGGCGCCGAGGAGTTCCTCGCCGAGGCCATGTACCTGTTCGGCGAGGACGTCTACGCGTCGCGGACCCCCGACCCGCAGCTCGACCGGCTGTACGCCGACCTCGACCACGTCGCCACCCAGCTCCCCGCCGAGTAGGCGGGCAGGGCCCCGGACCCCGATCCTTGATCGGGGCGTCGCGTTCGACTAGGGTGCGCGTTCCCGTCGGCCGGACCGCGGCGGGGAAACCCGAAATCCTCCGAAGTCCCCAGGGGTTCCCTCGGGACCGCTCGAGGTGGAGAAGCGAACTCATGAGCAAGATCCGCGGCAAGGGCCTGCTCGGCATCAAGGTCGGCATGACGTCGATCTTCGACGCCGCAGGCGATCACGTCCCCGTCACCGTCGTCCTCGCCGGGCCGAACACCGTCCTCGGCCTGAAGCCGTCCGCCGACGGCAGCTACACCTCCGTGCGCCTCGGCTTCGGCGAGCGCCGCGAGAAGCTCGTCACCAAGCCCGAGCTCGGCGTCTACAAGAAGGCGAACGTGAAGCCCCCGCGCTACGTGCGCGAGTTCCGCGTCCCCGCCAAGGACGCCGAGGGCCTCGCCGTCGGCCAGACGCTCGACGTCGACGTCTTCAAGCAGGACCAGTGGATCGACGTCACCGGCACCTCGATCGGCCGCGGCTTCGCCGGCGTGATGAAGCGCCACAAGATGTCCGGCATGGGCGCCCGGGGCTCCCACGGTACCCACGAGTACCACCGCCACGTCGGCGCCATCGGCCAGCGCAAGACGCCGGGCCGCGTGTACCCGGGCAAGCGCATGCCGGGCCACATGGGCACCGATCGCGTCACGGTGCAGAACCTCAAGGCCGTCGAGATCGACGCGGCGAACCACGTGCTGCTCATCCGCGGCTCGGTCCCGGGCCACGAGGAGAGCCTCCTCATCATCCGCCCGGCCGTGAAGCCGCCGCGGGTCAAGAAGGTCGAGGAGGCCAAGAAGCCGGTGAACCCGATGAAGGCCTCGAAGAAGGGCGGCTGATCGCGCCCCGCGGGCGGCGGCCTCGTGCCGCCGCCTGCGCCGCCGAACGAAGCTCCGGGGGGAGCTGCAGCACCGCCGAACGAAGCAGGGGAGGGGAACATGCGGGTTCGCTCCGCGGCCGTGGCCGTCGTCGGCATCGGGGCCGCCATCGCCCTGGCCGCCTGCTCCGAGGAGCAGCAGCCGATCTCGCTCCTCCCCGGCCAGCCCTGCGATCCCGCCGGCGAGAACTTCTGCAACGGCGGCTTCTGCCTCCGACTCGACAGCGCCACCGGCGTCTGCTCGGTGGCGTGCACCGACGACGCGAGCTGCTCGGTCATGCCGGGCGCCACCTGCCAGGTCGACGCCACGCTCGAGGCGCTGGTCTGCAAGCCCGGCTTCCGCTGCGAGAGCGACCCCGCCTGCCCGGCGGGCCACCGCTGCGACGTCGGCACCGGCACCTGCTACATCCCGGTCGAGCGCGGCCTGTGCTCGCCGTGCACCGCCGACCCGCAGTGCCCGGACGGCTCGCTCTGCCTCCGCGCCCGTGGGTCCGGCGAGCGCTTCTGCACCGCGCCGTGCGAGGACGAGGCCGGCTGCCCCGACGGCTTCCTCTGCCGCGAGGTCGCGCAGGACGGCGTCGCCTACGACGGCACCGAGAACCCGAAGCAGTGCGTGCCGCGCTCGGAGACCTGCAACGCCGGCAAGCCCCTCTGCGCGCCGTGCCGCGGCGACGACGAGTGCGGCGACGGGAACGACGCCTGCGTCGAGAACCTCCTCACCGGCGAGAAGTTCTGCGGGATCTCGTGCAACCCGGCCTGCGTCTTCGACGAGGCGAGCGGCACCTTCGTGAACGACGAGACCGGCGAGGCGTGCCGCTCGGTCTGCCCCGAGAACTTCACCTGCACCTCGCTCGGCGGCGACGCCGGACCGTTCCAGTGCGTGCCGAACGCGGGGACCTGCGAGGGATACTGCACCGGCGGCTCCGAGGCGTCCGACCTGCAGCAGTGCGGCTTCGGCCGGTCCTGCGACGTCGCCAACCACGAGTGCGCGCCCGCCACCGACGGCCGCCAGTGCGCGCCGTGCACCGACGACGACTCGTGCAACCCGCCGGGCTCGACCACCGGGGCGTCGTGCCTCGTCAACCAGTCGAGCGGCGAGACGTTCTGCGCCATCCCCTGCGGCGCCGACGTCGACTGCGACGAGGCGCTCGGCGTCGGCTTCTCCTGCCTCGAGGTCGAGGGCCGCGGCCGGTGCGTCCCCGACCGCGGCACCTGCACCAGCGGCGTCGGCCGCCTCGGCGACGACTGCACCGCCGCCGGCCCCGACGACTGCCTCACCGGCGTGTGCCTCCAGTTCGGCGCCGTGGGCCTGTGCTCGGCGTCGTGCAGCGCCGACGCCGACTGCGCCGACGCCCGCTACCGCTGCTGCGCGCTCCGCGCCGTCGAGGGCGGGGGCGAGGTCTACGACTGCGACGCCGCCCTCACCGCGACCGGCGTCTGCGCGCCGCTCGGCGGCGGCTTCGGCGACGACTGCGAGCCGGGCCAGCCGCCTTGCCAGGACGGCCACTGCCTCGACATCGGCACCGCCCGGCTCTGCACCGCGTCCTGCCAGGCCGACGCCGACTGCGACGCGCGCTCGGGCACCTCGGGCCAGTTCGCCTGCCGCCGCGCCCTCGCGCTCGACGAGACCGGCGCGCCGACCGAGGACGTGAACGTCTGCTTCCCGGCCGGCGGCGGCGAGCCCGGCTCGGACTGCTCGTTCGGCCCCGCCGCGTGCGCGGACCGCCTCTGCATCAAGAAGGAGAGCGGGAACGTCTGCACCCGGTCGTGCGCCGACGGCAGCGCGTGCCCGGGCGGCTGGACCTGCGGCGCCGCGACGACCGTCGACGGCCTCGAGGTGACCATCTGCCTGCCGCCCGCGGTGGCCGGCGGCGAGTCCGAGTAGGCGGCCGACGTTTCCCTACATCTCGTGGTTCCAGGGTGCGTTCGCCGCTTGAACGACCCCACCCGTCGTGGTAGCTACGTCGCCTTCTTTTCTGGGGGATAGGCAAGCGCACGGAGGTCGCGGCCGCTCGCTCGTCGCTCGGGTCGCGGAGGCGGCCCGGCGGGTGGGAGGCTCCGGCCGGCCGCGCGCAAAAGGTGCGGTGCATGGCACGAGCCTCTGCTCGGTTCGCGAGGACGGCCCAGGCAGCGACGATCGTCGTCGCCGGCGCCGTCGCGGCGTGTGACTGCGGAGGCGCACCGCCGCTCCAGGAGATCACCGAGGACTACCGGGTCGTGCAGGGCGTCCCGACGGACGACGTAACCCCGCCCTCGGTGCTGCGCGACGTCCCGGTGGCGAACCCCGACGACTTCCGCGTCAACGTCCCGTACCAGTGCGACAGCTACGAGCAGCTGACCCTGCGCAAGGTCGACATCCTCTGGGTCGTCGACACCTCGCCGTCGATGGCGCAGGAGCAGACGAAGCTCGCGCAGAACTTCGCCTCGTTCATCACCTACCTGACCTCGGCGCAGCCGCCGATCGACTTCCACCTCGGCGTGATCACCACCGACACCGAGACGTCGACCGCCGATCGGGCGCCGGGCTAGCTGCGCCACCCGACCGGCGCGCCGGCCACCGAGCACTACATCGCCTGCGACGGCGCCGGCACCTGCAACGTCGGCACGCCGGCGGACGCGGTCACCGCGTTCCAGCAGGTGGTGCAGGTCGGCACCGACGGCCACCCGCTGGAGAAGGGCCTGCTCGCGGCGATGACGGGCCTGACCGAGCCGGTGATCTCGACCCGCAACGCCGGCTTCCTCCGCGACGACGCCTCGCTCTACGTGATCGTCGTCTCCGACGAGGAGGACTCCTCCTGCCTGCCGTTCGTCGCCGCCGACGCGGCCGGCGCCTGCACCTCCGGCCCGAACTGCCGCTGCGAGGACTCGCCGTCGTTCGGCTCGGTGCCGTACTTCACCCGCTTCTTCGAGGGGCTCAAGGGCTACGGCAACGAGGCGTCGGTCGGCGTCGCCGCGATCGTCGCCACCGAGTCCGACGTCCTCGACTTCGACGACCGCTCCGGCCGCACCTACGTCGGCTGCACCAACGATCCCGGCGACGCCTGCGCGATCCCGGATCCGTCGAACCCGGGCGGCGCCGCCGAGTGCGCCTTCCACGCGCCGCGCTACATCCAGGTGGCCCAGGGCACCGGCGGCATCGCCACGAGCATCTGCGACGAGGACTTCTCCGCGGCCCTGGCGAGCCTCGGGTTCGCGGTCTCCGGCCTGAAGAGCGAGTTCAAGCTCTCGCGCGCGCCGTTCCCGGACACCCTCGAGGTCGTGGTGGTCCCGGACGAGCCGGTGGCCTGCGACCCCGCTGCGCCGGCCTGCCCCGCGGGGTTCGAGTGCGTCCGCGGCCGGTGCGCGACGCCGCTCGACGCCTCCGCCACCGAGGGCTACCAGTACCTCCGGTGCTCGAGCGGCGTCCCGAAGAACGCGGTCCGCACCAACGGCTCCACGGTGCCGGAGCCGCTCGAGACGATCGAGATCTGCTACCAGGTCGACGTCGGTGCCGATCTGTCGCAGTGCCAGTGATTGCCGAGCCGTAGCCACGTTTCCACCTCCGGTTTCCCCGAGGAACCAAGAGCCCCCATGAGCGAAACGTCCCCCCGCCGGCCCACCGCCGTGCCCCTCGTCGGCGCCGCCCTGCTGGCCGCCGCCTTCGCGGCGCTCCCGCCGGCCCCCGCCCTCGCCGCCGAGGCGGCGGAAGACGCGAAGGTGGAGAAGGTCGTCGTCCGCAACCGGAAGCACCGGGTGCGCGGCGACTTCGAGGTGAGCCCCGGCATCGGCTTCACCCTCACCAACAAGCTGACCGAGCACACCAACTTCGAGCTCGGCCTCGCCTACAACCTGTTCGAGACCTTCGCGATCGAGCTCCGCCCCGGCTACGCGCTCGGCGGGCTCACCTCGGTCGCCGAGCAGGTGCAGACCGAGGTCTACGCCGCGAACCCGATCGCCGGCGGCGGCTCGCCCGACGACCCGGCGGTGGCCCAGAACGCGAAGCCGAACGACTTCGCCGACCTCTGGCAGCTGCAGTGGCAGGGCCTGGTGCTGCCGCGGTGGCAGCCGATCTACGGCAAGCTCAACCTCGCCACCGAGCTGCCGATCCACTTCCAGATCTTCCTCACCGCCGGCGGCGGCGTGGTCGGCCTGAAGCGGGAGTCGATCGTCTACTGCCAGAACGGGAGCGCGAGCGCGACGGGCCGCCCCCCCGAGTGCGCCGAGCCGCTCACCGAGGAGCGCACCGACGTCGCCATCGCCGGCGGCGGCGGCTTCCGCTTCTGGATCGTCGAGGGCATCGTCCTCAAGGTCGAGCTCTTCGACATCACCTTCTTCGACGAGTACCGCGAGCAGGTGGACCGCGCCCTCGCCGAGGCGGAGCAGCCCGGCTCGACGCCGGCGCAGGGCACGCCCGCCGGGGACCCGGGGCTCACGAACCTGATCTTCGTCAACATCGGCGCTTCCTTCCAGTTCTGACCATGCGCGCAAACGAGACCATGAAGACCTTCCTCCGCTCGTCCGCCGCCGCCCTCGCGCTCTCGCTCCCCGCCGCGGCCCTCGCCGCCGAGGAGGGCGAGGCCGCCCCCGCCGAGGCCCCCGCCGCCGCCGTGGAGGGCGCCGCCCCCGCGCCCGCCGCCGCCGGCGAGGTGAAGGAGTCGGGCTACGTCGGCATCTCCACCGACAAGCTCGGGCAGTTCGAGGAGGTGCCGGACTACGTCACCAGCGAGCACCTGCAGCTGCACACCGTGCAGCGCAAGGAGGTCGCCGACGGCGGCCGCCACGAGTTCGTGCTGTACCCGCTCGCGGCGCAGATGAACACGAAGTTCACCACGCACCTCGGCGTCGCCGGCCAGTACGCGTACCACGTGCACGAGAACTTCGCGTTCCAGGTGCAGGGCGAGTACTTCTACGTCAACGAGCAGACCGGCTTCACCGACGAGCTCATCAACAACGGCAAGCAGGCCCCGCAGGCCGCCACCGCGCTCACGCTCCAGTGGGCGGCGACCGGCGGCTTCGAGGTGACCCCGATCTACGGGAAGTTCGCCTTCTACGAGGGCTTCATCAGCCACTTCGGCCTGGTGCTCTCCGGCGGCGCCGGCGTCGCCGGCACCCGGATCCAGATCCAGGGCGAGAGCTCGGCGGTCGGCAAGCCGACCTTCGGCGACACCGGCCAGAAGTTCGTCGGCCAGGTCGGCGCGGGCTTCCGGGTCTTCCTCACCGAGCACCTGCTGATGCGCATCGAGGTGAAGGACCTCGTCTATACGGCGAAGGTCGACACCATCAACGGCTGCGACGCCACCGACCTGAACCAGCTCAAGAACAACCAGCCGGCGCAGAACGCCTCGTGCGCGAACGGCGAGTTCGAGAGCGACAGCGACTTCCCGATCGCGCAGCGCCTCGTCGAGGAGCCGTCGTCCGACGTGCTCAACAACGTCGGCATCTACGCCGGCGTCGCGTACGCGTTCTGACCCGAGACTCGAGGAACATGACGACCATGAGCCGGATCCCGAAGCTCCTCGCCGCCGCCGCCCTCGCCGCGCTCCTCGCGCCCGGCGTCGCCTCGGCGCAGGCCGACCTGAACCCCGCGATCAAGGCCTACAACGAGGGCCAGTTCGACAGAGCCGCGGTCATCCTCTACGACTTCATCCAGCAGAACTCGCAGGACGCGAACCGCGCCAAGGCCGAGTTCTACCTGGGCCAGACGCTGGAGAAGATGGGCCTCTACCAGAGCGCGCTCTTCTACTACGGCTCGATCCTCCAGGAGGGCCCGGCCCACCCGTTCTACACCTCGGCGGCGCAGGGCCTCGTCGACGTCTCCGAGGCGCTCGAGGACGACATCATCGTCCCGGCGATCCTCAACCGCGAGTACTCGGACGAGTTCCAGCGCCTCAAGCCCGAGTACCTCCACAAGGTGAACTACCTCGTCGGCGTGGTGACGTACCGCGCCGGGCAGCTCGACGACTCCGAGGCGTTCCTCGGCGTGGTCCCGGCCGACTCGTCGTACTACGCCCGCGCCCGCTACCTCCTCGGCATCGTCACCATCCAGAAGGGCCGGCAGCAGGACCAGCTCGAGAAGGCGAGCCGGCAGGCGGTCGGCTACTTCGAGGAGGTGCTGAAGCTCGGCGCCGGCCAGGTCCGCTACGACGACCTCCGCGACCTCAAGGACCTCGCACGCCTCGGCCTCGCGCGGACCCACTACGGCCTCGGCGAGTACGAGAAGGCGGTGAAGTACTACGAGGAGGTCCCGCGCTTCTCCGAGTACTGGGACGAGGCGCTGTTCGAGAACGGCTGGGCCCGGTTCCAGAACGAGGATCTCGGCGGCGCCCTGGGCTCGCTGCAGGCGCTCCACGCGCCGCAGTTCGCCGGCTCGTTCCAGCCGGAGTCGTGGATCCTGAAGTCGACGATCTACTACACGGCCTGCCTCTACCCGGAGGCCTCGGGCGCCCTCGACACCTACGCGAAGAACTACACCGAGATGAAGAACCGCGTGAACCCGATGCTCGAGGGCGATCGCGAGTTCTCCTGGTACTACCAGCTCATCGCCGACGCCAAGCAGCGCAACCGGCTCCCGCGCGCCGTCTACACGTACATCGCCACCAACAAGCGCGTCCGCGGCTTCCGCCAGTACATCACCGCGCTCGCCAAGGAGAAGGCGACGGTCGAGTCCACCCAGGCGTTCCGGGGCTCGCCGCTCCAGGCGGAGCTCGCCCAGGTGATCGACCAGCAGAAGAGCATCCTCGAGAACGTCGCCGGCAAGTTCGTGAAGGGCCGCCTCGCCGACGTGGTCAACGTCATCACCGGCTTCGAGTCGCAGGCCGAGCTGATCCGGTTCGAGACCGCCGACGCCGAGACCAAGCGCCTGGAGAGCGGCTGGGACTTCAAGTCCGCGCTCGCCCAGCAGACCCTCCACCGGCCGGTCATGCCCGCGGACGACTGGGAGTACTGGAAGTTCCAGGGCGAGTTCTGGATCGACGAGATCGGGTATTACCAGTTCACCCTGCGTTCGGGCTGCCAGCGGAAAGAGGAGTAATCTCCCCGCCGCTGCTGTTCGCCGTCGTCGTTCGCACCTCGCAAGCCCCGGCTGCCGCCCGCCGCCCGCCGGTGGAGGACGTTGATGAAGTCGCTGATGCACGGGATCACGCTCGCCACCCTCGTGGCCTTCGGGACCGGCACCGTCGTCGCCGGCGCTCCCTCCGTCGCGGTCGCCGCCAAGAAGAAGAAGAAGGCGCCGCCTCCGAAGAAGGACGAGCCGAAGAAGGACGAGGCGAAGAAGGACGAGAAGAAGGCCGAGGCCCCCAAGGCCGAGGAGCGCAAGGGCCCGGCGACCTTCGGCTCGGGCGCGACCGATCTCACCGAGGCGGAGCGCACCAGCGAGGCCGATCGCAAGCGCGACGAGTCGATCGAGAAGCTGAAGCTGGTGATCAAGAACCCGGCGATGCAGGGACCGCAGAAGGGCGAGCTGCTCTTCCGCCTCGCCGAGCTCTGGATCCAGAAGTCGAAGTACATGTACTTCACCGAGATGGGCGCCTACGACCAGAAGTACAAGGCGTTCCTCGACTGCGTGAACCAGAAGGGCGCCAACGCCTGCGGCGGCGAGCCGAAGATCGAGAACCGCAAGAGCGAGCTCTACCGGAACGAGGCGCTCGCGCTCTACGACCAGATCCTCAAGGACTACCCGACGTACGAGCGCAAGGACGAGGTGCTCTTCGCCCTCGCCACCAACCTCTACGAGAAGGGCAAGAAGGAAGAGTCCGTCGCCCGGCACCGCGACCTCGTGACGCAGTACCCGAAGTCGCAGTTCGTCGGCGACTCCTACGTCGCCATGGGCGAGCACTACTTCGGCTCGAACGAGCTGCCGAAGGCGAAGACCGCCTACGAGAAGGCCCGCGACTACGCCCGCGATCGCGAGCCGCGCATCTACAACTTCGCCGTCTACAAGCTCGCCTGGTGCGACTACAACGGCGGCGACTACGAGGGCGCCCTCAAGAAGTTCAAGGAGGTCGTCGAGCGCTCGGGAACGTCCAAGAAGAAGAACGAGGTCGCGCTCAAGGGCGAGGCCCTCAACGACATGATCCTCACCTGGCAGAAGCTCGAGGCCATCGAGGAGGCGAACGAGTACTACAAGAAGAACACCGGCAAGGAGAACGCCCGCCGGCTCTTCGCCAAGCTCGCCAACAAGTACTTCGAGGACGGCGCCCACGACTCGGCGATCAAGTCGTTCCGCATCCTCATCAACGAGGACACGAACGACGCCTACGCGCCGCAGTACCAGGCCAACATCGTCAAGGCCTTCGAGGGCCTCCGCCAGCGCGACAAGGTGCAGGCGGAGATGAAGATCCTCGTCCGGAACTACAAGCCGGGCTCGGCCTGGGCGGTCGCCAACAAGAACAACAAGTCGGCGCTGGCCTCCGCGTACGAGGTGACCGAGGGCGCGATGCGCGAGCTCGTCACCGACTACCACCAGGAGGCGCAGAAGACGAAGGAGGTCCGGACCTACCGGGTCGCCGCCAACATCTACAAGGAGTACCTCGACTCGTTCGCCGAGTCCGAGCACGCCTACAACCTGAACTTCTACTACGCCGAGATCCTCTACACCCTCGAGGACTGGGAGAAGGCGTCGGAGCAGTACGAGGCGAGCTACAAGCGCGACCCGAGCGGCAGCTACGCCAAGACCGCCGCCTACAACGCGCTGCTCTGCTACGAGAAGCTCATCGCCATCGACCGCGGCGAGCTCGAGAAGTCGCACCTCCGCGACGACCAGAAGGTCGACGAGAACAAGGCGAAGGGCGTCGTCAAGAAGCAGAAGAAGGAGTTCAAGAAGGACGAGACCTTCGCCACCCGCAAGGAGGAGGTCATCCCGAAGTGGGAGGCCAAGCTGATCGAGGCCTGCGACCGCTACGCGGTGATCGCGGCGAACGACAAGCGCCTCGAGGGCGACGAGATCAACGTCCGCTACAAGGCGGCCTTCCTCTACTACGACCGCAACCACTTCACCGAGGCGGCGAAGCGGTTCGCGGACATCATCCTCAAGTGGCCGACCGACAAGCAGGCGCAGACGGCGGCCGACCTCTCCCTCAACATCCTCGAGACCAAGCAGGAGTGGGAGGAGCTCGCCCGCGTCTCGCGCGCGTTCCACGAGAACAAGAAGCTCGCCAAGCCGGGCGACAAGTGGACCGCCGACCTCGCGAAGATCATGGAGGGCGCGCAGTACAAGTACATCGACATCGTCGTCTACAACGGCAACGGCGGGAAGCAGGAGAAGGCGCCCGCCAAGGCCGCGCCGATGTTCCGCGACTTCGTGAAGGAGTTCCCGAAGTCGCAGTACGCCGATCAGGCGCTGCGCTACTCGATGGTCATCTACCAGGAGGCGAAGCAGCTCGATCAGGCCATCGCGGTCGGCGAGCAGATCCTCCAGGAGTACCCGCAGACGAAGTTCCGCGGGGACGCCACCCTCGATCTGGCGAGCTTCTACCAGCAGACCTCCGACTTCGCGAAGGCCGCCGACTACTACGAGCGGTACGTCACCGAGTGGGAGGTCGCGAACCAGCTCCGCGCCCCGCCCGCGAAGGACGACGGCAAGGGCAAGAAGGGGAAGAAGCAGGCCGCGGCGGGGCCGTTCAAGAAGTACGAGGACGTCATCAAGGCCAAGCAGGCCGAGGCGCTCAAGGCCTCCGACGCCCTCTACAACGCGGCGCTCTGGAACGAGGGCCTCGGCAACTACGAGAAGGCCATCGGGCAGTATCGCGCGTACATCGCCAACTACCGCACGGTGAAGAACGCGGTGGCCCCGGCGACCCTCGCCTTCAACATCGCCCTCATCTACGAGAAGCAGAAGGACTTCCCGAAGACCGAGGCCGCGCTCGCCGACTTCATCAAGGACTACGAGAAGTCGACCACGCCCGGGAAGGTGTTCTTCGCCCGCTACAAGCGCGCGATGGCGCTCAAGCAGCTCAAGAAGCACGACGACGCCAACAAGCTGCTCGACGTCTGCCTCAAGGAGTTCGGGAAGATCCCGGCGGACGAGAAGAAGACCTTCACCATCCTCGACGCCTACGCCCACGCCGCCTTCCTGCAGCTCGAGCCGCGCTGGGCGGCCTACCAGCGGGTGAAGCTCGACAACATCCGCACCATCAAGGCGGACCTGAAGAAGAAGATCTCGCTGACCCAGCCGCTCATCGACGAGTACACCAAGGTGCTCGGGATCGGCTCCGCCGACTGGGGCATCGCGTCGCTGACGCGGATCGGCCAGATCAACGCCGACTTCTCCAAGAACTTCCTCGACTCGCCGGACCCCGCCGGCCTCGACGACGAGCAGCTCGAGATGTACCGCAGCGAGCTCGAGAACCGCGCCTTCCCGCTGGAGGAGAAGGCCATCGAGGCGTGGGAGAAGGCGCTCCAGAAGTCCTACGAGCTCGCCATCTACAACGAGTTCACCCTCGAGGCGCAGAACGCCCTGAACAAGTACAAGCAGGGCGAGTACGCCGAGGTCCGGACCGCGAGCTACACCGGCTCCGAGTTCTTCTCGCGTGCGGCCGTCGCCGCCACGCCGGAAGCCGTGTTCGGCGCCTCGCTCGCCGATCAGGCGAAGGCGGCGCCGAAGGCCGAGGAGAAGAAGGACGAGCCGAAGAAGGACGACAAGAAGGGCATCGGCGCCGCCGGGAAGAAGACCGCGGCCGCCGACGAGAAGAAGGGGGAGGACGCCGGCGACGGCGGGGACGAGGACGAGGCTCCGAAGAAGAAGAAGAAGGGGATCATCCTCAAGAACCAGGCCGACAAGAAGTGATGAGGTCCTCCGTCATGTCGAACGTCCGTCTCGCCGCCGTCGTCCTCGCCGCCTCGCTCGCCGCCGCCTGCGCGTCGGCGCCGCCGCCCCCGCCGCCGAAGCCGGTGGCGTTCGCGCAGCCCAAGAAGGAAGAGGGCGCCCCCGAGCTGTTCAAGAAGGGCGTCGCCTCCGTCGCCGCGAAGCAGTGGGACGCGGCGCAGGAGAGCTTCCAGAAGGCGCTGCAGAAGGATCCGAAGCTCGTCAACGCCCAGTACAACCTCGGCGTCGTCGCCGAGGGGAAGGGCGACCTCGAGGGCGCGATCAAGGCCTACGAGGCGACCCTCGCCCTCGACGCCGCCCACCGCGGCGCGACCCTGAACCTGGGTCGCGTCTACCGGATGCGCGACAAGCTCGACCAGGCGGTGAAGCTCTACGAGACCGCGCTGAAGTCGAACGAGTTCGACGTCGACTACCTGAACAACCTCGCGGTCGTGTACCGGCTGCAGAAGAAGTACGACAAGTCGATCGAGGCGGCGCGCAAGCTGCTCTCGCGGACGCCGAACAACCCCGAGGCGTACAAGAACCTCGGCCTCGTCTACCTCGACCAGGGCCAGCTCCGCCTCGCGGAGTTCATCCTGGTCGAGGCCAAGAAGCTCGATGACAAGGACGCCGGCGTCTACAACAACCTCGGCATGATCTACATGAAGACCGAGGACCGGCGCGCCGCCCTCGGCATGTTCCGGAAGGCCGTCGAGCTCGACCCGAACTGCTTCTCCTGCAACATGAACGTCGGCGCCGTGGCGCTCGCCTTCCGCGACTACAAGGCGGCGATCGCCTCGTTCCAGAAGGCGGCGCAGCTCGAGCCGAACTCCTGGGAGGCGCACCTGAACTCGGCGTTCGCGCTCCACGGCGGCAAGAAGGCGAAGGACGCGGTCGCCGAATACGAGAAGGCGCTCTCGCTCCGCGGCCGCGAGCCGGAGGCGGTGTTCGGCCTCGCCGAGATCCACTACGTCGATCTCAAGGACATGCCGAAGGCGAAGGAGCTCTACCAGAAGTACCTCGGCATGGGCGGCGACCTCCCGCGCAAGCAGGCCGTCGAGCAGAAGCTCCAGATCATCGAGATGCGCCTCAAGGCCCCGGCGGCGGCCCCTGCCCCCGAGGAGAAGAAGAAGGTCGGCATCGGCGCCGGCGGCGGCGCCAAGGGCAAGGACGCCGGCAACCTCGACTTCATCCCCGCCGGCACCGGCGACGAGGCGGCGGAGCCCGACGAGGCCGCGCCGGCCGAGGGCGGCGCGGCTCCGGCCGAGGGCGGAAAGCCGGACGCCGCCGCGCCGGCCCCGGCGCCCGCCGCGGACGGCGCGAAGCCGCCCCCGCCGGCCACCGAGAAGCCGAAGAAGTAGGCGGAGGTAGGACAGCTCCGTCCACGGGACCGAGGCTTGGCAGCCGTGGGAGGCGCGGGTACACTGCGCCCCCTTCTGGACGGCGGTAGCTGCCGATCGCGCCGGTGACGGAGCGCCCGGCTCGCGCGGAACCCGCTGGTGCAAGTCGTTGTCGGAGTTGGGCGTAGCAGCCCGGAGGAAGCGATGAAGCGTCTCATGGTGGCGGTGGTCGCGGCGGTCGGTCTCCTCGCCGTGGCGGGCCCCGCGGCGGCCGAGGACACGGTGATCCGCGAGGCCGACCGCACGGTCTTCAAGAAGAAGACGGTCGTCGACTTCAACGACGTGACCCTCGAGGGCGAGCTGACCAAGCCCGAGGGCAGCTACCTGCTCAACCGCAAGAAGACGAAGTTCACGTCGCTCATCAAGATGCGCGACAACTTCCTGCCCGAGCTGCAGAAGAGCGTCGACAACCTGTAGCCGGCTCCGCGAGGTCCCAGATGGCCGAGAAGAAGACCACGCTCCTCCTCAAGATCACCGAGCCGTCCGGCACGGTCCGCGAGGAGGAGGTCGACAAGGACTCCGTCATCGTCGGCTCGGGGGCCTCGGCCAACGTGCGGATCGAGGACCCGAAGGTCTCGAGCATCCACATGATGCTCAAGATCGAGAAGAACGGGGAGGTCCACGCGATCGACCTCGGCTCCGAGACCGGCACCAAGCTGAAGGGCACGGCGATCACCGACGCCACCGCGCTCGCGTCCGGTGACGTGGTCGAGATCGGCGCCACCAAGATCCGCGTCGCCTTCGGCGAGGCCGGCTCCACCGAGGTGCTCTCGGTCCCGCCTTTCTCCGGCGAGAAGGAGGCCGTCGAGGCCGCCGAGAAGGGCGGCAAGAAGGACAAGAAGGAGAAGAAGGCGCCGCCGCCTCCGCCGCCCGCCGCCAAGGGCGGGAAGGGCAAGCACGCCGGCGCGTCGCTCCTCGGCGGCCTGCGCGGCCGGAGCGCCACCTCGATCTTCTACGAGGAGCTCCCGCCCGAGGCCAGGCCGACGGCGAACGAGCGCGCCCTCGACGTGGCGATGATCTGGGGCGACGCGATCATCGAGGCCACCCAGTTCGGCGGCGGGACGGTCACCGTCGGCGCCGCGGATGGCTGCAACTTCAAGGTCTACCTCGACGGCGTCGAGAAGCACGTCCTCGCCACCGTCAACGGCGCGCAGGCGAGCCTCTCGGCCCCGGCCGGTGGCACCATCGTCGTCCGCAAGAACGGCAAGGACGAGAAGGTCGGCTCGACCGCGACCATCGGCATCGAGGACCGCGCCCGGATCCAGGTCGGCTCGGTCGAGTTCGTCGCCCGGTTCATGAAGCCGGCGGCGCGGATGAAGACCGGGTTCCTCGAGCAGATCGACCTCTACTTCACCAAGGTGCTGTCGATCTCGGTGATGGCGCACGTCATCGTCCTCGCGGCGATGCTGATCACGCCGCTCGACTCCGCGCTCCTCTCCGAGGATCTCTTCAAGAACCCGAACCGCTACACCAAGCTCATCCTCAAGGCGCCGGAGAAGAAGAAGCTCGACCTCTCCGGCATCAAGGAGGGCGCGAAGGCCAAGGACGACGAGGGCAAGTTCGGCAAGAAGGAAGAGAAGAAGAAGGAAGCCGATCCCTCGAAGAAGGGCGCGCAGAAGGTCGACGCCAACAAGCGCGAGGAGGACCGCAAGAAGGTCCTCGCGGCCGGCCTCCTCGGTGCGATGAAGGACG
>CAZDGH010000088.1:0-16056 GCA_964504805.1 uncultured Myxococcales bacterium | reverse complement strand
GGCGGCGCGCAGCCCGCCGACGCCGCCGACGCCGCCGACGCCGACGACGAGCGCGAGCATCCCCCCGGAGAGGCCGGCGCGCTCGATCGCCTGGAGCGGCGTCGTCACCGCGTCGGCGAGCACCGAGAGCTCCGCGAGGAGGAGGCCGCCGGGCAGCGGCTCGTCGGCCTTGCCGGGAGGCCCTCCGGCGTCCACGTCGCAGAGGGTGCGCGCCGGCACGGTGGCGAGCCGCGCGAAGCCGCCATCGTGATCGTTGCCGGGCATGAGCCCGGACCTGCAGCTCGTGCCGCGACCCCGCTTGCAGTGGGCGCAGGTGCCGCAGGGCGAGACCGCCGGGGCGAGCACGCGGCGGCCGAGCCAGGCCTCGGCGCCGGCGCCGGCGTCGACGACGACGCCCGAGAGCTCGTGGCCGAGCACGATCGGGCAGCCCTTGCGCGTCGCCACGCCGCCGTAGAGGAAGGTGAGGTCGGTGTGGCAGACGCCGCAGCCGGCGACCTGGATCGTCGCCTGCCCCGGCCCCGGCGCCGGCTCCTCCCAGGACGCCCACTCGATCCGGCCGGGCGCGGTCATCCGGATGCCTTCGTTCGGTCGGCCCATGGCGGCACACCGTAGAGCGGACCGCCGCGGACCGACTTGACCGGGATCATGTCGCACCGCGGCGCGGTCCCCCCGGACCCGGGCTACGCTCGGCGGGCGGAGGTGCGGCATGGCGGGACGAGCGCAGTGCGGGGCGTGCCGGGTCGGCCTGGCGGCGGGAGCGGCGCGGTGCCCGTGGGTGGCGGCGCCGAAGCAGGCGGGCGCCCGGCTCTACCGCTGCGGCGCGGGGGCCGACGCGGCGTACTTCGTGCTCGAGGGCGAGGTGCTGCTGGTGCGCGAGGCGCCGGGCGGCACGTGGCCGCGGGCGCTCCGCGGCGCCGGGTCGCTCGTCGGGCTCGAGGCGCTCCGCGGCGGCCCGTACCTCGACGACGCGATCTGCACCGCCGACACCCGGGTCTGCGCGCTGCCCAGGAGCCGGGTCGAGTCGTTCCTCGCGCTCGGGCCGTCGGCGGCGAAGGTCGTCGCGCAGCTCGCGCTGGAGGAGGCGGAGCGGGTGTCGTCGGAGCGGGCGCCGGCGCCGTGCGCGACGCGGCTCGCGCGGTTCCTCCTCGCGCGTCACGCGCAGGGGCGGCGGGTGGGGCTGTCGAAGGGCACCATCGCGGCGCTCCTGCAGATGCGCCCGGAGACGCTGTCGCGGTGCCTGCGGAGGCTGGCGCGCGACGGCGGGATCGACCCGCGGACCCTCGAGGTCCGCGACGTGCGGGTGCTGGCGCGGGCCTGAGCGCTACGAGAGCCAGCGGCCGAGCTTGCCGACGAAGAGCTCGATCGCCTTGTCGACGGCGGCGCCGTAGGGCGGCGCGAGCAGCTTCGCCGCCGGCGCCAGCGGGCTCGACACCAGCACCCCGCGCTCGTGGGAGAAGGTCCGGAAGCCGGCCTCGCCGTGGTACGCGCCCATGCCCGAGGCGCCGGTGCCGCCGAAGGGCAGCTCCTCCTGGGCGAAGTGGACGAGGGTGTCGTTGACGCAGGCGCCGCCGGAGATCACCCGGGCGAGCACCGCCTCGGCGCGGCGGGCCTTCTCGTCGAAGTAGTAGAAGGCCAGCGGCCGCGGGCGCTCGTTGACGTAGGCGATCGCCTCGTCGAGGTCGCGGTACGTCCGCACCGGGAGCAGCGGCCCGAAGATCTCCTCCTGCATGACCTTCATCTCGTCGGTCGGCGCGAAGACGAGGGTGGGCGCGAGCTTCCGCGCGCCCTCGGGCGGGCCGTCGGGCTCGACCGGCTCGACGCGGGCGCCGCGGGCCCTCGCGTCGTCGAGCAGCGCGAGCAGCCGCGCGTGCTGCCGGTCGTTCACGATCGAGGTGTACCCGGCGAAGCGCGGGTAGCCGCGCCGTACCGCCGCGGCGAACGCGCCGGCGAAGGCGCGCTCCTTGCCCTCGGGCAGGAGCACGTAGTCCGGCGCGATGCAGGTCTGCCCGGCGTTGAAGAGCTTGCCGTGGGCGATCCGCTCCGCGGCGCGCTCGACCGGGTAGCTCTCGTGGACGAGGGCCGGCGACTTGCCGCCGAGCTCGAGCGTGAGCGGCACGAGCCCCTCGGCGGCGGCGGCGGCGACGAGCTTGCCGACCGTGGTCGAGCAGGTGAAGAGCAGGTGATCGAGCGGGAGCGCCGTCACCGCCCGGGCGACCTCGGGGCCGCCCTCGACGACCGCGACCTCTTCCGCGGTGAAGGTGTCGGCGACGGCGTCGGCGAGGAGGCGCGACGTCCTCGGCGTCAGCTCCGAGGGCTTGAGCAGCACGCGGTTGCCGGCCGCGAGCGCGCCGGCGAGCGGGCCGAGCGCGAGGTTCACCGGGTAGTTCCACGGCGAGATGATCCCGACGACGCCCTTCGGCATCGGCTCGACGTACGCCCTCGACGGTCGGAACCAGCGGTTCGGCGACACCGACCGCGGCTTCATCCACGCCCGCACGTGGGCGCGCGCGACGCGCACCGAGTCGAGCGGCGCGATCACGTCGGCGAGGAGCGTCTCGTGGGAGGAGCGGCCGCCGAAGTCCTCGGAGACGGCGGCGACGAAGTCCTGCCGGCGCGCGACGAGGAGCTTCTCGAGGCGCGCGAGGCGGTCCTCGCGCTCCTCGGCGCCCGGGAACGGCCTGGCGCGGTAGGCGGCGCGCAGCTTCTCGTAGGCCGCCGGGGCCGGGCCCGGGACGCGCAGCGGGGTGAGGGCGGACATGGGCGCTCCTGGTCGTTCGGCGGCCGCGAACTGGTCGGACCACGGCGCACCTTCGCGCTCCCGGTCGTCCCACGTCAAGGTACGAGCGTCGATGCTTCGTCCGCCGGTCGCGCTCCGTCCGGGGATTGCCGCCGGCCGAGCGGCCGTGCTACTGGTCCGACCAGTCATGACGATCCCCGCCAGCAAGGCCGCCAGGGCCGGCGCGAAGAAGAAGGTCGCCGAGCGCATCGCCAGCTCGCTCCGCCGGGCCATCGTCGAGGGGCGCCTCAAGCCCGGCGACGCGCTGCCGTCGGAGCGCGAGCTCGCCGGCACCTACGAGGCGAACCGCTCCTCGGTCCGCGAGGCGATGAAGCGCCTCGAGGCCTGGGGCCTCGTCAACATCCGGCACGGCGGCGCGACCCGCGTCGCCGACTTCTTCCTCTCCGCCGGCACCGACCTCGTGCCGTACCTGTTCGAGGTCGCGGCGAAGGCCGACCCGGCGTCGCTGGCGCGGCTCGAGGAGCTCGCGCGCCGCCTCGAGCAGGAGACGCGGCCGGCGGCGCTGCAGGAGCTCGACTACGACTTCTTCCAGGCGCTGGTCGCGGTGAGCGGCAACCGGATCCTGGCGCTGGTGGCGAACCTGGTCCGCGAGATCTACTCCCGCGGCAAGGAGCGCTTCGCCGCCATGTACGAGCCGGGCGTCTTCGACGCCGGCCACCACCGGCGCGCGGCGGAGGCGATCCGGCGTCGCGACGCGAAGGCCGCCGGCGACGCGATGCGGGCCCACGCCGCCACCGCGCTCGCCACCGTGGAGGAGCGGTGATGGGCTTCCCCTCGCTCGGGGCGCGGCGGGCGCCGAACGAGGTCCGCTACGCGGGCCGGCCGGGCCACGTGGAGAGCTGGTTCCTCCGCGCCAACGACCCGGCCTCGCCCCGGGCGCTCTGGCTGAAGATCACCATCCTCGCGCCGCTCGCCGGCCCCGCGGTCGCCGAGACCTGGCTCATCTGGTTCGACGGCGTCGAGACGTTCGCGCGGCGCGAGACGCACCCGATCGGCGAGGCGCGCTTCGAGACCGACGCCGCCGGCAGCCGCGTCGAGGCCGGGGCGTTCCGCTTCGCGCTCGCCCGGCCGGGCACGGCGAAGGGCGCGCTCGGGAGCGGCGAGGCGTCGTTCGACCTCCGGTTCGCGCCGGCCGGCGGCGCGGTCGGCGCCCCGCTCTCCTGCTACCCGTCGCGGCTCCTCGAGGACGGCCCGTTCCCGCGGTCGAAGTTCCTCACCCCGCTCCCCTTCCTCGCCCTCGAGGGCGAGGTCGTCGTCCGAGGCCGGCGCGTCCCGGTCGACGGCTGGACCGCGGCGCAGGGCCACAACTGGGGCCCGGAGCACCACTTCGACTACGCCTGGTCGCAGTGCCTCTTCCCCGCCGAGGGCGGCGCGCCGGCGGGGTTCGTCGAGGGCGGCTCGAGCCGCCTGCGGATCGCCGGGCGCACCACCCCGCTCCTCTCGGTGCTGGTCGTGCGCCGCGGCGATCGCGAGTACCGCTTCGACGCGCTCGTCGACCTGCACCGGCAGGAGCCGCACGTCGCCAGGGACCGCTACACCCTCCGGATGCGGAGCCGCGAGGCGTCCGCCCGGCTGCGCGTCGACGCGTCGGGACGACCGCCGGCGTGGCTCGGCTACCCGAACCCCGACGGCGCGATGGCCTACTGCTCGAACACCAAGCTCGCCTCGGTGCTGCTCGAGGTGATCCCGAGGGACGAGCCGCCGTTCACGTACCGCTCCGCCCACGGCGGCGCGCTCGAGCTGCTCCGCCGGGAGGTCGAGCCCGGCATCGAGGTGACCTGAGATGAGGCTCTCCTTCGTCGAGACCATGCGGGGCACGCTCCGCGATCCCGCGGGCGCCGAGGTCCGCGTCTCCTTCGACGTCTCCGCCACCGCCGAGGGCGCCGGCCGCTTCGCGCTCCGCGGCGTCGTCTCCGCGCCGCCGCTCGCGGACGAGGCGCCGGCGGAGGGCACGCTCACCATGTCGCTCGCGCCGCCGGCGATCACCTACGCGCTCCGCTTCCGCGCCGCCTCGGGCGAGGAGGTGCGGCTCGACGCCGAGAAGCACCCGACGCCGCTCGCGCCGCTCCGCTCGATGACCGAGATGGAGGCGAAGCTCACCGGCGAGGACGGCCGGCTGCTCGCCTCGGGGCCGATGCTCTTCTCGCTCCGCGATCTCCCGCCGTTCCTGCGCTCCTGGCTGTCGCTCTCGAAGCGCGGCGAGAAGCGCCTCGACGTGCGGCGCCGGGCCCTGGTGCGGCAGCTCCTCGGCGGCTGAGGGACGACCATGCGCTTCGGCGATCGCGAGCTCGAGATCCTGAAGGCCCTCGGCGAGGCGGCGCTGCCGCCGGGGCGGCTCCTCCCGGCGCCGGGCGAGGCCGCGTTCCGCCGCCTCGAAGCGCTGCTCTCGGAGGGCGCGCCGGCGGTGTTCCACTCGTACCGCGCGGGGCTGTGGAGCCTCGAGCTCGGGACGGTGGCCCGTCGCGGCGCGCGCTTCTCGGCGCTGCCCTTCGGCAGGCGGCTCGAGGTCCTCGACGGGATGGCGGCGTCGCCCGCGCTGCGCCTCGCGCTCCGCGGGCTGCTCCTCCCGCTCAAGATCAGCCACTACGACGATCCCGGGCTGCACGCCGCCCTCGGCTGCCGCTTCGAGGTCGAGAAGCCGAGGGCGCTCGAGCCGGCGCGCTGGCGCTCGCAGCTCTCGGAGGCGGGCGCGCTCCCCGACGGCGAGGCGCTCGAGTGCGACGTGGTGATCGTCGGCAGCGGCGCCGGCGGCGCGCCGCTCGCGAAGAAGCTCGCCGAGCGCGGCCACGCGGTGCTGATCCTCGAGGAGGGCCCGCACCTCACCCGCCTCGACTTCACCGGCCGGCCGATGGAGATGATGAAGAAGGCCTACCGGAAGCGCGGCCTCACCGTGGCGCTCGGCAACGCCGCCATCCCGATCCCGGTCGGCCGCGCGGTGGGCGGCACCACGGTGGTGAACTCCGGCACCTGCTTCCGGCTCCCCGAGGCGACGCTCGCCGAGTGGCGCGACGAGCACGGCCTCGAGGGCTTCACCCAGGACGCGCTGGCGCCGTTCTACGAGGAGGCGGAGCGGTTCCTCGAGGCCGGACCGTCGTCGAAGCGGGCGCTCGGGCGGCCGGCGGAGCTCGTCGCCCGGGGCTGCGACGCCCTCGGCTACTCCCACCACGCGCTGGTCCGGAACGCGCCCGGCTGCGACGGGCAGGGACTGTGCTGCTTCGGCTGCCCGACCGACGCCAAGCGCTCCGCCAACGTCTCCTGGATCCCCGCGGCGCTCGACCGCGGCGCGCAGCTCCTCACCGGCTTCCAGGTCGAGCACGTGCTCGTCGAGCGCGAGACCGCGGTCGGCGTCTCTGGCGTCGCCAGGGACGCCGAGGGCAGGCCGGTGCGGCTCACGGTGCGCGCGCGGGTGGTGGTGCTCGCCTGCGGCACCCTGTCGACGCCGCTCGTGCTCCTGCGCGACGGCCTCGGAAACGCCTCCGACCAGGTGGGCCGGAACCTCTCGATCCACCCGGCGACGGCGGCGATCGGCGTCTTCGACGAGCCGCTCGCGGGCTGGAACACGGTGCCGCAGGGCTACGCCATCGACGAGTTCGCCGACGAGGGGATCATGTTCGAGGGCGCGCACGTGCCCCTCGACCTCACCGCCGGCGCGGTCTCGAGCCACGGCCCGGCGTTCACGGCGCTGATGGAGAAGTACGACCGCACCGTGGGCTTCGGCTTCATGGTGAAGGACCGCTCCCGCGGGCGGGTCGGCCCCGGCAAGGACGGCGAGCCGCGGATCTCCTACTGGCTCGGCGACCACGACGTGGCGAAGCTCCGCCGCGGCACGGAGATCCTCGCCCGCGTCTTCTTCGCCGCCGGGGCGCGCGAGGTGTGGCCGGCGGTCTTCGGCTTCGAGCGGCTCCGCGGCGAGGAGGACGTGAAGGCCCTGTCGCGCGCCTCGCTCGCGGCCCGCGACTTCGACCTCACCGCCTACCACCCGCTCGGCACCTGCCGGATGGGCGCCGACCCGCTCCGCTCCGTGGTCGGCCCGACCGGCGAGACCCACGACGTGCACAACCTGTTCGTCTGCGACGGCTCGGCGCTGCCGAGCTCCCTCGGGGTGAACCCGCAGCTCACCATCATGGCGCTCGCGCTCCGGGCGTCGGCGTTCGTGGACCGGCGCCTCGAGCGGCTCGCGCGCGCCGCGGCCTGACGGCGGCCGTGCTACGGTCGCGCGCGTCCGCTTCCCGGGAGCCCCGCACCGATGGCCACGCGCCCGCTCGACGATCGCGACGCGCGGATCGTCGCCGCCGCCCCGGTGTTCCGCGGCCTCTCCCCCGAGGCGCTCGCGGAGGTCGCCGGCGCCGCGCGCAAGGTCGCGCTGCGCAAGGGCCAGCTGCTCTTCGCGCAGGGCGCCCCGGCCGACGCCGCCTACCTCGTCCTCTCGGGACGCGCCCGCATCCTCAAGGACGCGGCCGAGGGGCCGTCGGTGGCGCTGCGGGTGCTCGGCCCCGGCGACTTCGCCGGCGTCGTGGCGGCGCTCGGCGAGGACACCTACCCGGTCTCGGTGCAGGCGCAGCAGGTCTGCGTCGCGGCGCGCTGGCCGGGGCCCGCGCTCCTCGGGCTGATGGAGCGGCACCCGAAGCTCGCCCTCGCGGCGCTGCGGATGGCGCTCGACCGGCTGCACGAGCTGCAGGAGCAGCACCGCCAGCTCGCGACCGAGAAGGTCGAGCGCCGCGTCGCCCGCGCCCTGGTGCGCCTGGTGCGGCAGGCGGGGCGGCGCGTGGCCGGCGGCGTGCGGATCGACATGCCGCTCACGCGGCAGGACGTCGCGGAGCTCTCCGGCACCACCCTCTTCACCGCCAGCCGGATCCTCGCCGCCTGGGGCGAGGCGGGGATCCTGGCGTCGCGCCGCGGGCAGGTCACGGTGCTCGAGCCCCACCGCCTCGTCGCCCTCGCCGAGGACCTCCCGCCCGGATCCTTGCGCGGGCGCAACGACGGAGGCGGCGCCCGGTCCTAGCTTCCCGGGTGTGAAGGCGCGCGACCTCCTCCGGCTCCTCGACCTGCCCGTCTCGGAGACGCTCGACCGGGTGCCCGGCGCCGCCGCGGCGCTGCGGCGCGCGGGCATGGCCTCGTGCCTCGGCTGCGCGATGGCGCCGTTCGAGACGCTCCGCGAGGCGGCCGTCGAGCTCGGCGTCGACGAGCAGGTGGTGCTCCGCGAGCTCGGCCGCGCCCGAGGAGGCCCGAGGTGACGCTCGCCGCCATCGCCCCGGAGCTGCTGTTCCCGCTCCGCACCGTGATCGACCCCGAGCTCGGCGTGAACATCGTCGACCTCGGCCTGGTGCGCGCCGCGGTCCGCGACGGCGACCTGGCGCGGATCCGCATGACGATGACGACGCCGGCCTGCCCGCTCGGGCCGTACATCGAGGGCGAGATCCGCTCCGCGCTGGTGACGCTGGTGAGCGGCCTCCGCGAGGTCGAGGTCGAGATCGTCCACGAGCCGCCCTGGAGCCCCGACGACATGACCGACGACGCCCGGCAGCTCCTGGGCGGCTGAGGTCCCGACCCGGCGGCCGCGGCCGCCATATGAGGAGCAGCCCGCATGACCGTGAAGGCCACCGTCGACGTCCGCACCATCGTCCCCCGCGAGCGCCACCCGCTCATCTTCCGCACCTTCGACGGGCTCCAGCCGGGGGAGGCGTTCGAGCTCGTGAACGATCACGACCCGAGGCCGCTGCGCTACCAGTTCGAGGCCGAGAGGCCCGGGAGCTTCGAGTGGACCTACGTGGAGCAGGGCCCGGAGGTGTGGCGGGTCACCGTGGCGCGGCGCTAGGGGCGCCCTCGGTGCCGTGGCCGCGCTTCCTCCTGCTCGGCCTCGGCGCGGCGGCGCTCGCGACCGGGGTGCACGTCGGGCTGGTGCGGCTCGGCGCGCTCCCCGCCGCCGGGGCGTCGCCGCTCGCCCACGGTCCGCTGCTCGTCTCCGGCTTCCTCGGCACGGTGATCGCGCTCGAGCGCGCGGTCGCGCTGGGCCGCGGCTGGGCCTACCTCGCGCCGGCGCTCACCGGCGCGGGCGCGCTCGCGACGGCCCTCTCGTCGCCGGCGGCGCCGCCGCTCCTCGCCGCCGGAAGCGTGGTCGTGCTCGCGGTCCTCGTGCGCGTGATCGCGCTCGATCGCGCGCTCCACCACCAGCTCCTCCTCCTCGGCGCGGCCTCGTGGCTCGCCGGCAACGTGCTCCTCGCCGCGGGCGTGCCGCCGTTCGAGCTCGTCGGCTTCTGGGTCGCGTTCCCGGTGGCGACCATCGCCGCCGAGCGCCTCGAGCTCGTCCGCGTGCTGGCGAAGAGCCGCGGCGACCGGGCGCTCCTCGCGGCGACCGTCGTCGCGACCGTGGCGGGCGCGGCGCTCTCGCTCCTCGATCGCGACCTGGGCTTCCGCCTCCTCGGCGGCGCCCTGCTGGCGATGGCCGCGTGGCTGCTGCGGCACGACGTCGCCCGCCGCACCATCCGGCAACGCGGCGCCGTGCGCTACATCGCCGCGGCGCTCCTCGCCGGCTACGTCTGGCTCGGCCTCGCCGGCGTCCTCGCGCTCGCCTTCGGCCACCCCGTGGCGGGGCCGCGCTACGACGCGCTCCTCCACGCGGTGTTCGTCGGCTTCGTCTTCTCGATGATCTTCGGCCACGCGCTCGTCATCGTCCCGGCGGTGCTCTCGGTGCAGGTGCCGTACCGGCCCCGCTTCTGGGCGCACCTCGGGCTCCTCCACGCCTCGCTCGTCCTCCGCGTCGGGGGCGATCTCGCCGGCTCGCACGAGGCGCGGGTCGCGGGCTCGTGGCTGAACGTCGCCGCCATCGTCGCGTTCCTCGCGAGCACCGCGCTCGCGGCGCGCCGGCGGGGAGGGTAGCGGGTGTTCAAGCAGGCCCTCTGGCTCGCCGGGTTCCGGCCCTTCTTCCTGCTCGCCTTCGTCGCCGCCGTGGCCCTGCCGCTGCTCTGGGCGCCGGCGTTCGCCGGACACGTCGTCCTGCCGGGCGGCCTGGCGCCGATGCAGTGGCACGCCCACGAGATGCTCTTCGGCTTCGGCTTCGCGGTGCTCGGCGGCTTCCTGCTCACCGCGAGCAAGAACTGGGTCGGGGTGCGGGGGATCCACGGCGGCCCGCTCGTGCTGGCGGTGGCGCTCTGGCTCGCGGAGCGCGCGCTCGTGCTCCAGCCGCTCGACGTGCTGCGCTCGGTGCCGGGGCTCGTCCTCGCCAACGCCTGCGTCGCCTACGTGGTGGGCTACGTCATCTTCACCCTGGTCCGCCACCGGGCGAAGGACACCTTCCGGGACAACTGGCTCTTCGTCCTCGCGCTGCCGCTGCTCCTGGTGTCGAAGAACCTCCTGCTCACGCCGGACCGCTGGCCGCTCGGCGCCGCCCTCGCCATCGGCGTCTTCCGCCTCGCCTTCGCGGTGATGTTCGAGCGGACGATCCCACAGTTCATGAAGGGCGCCGGGCTCGAGGTGACGCGGCGGCCGCGGCTGGATCTCGCGGCGAAGCTCGCGGTCCTCGCCGCCGCCTTCGCGCCGCTCCTGCCCGGCCCGGCCGCCGCCGCCGTGCTCGGCCTCGCCGCGGTGCTGCTCGTCGCCCGGGCCTGGGGCTGGCGGCCCCTCGACGCGGTGAAGCGCTTCGAGCTCGGGATCATGTACGCCGGCTACCTCGGCCTGGTGATCCACTTCGCCCTGGCCGCCCTCGCGGCCTCCGGCGCGCTCGCCGCGGTCGGCACCGTGGCGACCCACGCCTTCACGCTGCTCTGCATGGGCCTGGTCATCCCGCCGATGCTGATCCGGATCTGCCAGGGCCACACCGGCCGGAAGATCCTCTTCACCCGCTCCGACCGCCTCGCGCTCGCCCTGATGGCGGCCGCCGGCTTCCTGCGCCTCGTCGCGCCGCAGCTCTGGCCCGACGCCTACACCACGCTGGTCGCGGCCTCCGCCGCCGGCTGGGCGGCCTGCTTCGCGCTCGTGGGCCTCAGGGTCGGGCGCTTCGTCTTCTTCCCGCGCGTGGACGGAAAAATCCACTAGGAGCCCGATGATGTCCGACCTCTACACCCCGACGCTGATCGCCGCGCTCGAGGCGCGGCACGACTCGCTGCGCCGCGCCCTGCCGCCGGTGATCGGCCTCGCCGTCAAGGTCGCCCGCGTGCACGGGGCCCACGATCCCCGGCTGGTGACGCTGCGCGACGAGGTCGACGACCTCTCGGCCACGCTCACCGCCCACCTCGACGACGAGGCGAAGCTGCTCGCGGCGATCCGGCGAGGCGCCGCCCCCGAGGACCGGCTCACCGCCGCGAGGGACGACCACGAGGAGCTCGAGTCCCTGCTCGAGCGGATCCGCGCCTCGGCGACGGGCTTCGCGCCGCCGGACTGGGCGTGCACGAGCTACCGCGCGCTGCTGCGGGAGCTCGAGTCGCTCGAGGGCGCGGTGCTCGACGCGCTCCGGCTCGAGCGAGACGCGCTCGTGCCGCGGATCGCAGCCGAGTAGGCGCGGCTCACTTCCCGAAGGCGCGGACGAGCGCGACGAGCTCCTTGACCACGTCGGCCTTCGGCTTCAGGTCCGGGTTCGGCGGCATCAGCGGGCTCTTCCCGACCGCCGGGCCGCCGTCGACGATCGCCTTCGCCAGGCCGTCGTCGGTGACGCTCTTCTGGAACGCCGCGTCCTTGAAGTTCCGGGGCTTCGGCTGGAGCGCCGCGGCGGCCGCGCCGTCGCCGGCGCCCGCGGCCCCGTGGCAGGTGGCGCAGCGGGTCTCGTAGACGGTCTTCGCCTCGGCCTTGGCGTCGGCGAGGGCCGGGGTGGCGTGCGCCGCGGCGGCCAGGGCGAGGACGGCGGCGGCGGCGAACCGGAACGTGGGCTTCATGGTGGGCTCCTCGCCGGACGCGGCCGGCGGCTCGGGCCGCGGCGCGCCGCGGCGTCTCCGGCGCGCACTCTCCGCGGTCGGCGGCGCGGAGGCCATGATCTCCGTCATCCCGGCGGCGGCGCCGCCCGGACCAGCCGCCCGGGGCGGCGGTCGGTGATCCGCGCGCCCTCGCAGACGACCTCGCCGGCGACGAGCGTCGCCACGTAGCCTCGCGCGGTCTGCACGAAGCGCTTCCCGCCCGCGGGCAGATCGCGGACGAGCTTCGGCGGGTCCATCGCCAGGCGGGCGTGGTCGATCACGTTCAGGTCGGCGCGCTTGCCGGCGGCGATCGTGCCGCGATCGGCGAGGCCCATGTGCGCGGCGTTGCGTCCCGAGAGCAGCTCGACGGCGCGCTCGAGCGACAGCCGCGCCCCCTGCCGATCGCGGGCCCAGTGGCCGAGCAGCGTCGTCGGCTTGCTGGCGTCGCACACCGTGCCGACGTGGGCGCCGGCGTCGCCGAGCGCGGCGAGCGCCTGCGGGTGCGAGAGCATCGCGTGCACGGTGTCGAGGGAGCCGCGCAGGTAGTTGAAGATCGGGAAGTAGACGAGGCCCTCGCCGTCCCCGGCGGCGAGGTGGTCGTAGATGAGCGCGAGCGGCGAGGCGCCGGTCGCCCGGGCCCGCGCGCCGAACGAGCTCCGCGGGTCGGGCTCGTAGCTCGGCCCCGCGCCGCCGTCGAACGGGAACATCAGCATCGAGACCTGCGCGAGGTTCGCGAGGATCTGGTCCGCGAGCGGCGGGATCGGCGAGCCGTCGCCGGCGAGGCGCACCGGCTTCTCGGCGAGGATCCGTGCCCGGAGCTCCGGCTCGCGCATCCGGGCGGCGCGCTCGGCGAGCGGCAGCGCGGCGATCGACTGGTAGGTCGGGAACGCCATCAGCGCGTTGAAGCTGGTGTCGAGGCCGTTGAGCAGGCCGATGGCGCGGGCCGCCGCCTGGAGCCGCACCGGGACGCCGGCGGCGGCGGACGCCGAGGCGCGCTCGGCGAGCCACCGCCACTGCTCGGGCGCGTTCAGGCGCTCGAGCCAGGTGAGCGCGATCGGCCGCCCCGCCTCCTTCGCCATCTCCTCGAACAGCGCGTACTCGGCGTCGAAGCGCTCCTTCTGCCCGGCGGGCTCGCCGCGGGCGCAGTCGAAGTCGCTCACCGCGTGGAGCACCCGGTACGGCAGCCCGCGGAACGCCGACGCCAGGGCGAGGAGCTCCTGCCGGTCCGCGATCGCCGCCGGCGTGTCCTCGCCCTTCGAGGTGCGGTGGTTGTCGGTGCGTCCGGTGGAGAAGCCGGCGGCGCCGGCCTCGAGCGCCTCGCGGAGGAGCCGCGCCAGCGTCGCGCGATCCTCCTCGGAGGCCGGCTCCTGCCGCGCCGCCCGGTCGCCCATCGCGTAGAGCCGCAGGCAGTCGTGGGGCACGAGCGCGAGGAAGTCCAGCGAGTGCGGCATCCGGTCGAGCGCCGCCAGGTAGTCGGCGAAGCTGCGCCAGCCCCAGCGCACGCCCTCGGCGAGCACCGCGCCGGGGATCTCCTCGACGCCCTCCATCAGGCTCACCAGCCGCGCCTCGTCGCCCTCGCGCACCGGCGCGAAGCCGACGCCGCAGTTGCCGAGCACCACCGTGGTGACGCCGTGGAAGATGCTCGGGCTGAAGGTCTCGTCCCACGAGGCCTGGCCGTCGTAGTGGGTGTGGATGTCGACGAAGCCCGGCGTGACCAGCGCGCCGTCGGCGTCGATGGTCTCCTTCGCCGCGGAGGTGACCCTCCCGACCTCGACGATCCGGCCGTCCTTCACGCCGACGTCGGCGGTGAACGGCGCCGCGCCGGTGCCGTCGACGACCGTGCCGCCCTTGACGAGCTTGTCGATCATGGAGCCTCCGAGAGCTGCGGGGCCGGCGCCGGCTTCGGCTCCGGCGCGCGGCGCCAGAGCAAGACGAGCGTGCCGCCCGAGACGATGTGCCAGATCCCCCAGAGCGCCGCCACCGACACCATGGCGAGGTCGCCCTGGAACTGCGCCGCGACGATCCCCATGGCGAGGCCGGAGTTCTGCATGCCGGACTCGATCACCACCGCGCGGGTGTCGGCGACCGGGAGCCGCGCCGCCAGCGACGCGCCGAACCCGAGCGCGAGGCCGAGGCCGTTGTGGGCGACCACGAGCGGGAGCGTGCGGCCGAGCTCGGCCACGAAGACCGACCACTGCGCCGCGACCGCGCCGACGATGAAGACGCCGAGCGCCGCCATCGACACCCAGCCGAGCGGCTTGCGGAGCCGGTCGGCGACGCGCGGGAGGAAGCGCGTGGTGAGGAGCGCCGCCGTCATCGGGAACCCGAGGATGCCGACGAGGCTGATCCACATGTCCCGCGGGTCGACCTCGATGGCGCGCACCCAGGCCGCGGTCTCCGGGTTGTGCGAGACCATCAGGGTGAAGTTCAGCGGCGTGAGGAACAGCGCGGCGAGGCTCGCGACCGCAGAGATCGAGAGCGAGAGGGCGAGGTTGCCGCGGCCCCAGTGGGTGAGCGCGTTCGAGAGCGCGCCGCCGGGGCAGCTCGCCACCAGCATCATCGCGGTCTCGGTCGGCGGCGAGAGCGGGAGGGCGAGCGTGGCGAGGAACGTCGCCCCGGGCAGCAGCACGAACTGCGCGAGCAGGCCGACGAGGACCGGCAGCGGCCGCTGCGCCACGTAGAGGAGGTCCTTCAGGCGCAGGTCGAGCGCGACGGTGTAGACCATCAGCGCCAGCACCGCGGTGAGGATCGCCTGCTGCAATCGTGCCCCCCCGGCGCCGGCTACGGCGCCTCGCCGAGCGCGCGCCGGAGGAACCACGGCCTCGTCGCCCGGGCCTCCGCCGCCGAGAGCGCGCGCTGCACCGCGCTCGCCCGGAGCTCCGGCCGTACCCGGAACGGCGGCGGCCCGGGAGGCGCCTCGGGCACGCGGCGCGGCACGAACTGCCGGTTGCGGATCCACTCGTAGACGCCGTCCGCGTTCGCCACGAAGGTGAGGTCGTACGTCGTGCCGTCGGCGGTGAAGAGGTAGAGGTCGGTGTAGCCGGTGTAGGTGAGCTCGCGCGTGTAGGTCAGGCCGCCCGCCTCGGCGTCGGGCAGGTCGATGACGAGCCGGCCCCCCTCGTCGCCGACGAGCACCGCGCCGAGCTGCGGCTCCGCGTAGGTCCCGGCGAGGCGCGCGTGGTCCGTCTCCGGGCCGGAGAGATCCGGCGGCGCGCTCGGCTCCGGCAGGAGCTTCGAGCCCACCACCAGCGCGGTCGCGGTCGCCGCGAAGTCGTCGCCGAAGCCGTTCGAGAGGATCGAGATCGAGAGGTCCTGCTCCGGCAGCACCCAGGTCAGCGACGTCATCGAGAGCGTGTTGCCGCCGTGCATCCAGTGCGGCACGTCGTAGTAGGCGCCGTCCGCGCCGAAGCCTTCCGTGACGATCCAGCCGTAGCCGTAGCCCTGCACCGCGATCGCCGGGTAGAGGCGCACCTGCAGCGCCGTCGCCGCCTCGCGGAGGTCGTCGGGCAGCACCGCCTCGTCGCCGTGGAGGAAGAACGCGCCGAAGCGCGCCATGTCCGAGGCCGTGGACCAGACCAGGCCGGCGGGACGCACGAAGGCGTTGTCGACCGTGTCCTCGATCGGCACCGGCATGACGATCTGCGGCGGCCTCGGGCGGTAGCCGGTGCCGGTGGCGTAGTTGCCGGTGGCGACCGCGTCGTCGCGCCGCGCGAACGTCCGCGTCATCCCGAGCGGCGCGAACAGGTCGTCCTCGACGACGTCGGGCCACGGCCGCCCCGCGGCCTGCTCGACCATGAGGCCGGCGACGGAGAAGTTCGGGTTCGAGTAGTTCCAGAACGCGCCGGGATCCGACATCGCCCAGACCGTCTCGGAGAACTCTCCCTCGGCGATGGAGGCGAGGGTCGCGTCGTCGGGACTCTCGACCCACGGCGTGAAGTCCCACAGGCCGCCCTGGTGCGAGACCAGGTGGTGCAGCGTGGCGTCGTCCGCCCACGACGGCGAGAGCACCAGGTCCACGTTCGGCAGCACCTCGGCGACGGTCGAGTCGAGGCGGAGCCGCCCGGCGGCGACCTGCTGGAGCGCGGTGAGCGCCGCCATCTTCTTGGTGTCGCTGCCGATCTGGAAGAGCGTGTCGTCGTCCACCGGCAAGGTCGAGCCGTTGTCGCGGAAACCCTGGCTCGCCACGTGGACGAGCGCGCCGCCGTGCCACACCGCGAGCTGCACGCCGGTGGCGTGGGCGCGCTCGAGGTCGGCCTCGATCGCCGAGGCGATCCGGTCGAGGGCCGCGGCGTCGTAGAACGCGGCGCCGCCGCCCGCGCCGCCGCTGCCGCCGGCGCCGCCGTCGCCGCCGGTGCCGCCCGCGCCGCCGTCGCCGCC
>CAZDGH010000087.1:0-16146 GCA_964504805.1 uncultured Myxococcales bacterium | reverse complement strand
GCGGCCACGCCGGCCACGGCCACGGCGGCGCCGGCGGCGACGGCGGCACGGGCGGCGGCGGCGGCGACACGTACGCGCCGGGCATGGAGCGCGACGGCGCCTCCGGCCGGCTCGCGGTCCGCCTCGTCGAGGCGACGCCCGCGCCACCGGCGAAGGGCGAGAACCTCCTGCGCGTCCAGGTGCTCGACGCCGCCACCCGCGAGCCACAGGCCGGCGCCGCCGTCACGGTGTCCCCGTTCATGGTCGCCCACGGCCACGGCACGACGCCGGCGGACTACTTCGGCGTCGCCGAGGGTGACGTGCTGGTCGTCGGGCCGTTCGATCTCTTCATGCCCGGCCTCTGGGAGCTCCGGATGCACGTCGCCGCCGGCGAGCTGCAGGACGAGGTGGTGCTTGCCTTCTGGATCGAGGGCTAGCCTCCCGGCCGCCGCGGCGCTCGCGCTCGCCCTCGCCCTCGCCGCCTGCGACGACGAGCCCGGGCCACCGCCCGCCCCGACGCCGGTCGTCCTCCCGCCCGCGGCGCTCCTCGACCCGCAGACCTGCGCGCCCTGCCACCCCGACCACGTCCGGCAGTGGTCGGGCAGCATGCACGCCTACGCCGCGCGCGATCCCGTCTTCCTGGCGATGAACGCCCGCGGGCAGCGCGAGACCGGCGGCGCGCTCGGCGACTTCTGCATCCGGTGCCACGCCCCGCTCGCGGTGCTCGCCGGCGCCACCGCCGATGGCCAGAACCTCGACGAGGTGCCGCCGGAGCTCCTCGGCATCACCTGCGCCTACTGCCACTCGATCGACGCCGTCGAGGGCGACCACGGCGCCGCCCTCCGCGTCGCCACCGACGGGGTGATCCGCGGCGGCGTCGAGGCGCCGATCCCGAGCGAGCTCCACGCCTCCGCGTGGTCGCCGCTCCACGATCGCGATCGCCTCGAGTCCTCGGGCCTCTGCGGCAGCTGCCACGACGTGGTCACGCCCGGCGGCGTCCACCTCGAGCGCACCTACGCCGAGTGGCGCTCCACGCTCTACGCGCGCCCCGGCTCGCCCGACGCCCTCACCTGCAACGCCTGCCACATGGAGGGCCGCGACGCGCCCGCCGCCGACGTCCCCGGGGCGCCGGTGCGCCGCGTCCACGACCACTCCTTCGCCGCCGTCGACCTCGCGCTCACCGAGTTCCCGGCGCGCGACGCCCAGCGCGCCGCGGTGCAGCGCGCCCTCGACACCACGCTCCTCGCCACGCTCTGCGTCGGCGGCACCGGCGCGCGGCTCACCCTCGAGAACGTCGGCGCCGGCCACGCGTTCCCGAGCGGCGCCGCGCAGGACCGCCGCGCCTGGGTGGAGCTCGTCGCGTACGCCGGCGACCGGGTGATCTTCGAGACCGGCGTCGTCGGCGAGGGCGAGCCGCTCGACCCGGCCGCCGATCCCGACCTCTGGCTCCTCGGGGACCGGATGCGCGATCCCGAGGGCCGCGAGGTGCACATGTTCTGGGAGGTCGCGACCGTCGAGGGCGAGCTCCTCCCCGGCCCGACCGCCCGCGACCCGACCGATCCGCTGTGGACGGAGACCCACCGCTACCGCAACTTCCCGTTCCCGGAGGCGCCGGACCGGGTCACCGCCCGGGTCCGGTTGCGGCCGATCGACCTCGCCGTCATCGACGCGCTCGTCGCCAGCGGCGACCTCGATGCCGCGCACCGCGCGTCCCTCCCGACCTTCTCCCTGGCCGCCACCGAGCTCGAGTGGCGGGCGGACCGCGACGGGCTGTGCGTGCCGTAGATCGGGTAACGTCCACCGCCTCCGAGGAGACCCATGGCCGGCCACCCGCTCCTGAACCCCGACGACAGCGCTTCGATGGCCACGATGGTGCTGATGGTCCACCACGGCCTGCGCCGCGACGCCGCCCGGCTCGCCGGCGCGCTGCGAGAGCTCGGCCCCGCCGACGCCGCGCGCGCCGCGCGGCTCCGCGAGGCGTTCGCGAAGCTCGCCACCACGCTCCACGAGCACCACCTGGCGGAGGACGAGCGGATGTTCCCCGGCATCCGCCAGCAGCGCCCCGAGCTCGCGGGCTCGATCGACGCGCTCGCGTCGGAGCACCGGGAGATCGACCCGCTCCTCGCCCGCGCCGAGCAGGCCTTCGCCGCGCTCCCGGCCGGCCGCGACGAGGCCTCCGCGGCGACCGCCGCGCTCGCGGCCCTCCTCGATCGCCACCTCGCCCACGAGGAGGAGGCGCTCGTCGCGGTCCTCCGCGCCGTGCCGCTCTCGGCGATGCCGCCGATGCCCGAGCCGCTCCTCGCCGGGTTCGCCGACGGCTTCGCCTGGGGCGCCGAGGGCGTCGCCGCCGACGTCGTCGAGAAGCTGCTCGCCGCGGTGCCGGACGCCGCCCGGGCGAAGATCCCCGACGCCCTCGCCGCCCAGGCCGAGCGCGCGACGCGGCTCTGGGGCGCCGCGGCCCGCGGCGCGACCCGGACCTCGGTGCCCGCGGACGCGTAGCGGCCCCGTCCGGGCGCCTTTGCTTCGCCGACGCCCCGGACCTACGTTCGGGCGTCCGTCACCCCCGGAGGGCACCCCATGGCCGGCCGCACGATCCGCGTCGACAACCCGTTCAGCGGCGAGGTCGTCGCCGAGGTGCCGCTCGCTACCGAGGCCGAGGCGAACGCCCTCGTCTCCCGGAGCGCCGCCGCGCAGCGCGCGTGGGCCAAGGCGCCGCTCGCCGAGCGGATCGCGCTCTGCCGCGCCTTCGTCGCCGCGTTCGAGGCGCGCGGCGAGGAGATCGCCCGCGACATCACCCTGCAGATGGGCAAGCCCATCGCCCAGTCGCGCAACGAGGTGAAGGGCTGTCTGTTCCGCGCCCGCCACCTGATCGAGCTCGCCCCGGACGCGCTCGCGCCGGAGGTGCTCCCGCCGCTCGACGGCTTCGCCCGGAAGATCACCCACGAGCCCGTCGGCGTCGTCCTCGACATCGCCGCCTGGAACTACCCGCTGCTCATCGCGGTGAACGTGGTGGTGCCGGCGATCCTCACCGGCGACTCGGTGCTGCTCAAGCACGCCGCCCGCACGCCGCTCTGCGCCGAGCACTTCGCCCGCGCCTTCGCCGACGCCGGCGCGCCGAAGGACCTCGTGCTCCCGCTCCACGCCGATCACGCCACGGTGGCCCAGGTGATCCGGCGCCCGGAGGTCGGCTACGTCTCCTTCACCGGCTCGGTCCGCGGCGGCCACGAGGTCTACCGCGCCGTCGCCGCGGAGCGGTTCGTCGACGCCGGCCTCGAGCTCGGCGGCAAGGACCCGGCCTACGTCGCCGAGGACGCCGACCTCGACCACGCGGTGGAGAACCTCGTCGACGGCGCCTTCTACAACGCGGGCCAGAGCTGCTGCGGCATCGAGCGCATCTACGTGCACCGCTCCCACTACGACGCGTTCGTGAACGCCGCGGTGGAGCTGGTGCGGCAGTACCGCCTCGGCGATCCGCTCGACGAGGCGACGACGATGGGCCCGATGGCGACGCCCGACGCGACCTCGTTCCTCTCGAGGCAGGTCGACGAGGCGAAGGCGAAGGGCGGCAAGGTGCTCTGCGGCGGCAAGGCCGCCACCGTGAACGGCAAGGGCCGCTTCTTCGAGCCCTGCGTGGTCGCCGACGCCACCCACGAGATGTCGCTCATGGTCGAGGAGTCGTTCGGGCCCGTCGTCGGCATCGCCCCGGTCGCCTCCGACGACGAGGCCGTGCGGCTCATGAACGACAGCCCGTACGGCCTCACCGCCTGCATCTGGACCGGCGATCCGGAGCGGGCGGATCGCGTCGGCGCCCAGGTCTCGACCGGCACCTTCTTCATGAACCGCTGCGACTACCTCGACCCGGCGCTCGCCTGGACGGGCGTCCGGGACTCCGGCAAGGGCGTGTCGCTCTCGAGGTTCGGGTTCCTGCCCCTTTCGCAGCGCAAGAGCTGGCACTACCGGCTGCGCACGAAGTAGGCACCTGCTGCGCCCCGACCGGGCACGACCGCATTCCGTCCTGCATACGGAACCTTCGCCCAGGGCCACCCGGGGGTGGGTCCGGACGGCCTCGCCTTTGCTAGACTCCGGCGCCAAGTCATCCCAATCCAGGGAATTTCGGGGGTCTAGGCGCATGCGCGGTCTCAAGTTCCTGACGGTGCTGCTCGGCGTGACGGCGTTCTGCGCCGCCGCCTGTGACGACGAAGGCGAGCAGACGGACGGCGGCGGCGGCAGCGGCGGGGGCGCGCCGCACGTCGACGTCACCCTGGATCCGCCGGCCGAGGGCGCCGGCTTCCAGATGCAGACCGACTCCTTCGCCATCGCCGCCGGCGAGGAGGTCCAGAACTGCTACTTCGTCCGCGTCCCGGGCGAGCCCGGCGGCGCCTCGATCTACGTGAACCGCATCCTGATGCGGCAGAACCCCGGCACCCACCACGGCAACATCTTCCGCGTGAAGACCGTGGTGGGCCTCGGCACCGAGGCCGACGTCGCCGCGGGCAAGGTCGCGGGCGGCGAGTGCTGGAACTCGGCGAACTGGGCCGACTGGCCCCTCGTCACCAACTCGCAGGAGTCGTCCTCGAACGAGGACGTCGACTGGACGCTGCCCGCCGGCGTCGCCCACCGGTTCGAGCCGGGCGAGCTGCTCATGATCCAGTCGCACTACGTGAACGCGACCACGCAGGCGTCGCCGGGCAACGGCAAGCTGCTCGCGAACTTCTACACGGTGCCCGAGGCCGAGGTGGAGCACGAGCTCGGCACGCTCTTCACCTCGAACCAGAACATTCGCGTCTGCCCCGGCGACACCGACAAGGAGTACTCGCAGACCTGCAACTTCGCCCGGGATCAGGAGGTGACGGTCATCGCCGCGAACGGCCACTTCCACAGCCGCGGCACGCGCTTCACCATCGCGCCGTACGACTCGGTCGGCGGCGAGCCGGGCCCCGACTTCTACGTCTCGGATCGCTGGGACGACCCGCCGATGGCGCGCGACCTCGCCGTCACCATCCCGGCGGACGGCGGCGTCACCTGGACCTGCACCTACACGGCGCCCGCGAACTCCTGCGGCATCGAGGAGGACGCGTGCTGCTTCGACTTCGGCGGCAAGGTCGAGACCAGCGAGCACTGCAACATCTTCGTCTACTACTACCCGAAGATTCAGGACGCGGGCTGCTTCTAGCCCGCAGGCGAGGACGGCCATCCGGCGCGCGACCTTCGTAGGCCTCACCACGCTCGTCGCGCTCGCCGCCTGCGACGACGGCCCCTCCGAGACCGAGGGAGGCGCCGGCGGCGAGGGCGGCTGCTTCCTCGGCGATCCGGGCAGCACGCCGGCGATCGTGGCGTTCGGCCAGCGGTCGGCGGAGGGGACGTTCGAGGAGATCGACGACGGCAGCGTGCTCACGCTGGTCCGGCCGACCCAGGGCGGCCAGGTGATCTTCGTCGGGGGGCGGGTGACGAACCTCCCCTGCGACGACCTCGAGGTCCGCGCCCGGATCCGCGATCCGCGGACGAGAAACTACCTCGCCGAGGACCGCCGCACCCACATCGACCTCGTGCCGAGCGAGGACGGCACGGTCGGCGACTTCGTCTGGGACCGCATCAGCGATCCCGCCAACGTCCCCGTCTGCCCGAACTGGGTCGTCGACGGGGCGATGGAGGGGCCGGAGTTCGAGCTCGACCTCCGCATCGGCCCGAAGGGCGGCCCGTACGCCGAGGGCAGGATCACGGTGACGATGGCCTGCCAGACCGAGGGGCTCGACGCCAACGGCGAGCCCGTGAACCCCGCGCTCTGCCACTGCGAGTGCGCCGAGGACTACGAGTTCGGCAAGTGCGAAGGCTAGCGCTCCTCGCGGCCCTCGCCGCGCTCGCGGGCTGCGACGACGAGCCCGCCCCCGGAGGCGGCGGCGGGAGCGGCGGCGAAGGCGGCGCCGGCGGCCAGGGCGGCGGAGGCGGCGCCGCTGCGGGATGGCAGGTCGAGCTCGAGGACGAGCACCGCGTCGCCCTCTCGGTCTTCGGCACCAGCCCGGGCGACGTCTGGGCCGTCGGCGGCGGCCTCGGCAACGGCGCCGGCGCGCTGGCCACGCACTTCGACGGCGCCGCCTGGGAGGAGCGCGACCCCGGCGTCGCCGGCACGCTCTGGTGGGTCTGGGGCTCCGGCCCCGACGACGTCTTCATGGTCGGCGAGGCAGGCACGATCGTCCGCTGGAACGGCGCCGGCTACGACACCTTCCCCGCGCTCACCGACGCGACGCTCTTCGGCGTCTGGGGCACCGGGCCCGACGACGTCTGGGCGGTCGGCGGCACGCCCTCCGGCGCCGGCGACGACGACGTCCTGCTCCGGTTCGACGGCAGCTCCTGGCGCAAGGTCGAGATCCCCGAGCCGCGCGGCGCCGCCTACTACAAGCTCTGGGGCACCGGCCCCGACGACGTCTGGATCTGCGGCCAGGGCGGCCTCGTCCTCCACGTCACCGACCAGGGTTTCCGCTGGTACCAGGGCCCGATCCCGACCACGCTCTTCACCGTGAGCGGCAACGCCGCGGGCGAGGTCTGGGTCGTCGGCGGCGCGCCGGTGCAGCTCCTCACGCTCGATCGGCAGGCCGACGCCTTCGTCGCCGTGGAGCCGCCCGGCTTCGCCTCGGTGCTGAACGGCGTCTCCGTCGAGCCCGACGGCGACGTCTGGATCGTCGGCACCGGCGGGGTGAAGTGGCGCCGCGCCGCCGGCACCTGGGTCGACGAGACCCGCGCCGAGCCGCACCAGAACCTGCACTCGGTGTTCGCGTTCGGAGACGGCGGCGCGGTGGTCGCCGGCGGGGACTTCCTGAGCGGCCCCGCGCCGGGCGAGCCCCGCGAGGGCGTGGTGGGGCGCTACCGTCCCTGACGGGCCCGTGACGCGTGCTGGGAGGAGCCCGCACCTTCCCGCGTGCGCCGGCTCCTCGGCTCGATCGCCCTCCTCTTCGCCGCCTCCTGCGGCGTCGACTTCCCCGGCGCCACCGGGGCGCTCCGCTCGGACGTGGCCGATCCCGGCCCGCTCGACGAGCTGCGGGTCGTGACCCTGAACCTCCTCGGCACGCGCGAGCGGCTCGACGAGCGGCTCGCCGCGTCGATCGAGCAGCTCCGCGCGGAGGACCCGCACGTCGTCGCGCTGCAGGAGGTGAAGCCGTGGGTGCTCGAGCGGCTCGCGGCGGACGGCTGGCTCACCTCGACGTTCGCCGCGCCCGCGCTCGAGGTGTACGGCGCGGCGCCCCGCGGCAACCTGCTGCTGACGCGGCTGCCGGCCGAGCACACCGAGTCGATCCGGCTCGACGGCCCGCAGGCGCGCGAGCACCTGGTGACCCGGCTCCGGGTGAACGGCTGCGCCCTCGACGTCGCGGTGGTGCACCTCGAGAGCTGGGCGCACGACGGCGCTCGCCGCGCCGCGCAGCTCGACCGGCTCGAGGCGCTGCTCGCCGGCTCCGAGCGGGCCGTCGCGCTCGGCGACTTCAACTTCGCCGACGGCCGCGAGCCCGAGACCGCGCACCTGCCGGACGGCCTGCTCGACCCGTGGCCGCTGCTCCGGCCGGGCGAGCCCGGCCTCACCTGGGATCCGGCGCGCAACCCGTCGGCGGAGCGCGAGCGCTGGCCCGGCGACGAGGCCGGCCGCTTCGACCGCATCCTCGTCCGCGGCCTCGAGCCTTGTTCGGTGGCGATGCTGGGCACCGCCCGGGCCCGCGCCGCGGTGCGCTGGACGCGGCTGCCGTCGGACCACTTCGGCGTCCGGGCGACGCTCGCCCTGCCCGCCCGCTGCGGCGCTACTCCGGATCCATGAACGGGTAGCGCCACGAGGTCGGCGGGACGAAGGTCTCCTTGATCGTCCGCGGCGAGGTCCAGCGCACCAGGTTCAGCATCGAGCCGGCCTTGTCGTTCGTGCCCGAGGCGCGGCTGCCGCCGAACGGCTGCTGCCCGACGATGGCGCCGGTCGGCTTGTCGTTGACGTAGAAGTTGCCGGCGGCATGGCGGAGCAGGTCGGCGGCGGTGGCGATCGCCTTCCGGTCGCGGGCCCAGATGGCGCCGGTGAGCGCGTAGGCCGCCGCCTGGTCGCACTCGCGGAGCGTCGCCTCGTAGTCGGCGTCGGCGTAGACGTGCACGCCGACGAGCGGCGCGAAGATCTCCTCGCACATGATCCGGTGCCGCGGGTTCGCGAGCTCGACGATCGTCGGCCGGACGAACCAGCCGGTGCGGCCGTCGGTCTCGCCGCCGGCGACGATCGTCGCCTCGGCCCCGCCCTTCTTCGCGAGCTCGATGTACGAGGAGACGTTCTCGAACGACTTCCGGTCGATGACCGCGCCCATGAAGTTCGAGAAGTCGCGGACGTCGCCGACCTTCATGTCGGCCAGGAGCTCCTGGAGCCGCGCCTTCAGCTTCGGCCACAGCGACCGCGGCACGTAGCAGCGCGACACCGCCGAGCACTTCTGCCCCTGGTACTCGAAGCCGCCGCGGGCGATCGCCACCGCCAGCGCGTCGAGATCGCCCCCGGCGGACGGGTGCGCGAAGACGAAGTCCTTGCCGCCGGTCTCGCCGACGAGCCGCGGGTACTGCTCGTAGCGCGCGATCTGCTCGCCGACCTTCCGCCACATGCCCTGGAAGACGCCGGTGGAGCCGGTGAAGTGGACGCCGCCGAGCTTCGGGCTCGAGAGCGCGGCGTCGCCGATCACCGAGCCCTTGCCGGGCACGAAGTTGATGACGCCGTCCGGGAGCCCGGCCTCGCGGAAGAGCTCCATGATCGTCCACGCCGACGCGATCGCCGTGGTCGCCGGCTTGAACAGCACCACGTTGCCCAGGATCGCCGGGGCCGAGCAGAGGTTCAGCGCGATCGAGGTGAAGTTGAACGGCGCCACCGCCAGCACGAAGCCGTCGAGCGGCCGGTAGTCGAGGCGGTTCCAGACGCCGGGCGCGCTCTCCGGCTGGATCGCCTGGAGCTGCTCGGCGAAGTGGACGTTGTAGCGGAGGAAGTCGATCGACTCGCTCGCCGCGTCGATCTCCGCCTGGTGGGCGGTCTTCGACTGGCCGAGCATCGTCGACGCGTTGAGCAGCGGCCGGTACCTCGTGGCGAGCAGCTCCGCGGCGCGGAGGAAGATCGCCGCGCGGTCCTGGAACGGCATCGCCGCCCAGGCCGGCTTCGCCGCCAGCGCCGCGTCGATCGCCGCCTGCACGTGGGAGGCGTCGCCCTCGTGGTACGTCGCCAGCACCCTGGCGTGGTCGTGGGGCAGCCGCATCTCGCCGGTCTTGCCGGTGCGGAGCTCCTTGCCGCCGATGACGAGCGGGATGTCCACGCGCTCCGAGGCCAGCCGGTCGAGCGCGGCCTTCAGCGTGGCGCGCTCCGGCGTGCCGGGGGCGTACGACAGGTTCGGCTCGTTCTTCGGCGGCGGGACGTGGGCGAGGGAGGCGATCATCGCGAGGTCCTCGTGGGGGAAGAGGCGGGGAAGCTAACCCGCTGGGGCGGCCCGATCCAGACGCCTTCCCGCCGCGGTGCGTCGCGTGTACGGTGCGCGACCGAACTCCCGTCCGGAGGAAGACATGGGCAGGCTCGACGGCAAGGTGGCGATCGTGACCGGCGGCAGCCGCGGCGTGGGCAAGGCGGTGTGCCTGGCGCTCGCGCGCGAGGGCGCCGACGTCGTCATCGGCGCGAAGACGGCGGAGCCGCACGCCAAGCTCCCCGGCACGATCCACGACACCGCGAAGGAGCTCGAGGCGCTCGGCCGCAAGGCGCTGCCGCTGCAGGTCGACGTGCGCGACGAGGCGCAGATCGACTCGATGGTGGCGAAGGCGGTGGACCGGTTCGGCAAGGTCGACATCCTGGTGAACAACGCCGGCGCCATCTTCATCGCCGACGCCGTCGACACGCCGGCGAAGCGCTTCGACCTGATGATGGGGATCAACGCCCGGGCCGCGTTCCTCTGCGCGCGCGCGGTGATCCCGTACATGAAGGGCGGCGGGCACATCGTGATGATGTCGCCGCCGATCCACCCCGAGAAGCTCGGCGGCAAGGTCGCCTACGGCATGAGCAAGCTCGGGATGACCCTCTGCGCCATGGGCCTCGCCGAGGAGCTTCGCGACCTGAAGATCTCCTGCAACGCGCTCTGGCCGGTGACGATGGTCGAGAGCTCGGCGGTGAAGAACTTCCAGATGGGCAGCGAGGACATGTGGCGGAAGCCCGAGATCCTCGCCGACGCGACCCTCGAGCTCGTCTGCTCGAGGCCCGGCGAGATCACCGGGCAGGCGCTCTACGACGAGGACGTGCTGCGGAAAGCCGGCGTCACCGACTTCGACGCCCGCTACGCGGTGATCCCCGGGACGCACCCCCCGCCGCTCTCGAAGGCGCTGTTCGAGTAGGCGCCCCGCCGCTCCGGCAGGCCGCCGCCGCGCCCCCTACCGTTCGTGGGGGGCGTTCGGACCATGCGGCCTCGCGCCGGCCTGCGGCGGATCTTGACGACGGTGCTGATCGCGCAGGCGCTCGTCGCCCTCGGCGCGGCGGCGGCCCTGGTCGTCCTCACGCGCTACCTGCACGAGACGACCGTCACGCTGTCGGCGGCGGTGGAGAGCGTGCGTCTCGCCGAGGAGGCGGTGGTCGACCTCCTCCTCCACGAGCGGGCGGTGGAGCCGGTCGTCCGCGAGGGCCTGGAAGGAGACCTCCGCGGCCGGCTGTCTCGCGCGCGCGACCACGTCGCCAGCCCGACCGAGGCCGCGGTCCTCGACGAGGCGCGCGCCCGGACCGAGGCGTACCTCGAGTCCCCCACGACCGAGCGCCACGCCGCCGCCTACCGCGCGCTCGAGCGGCTGGTCGACCTGAACCTCGCCGAGTCCCGTGTCTCGGCGGCCCGCGCCGCCCGCTGGGACCGCCTCGGCGACTGGCTCGGGCTCGCGGTCGCCGTGCTCCTCGCGTTCGGCCTCGCAGGGATCCTCTACTGGCTCCACGGCGTCGCCTTCCGTCCGGTCTTCGCGCTCGGCGAGGCGATGCGCCGCTACGGCGCGGGCGATCGCGAGGCGCGGGCGCCGGAGGAGGGACCGGCGGAGCTCCGGACGATGGCCGAGACCTTCAACCGCCTCGCCTCGGCCGAGGCGCGGGCGCGGCAGCAGCAGCTGGCGTTCCTCTCGAGCGTCGCCCACGACCTGCGCAACCCCCTCACCTCGCTCCGCGTCTCCACCTCGCTGGTGCGGCCCGACCGTCCGCTCCCCGAGGAGGCGAAGATCCGGCACCTCTTCGAGCTCGTGCAGCGGCAGGTCGGCCGCCTCGACCGCATGGTCGGCGATCTGCTCGACCTCTCCCGCCTCGAGGCCGGCGAGGTGGAGCTCGAGCTCGCCGAGCGCGACGTGGTGGCGCTCGCCGCCTCCGTGGTCGACCTGCTCGCGGCCTCGAGCCCGGCGCACGCGATCGTGCTCGACGCCCCCGATGGTCCCGTGCGGCTGCGCTGCGACGGCCTGCGCGTCGAGCAGATCCTGACGAACCTCGTCGGCAACGCCCTCAAGTACTCGCCCGAGGGCGGCGAGGTGCGGGTCGAGATCCGGGAGGAGCCGGACGCGGTGACGGTGGCGGTGGTCGACCAGGGGATCGGGATCCGGGAGGAGGAGCTGCCGCGCCTGTTCCAGCCCTACCGGCGGCTCCAGGGCGGCCGCAGCGTCGCCGGCGGCGCGGGCCTCGGCCTCTTCTTCGTGCGGCAGCTCGTCGCGGCCCACGGCGGCACCCTCTCGGTGCGGAGCAAGGTGTCCGAGGGCTCGACGTTCACCGTGCGCTTCCCCCGGCCGCGGCGCGAGGCCGCCCTGCCCCGCGGCGCGGAGGCCGAACGGCCGGCGCCGCCCCCGGGGTAGGATCCGCCCCCTCGGAGGCCCGGGATGCACGCGCTGCCGCTCATGGTGGGGACCTTGTGCGTCCTCGCCATCGCCTACCGCTTCTACTCCGCGTTCCTCTCCGCCAGGGTGCTCGTGCTCGACGACGCCCGGGTGACGCCGGCGCACACGCTCCGCGACGGCCACAACTTCCACCCGACCAACAAGTGGGTGCTCTTCGGCCACCACTTCGCGGCCATCACCGGCGCCGGACCGCTCATCGGCCCGGTGCTGGCGATGCAGTTCGGGTGGGCCCCGGGCTTCCTCTGGATCCTCGCCGGCGTCGTCGTCGGCGGCGCGACCCACGACTTCGTCATCCTCACCGCCTCGATGCGGCGCAACGGCAAGAGCCTCGCCGAGATCGCCCGGAGCGAGATCAGCCCGCTCTCCGGCACCATCGCCTCGCTGGCGATCCTCTTCATCATCGTCGTCGCGCTCGCCGGCCTCGGCGTCGCGGTGGTGAACGCGCTCGCCGAGTCGTCGTGGGGCGTGTTCACGATCGCCGCCTCGATCCCGCTGGCGCTGTTCATGGGGATCTACCTGTACGTGTGGCGGAAGGGCCGCGTGCTCGAGGCCACCGCCCTCGGGGTCGCCGGCATGCTCGCCGCGGTGATCTTCGGCCGCGACGTCGCCGCGAGCTCCTGGGGCGAGTGGTTCCACCTCTCCCGCGGCGGGATCACCCTCTCGATCGCGATCTACGGCTTCGTGGCGTCGATCCTGCCGGTGTGGCTGCTCCTCTGCCCCCGCGACTACCTCTCGAGCTTCATGAAGCTCGGCACCATCGGGGCCCTGGTGATCGGCGTGGTGATCGTGAACCCGGAGCTCCACGCGCCGGCGTTCTCGCCGTTCGTGGACGGCGGCGGGCCGATCGTCCCGGGCAAGCTCTTCCCGTTCATGTTCATCACCATCGCCTGCGGCGCGATCTCGGGCTTCCACGCGCTGATCGGCAGCGGCACCACCCCGAAGATGATCGGGCGCGAGAGCGACGCGCGGCCGATCGGCTACGGCTGCATGCTGCTCGAGGGGCTGGTGGGCATCACCGCGCTCGTCGCCGCGGCGTCGCTCCACCCCGGCGACTACTACGCCATCAACACCGGCATGGAGAAGTTCGCCGGCCTCGGGATGTCGATGGTGAACCTCGCCGACCTCGAGGCGCAGATCGGCGAGGCGATCGCCGGGCGCCCCGGCGGCGCGGTCTCGCTCGCGGTGGGGATGGCGCAGATCTTCAGCGGGCTGCCGGGGATGAAGGGCCTGCTCTCGTACTGGTACCACTTCGCGATCATGTTCGAGGCGCTGTTCGTGCTCACCACCATCGACACCGGCACGCGCGTCGCCCGGTTCCTGGTGCAGGAGTTCGCGGGGAAGCTCCACCCGAAGCTCGGTGAGCAGGGCTGGCTCCCGGGCGCGATCGCCTCGACCGCCCTCGTCACCGCCGGCTGGGCGGGCTTCCTCCACACCGGCTCGATCTCGACGATCTGGCCGATGTTCGGGATCGCCAACCAGCTCCTCGCCGGGATCGCGCTCTGCGTCGGCACCACGGTGATCGTCAACGCCGGCAAGGCCCGCTACGCGCTCGTGACGCTGGTGCCGCTGGCGGTGCTCTCGGTGACGACGCTCGCCGCCGGCTGGCTCAGCGTCACCGACCTCTTCCTGCCGATGGCGCGCACGCCCGGCAAGGAGGTGCAGGGCTGGCTCAACGCGACCCTCACCGTGACGATGATGGCCTGCATGGTGACCATCCTGCTCGACTCCGCGACGCGCTGGCGGAGGAAGCTCGCCTCGGTCGGCGCCGCGGAGCCGGCGTAGGCGCTACGGCTTCACGCCGTACAGCGGGCCGAACTTGCCGGCGAGGTAGGCGAGGAACGGCTCGATCGAGAGCCCCTGGCCGGTGGCGCGGCGGACGATCTCCTCGGCGTCGAAGCGGTGCCCCACCGCGTGGACGTGCTCGCCGAGCCAGCGGCGGATCGCCGCCAGGTCCCCGGCGCGGATCCGCGCCTCGACGCCGCCGATCGCGCGGTCGAGCGCCTCGAACAGGACCGCGGCGTAGAGGTTCCCGAGGGTGTACGTGGGGAAGTACCCGAGCTCGCCCCACGCCCAGTGGATGTCCTGCAGGCACCCCTCCTTCGGAGACCGGGGCCGGAGGCCGAGGGCCTTCACGTACGCCTCGTCCCACGCGCCGGGCAGGTCCTCCGCGGCGAGGTCGCCGCGGAGCATCGCCAGCTCGAGCCGGAAGCGGACGAGGATGTGGAGGTTGTAGGTGACCTCGTCGGCCTCGACGCGGATGAAGCTCTTCTCCACCCGGTTCGCCGCGGCGAAGAACGAGCGCGGGGTGGCGCCGGCGAGCTCCTGCGGGAACGCCCGCTGGAGCTCGGGGAGGTAGCGCTCCCAGAACGCCAGCGAGCGGCCCACGAGGTTCTCCCAGAGCCGCGACTGCGACTCGTGCAGGCCCATCGACGCCGCGGTGCCGACGGGGCTCCGGGCGTGGGCGAGCGGGAGGCCCTGCTCGTAGAGGCCGTGGCCGCCCTCGTGGAGCGTGCCGAAGATCGCGGTGAACGGCTGCTCCGGCTGGAAGCGCGTGGTGACGCGCACGTCCTCGGGGTGGATGCCGTCGGTGAACGGGTGGATGCTCCGGTCCTGGCGCCCGCGCTCGAGGTCGAAGCCCATCTCCCGTAGGAGGAAGACGGTGAAGTCCCACTGCCGGTCCTCGGCGAAGGTCTTCCCGTCGAGCTCGAAGCGGCCGGCGGGCGGCGGCGCCGACGAGAGCGCCTCGACGAGCGGCACCAGCCGCCGCTCGAGCGCGGCGAGGAGCGGCTCGAGGCGCGCCACGTCCATGCCGGGCTCGTGGATCCCGAGCAGCGCGTCGTAGCGCTCGCCGCCGTGGCCGAGGGCGTCGGCCTGCTCGCGGCGGAGCGCGAGGAGCTTCTCGAGCCACGGCCGGAAGAGCTCGTACTTGCCCTCGGTGCGCGCGGCGCGCCACGCCTCGACGCCGTGGGTCTGCGCCTCGGCGAGCTCGCGGACGAGCCGCGCCGGCACCTTCACCGCGCGGTCCCGCTCGCGGCGGAGGTTCCGCACCAGGGCGCTGGCGTCGTCGCCGCTCGCGGTCGCCTCGGCGGCGGCGAGGAGCTCCCCGAGGGCGGGGTCGACGAGGCGCTCGTGGACGAGGGCCTGCATCGCGGAGAGCTGCGCCGCCCGCGGGCCGTTGCCCTTCGGCGGCATGTACGTCTCCTGGTCCCACGTCAGGACGCCGATGACGCCCGCGAAGTCCCGGAGCTCCCCGGCGCGACGCTCGAGCTCCGCCCACGTTGCCTGGCCCATGTCGACCTCGATCGGAAGGGAGCGCTTCGTACCACGGGCGGCGGCCCCGGGAGGAGCTGCCGGTCAGCGATACAGGACGCTCGCGGCGAGGAGGAGCTGCGCCGCGTAGTAGAGCGGCAGCCCGATGGCGCGGTTGACGAAGCCCGGCGAGACGAAGCGGTGCCGGGCGACGAGGAGATCGGAGAGGTAGAAGAGCAGCCCCGCCACCGCGAGCCACCACGGTCCCGGGCCCGCCGCGGTCCCGGCGGCGGCGGCGAGCATCACCGAGATCACCGCCACGTAGGCGCGCACCGGGCCGCGCAGGTCGCCGGCGTGGGGCCGCAGCCAGCGGAGCACCAGGGCGGCGGGCGCGACGAGGACCACGGCGCTCGCCGCGGCCGCGAGCGGGGAGAGGCCGCGGTAGGCGAACGCGAGGACGTAGCCGAGGTGCCCTGCGAGGAACACCCACAGCCCGAGCTTCAGGAGCTTGCGGTCCTTCGAGATCAGCAGGACGTCGCCGACGAAGCCGCAGGCGAGGGAGCCGAGGACGATGCGGCCGTAGGTCGTCGAGGCGGCGCCGAGGGCGACGGCGAACCAGAGGAACCCCAGCGACGCCGCCACCTTCGCGGCGCCGGCGACCCGGAGGTGGCCCCGGGCGCCGGCCCCGAGGAGCACGGCGAGCGAGGCGGCGGTGAGGACGGCGCCGGCGGCGGGTGGCACGCCACCCACCGTAGCAGGTCGGCTTTCGATCTTCCGGCCACCGCGGTGTCCAATGGATCCTGCCCTATCCAGGAGAAGCCATGACCCGCCACCGCCTCGCGCCCGCGCTCTGCCTGCTGGCGCTCGCCGCCTGTGGCCGCACCAACCCCGCGGTGGGCGGCGCGCCGATCGAGTGCGCGTCCGACGTCGACTGTCCCGACCCGCTGCTGTGCGTGGCGCAGGTGTGCGTCGAGCCCGGGCAGGAGTGCGAGGAGGACGCGACCTGCGGCCGCGGGCGGATCTGCCTCGACGGGATCTGCC
>CAZDGH010000086.1:0-16190 GCA_964504805.1 uncultured Myxococcales bacterium | reverse complement strand
GCTCCTGCCACGTGCCCTCGAGGGCGACCGACGGGCAGACGTGGCGCGGCTGGACCGAGAGCGCGAGCCCGGCCTCGCCGGCGAGCCGGTGCGCGAGGTGCCCGAGGGTCGGCGAGCCCGCGGGGAGGCCGTCGAGGTCGAGGACGTCGAACCCTCCGGCCGTCGCCAGGTGCCCGGCGAGCGCCGCGCCCACGTCGAGCTCGTGGCCGGGCGCCGCGAGCACGTCGAGGTCGTCGGCGCCGGTGAAGCGCTCGACCAGGAACGAGAGGCGCCGCACCTGCGCCGGCAGGCCGTACGGCCGCACCCGCTCGGACGCGAGCGGGAGCAGGCCGACGAGCTCCGCGCCCCGCCGCACCGCGAGCAGGTGCGGCGTCCGCCCGCCGAGCAACGTCCGCGCGAAGGAGGCGGTCCACTCGTGCGAGAGGAACGGCGCCGCGTCGGCGCGGGCGAAGAGCGCGCGCCACGGCCCGGCGAGCGCGTCGAGCGCGGCGGGGCCCTCGTGCACCTCGACGGCGAGCTTGCTCACTTCCCCTCCTTGACGACCTCGCGGACGACCGTCGCCACCCGGTCGACGTCCTTCGGGGTGAGGTCCTGGTGGCAGGGGAGCTCGAGGATCGTCTGCCGGAGGGCGTCGACCTCCGGGAACGCCCCGGGCGGCACCGCCGGGTGGCCCACGCGCCAGAAGTCGATCGCCTCGACGCCGCGGGCGTGCAGCTTCCGCAGCACCACCTGCTTGTCCTTCACCGGGAGCGGGAAGAAGAGCGGGCAGACGCCGGGCGGCAGCTCGCCGAACACCGGCGGGTGCAGGTCGCGCAGGCGCCCGAGGAGGTGGAAGTAGTTCCGGCGCCGCCGCTCGACGATCCCGTCGAAGTCCTGGTTGTCGACGACGATCCGGGAGAGGTCGCTCATGGCGAGCCCGACCTGGTCGCGGACGAAGTGCTGGGTGCCGGTGGAGACGCGCTCGGCCCTCGAGGCCCGCGAGGCGGCGTTGCCGGCGGCGCGGATCGCCCGGCGCAGCGCCCGGCCCACCGCGCCGCCCCGGGCCTCGAGGCCCTGCAGCATCGACGAGGCCGCGTGGGCCGCGGTGGAGGCGAGCGGCGGCTTCCGGCCGCGCGGCATCGCCACCGGAGCGTCGCCGCGGAGGACCACGCAGCCGCCGTTCGGCGCCGGGATCGTCTTGTAGACGCAGAAGATCGAGGCGTCGCCCCAGGTGCCCAGCGGCCGGTCGCCGATCCGAGAGAGCAGCGAGAGGGCGCAGTCCTCGAGCAGCAGCAGCCGCCGCTCGTCGCAGATCCGGCGCAGCTCCTCCACCGGCCCGGGGAAGCCGGCGTAGTGGATGAGGTAGATCGCCCGGGTCTCGGGCGAGATCCGCGCCTCGACCTCGGCCGGATCGACCCGCATCCGCTCGCGCACCGGGTAGAAGCGCGGCCGCACGCCGGCCTCGAGCAGCGCCTCGAGCTCGACCCCGTGGAAGTAGGCGGGGAAGAGCACCTCCTTGCCGGAGAGCCCGAAGACCGCCTTCGCCAGGGCGTGGATGCCGTTGCGCGCGAAGTAGAACGTCTGGAGCCCCGGCTCGGAGAACGGGAACGGCGCCCCCGCCCGCCGCGTCCTCGGCACCAGCATCGACGGCGCCAGCGACGGCAGCGCCGGCGCGAACGTGCCCTTGCCGCCCACCGCCGCCTTCGCCTGCGCCGCCTTCTCGAGCACCGCCTCCATCCGCGCCCCCTCCTTCGCCCACCGCTCCCGCGCCCGCGGCGCGAGCTCGAACTTCGCCGCCCGGAGCGCGCGGCCCCATGGGCCCTTCCGGAACACGTACTGGAACGCGTGCGGCCGGACCCGCTCGGTCCAGTCGGCCTTCCACTCCATCCACGGCCCGAGGAAGTCGAGCTCGGTGAGCCCGCGCGCCACGCAGTCCTCGAGCACCTTCCAGAGGAGGAGCTGGCCCGGCGAGCACGCCCGGTGCGCCTCGTCGTAGGCCGGCTTCGGCAGGAAGTAGCGGCCGCGCCAGGAGAGGCCCCAGTGGATCGCCACCGGCTCGCCCGCGACCGCGAGCACGTAGAGCGAGAGCGCGCCGCGCGCCGCCATCGCCGCCGCCGCGAGGTCGTAGAAGGCGCGGGTGCTCGCGTCGCAGGCGATCGCCGTACCCCGCTGCCCCTTCCAGCCGGCGGCCTCGAGCGCGTAGAAGGCCTCGAGCGTCGCCGGGTCGGCGACGTCGACGCGGCGAAAGGTGATCTCGCCCTGCTGCTCGAGCTTCCGCCAGCGCCGCCGCAGGTTCGCCTTGAACTTGCCGTCGAGGCGGCCGAGGACCTCCTCGACCGAGCCGCCCTTGCCCGGCAGCGGCACGTACGGCGTGCGCATCGACTCCCAGGCGCCGGTCGGGTGGCCCGCCGCCTCGGCCGCCCGGCGGAGCTCCTCGAGCGCGCCGCCCTCCGGCACGTCGCGGACCTCGAGCACGTCCCAGCCGCCGTCGGCGGCGAGCTTCCGGAGGAGCGCCTGCACCACCTCGCCGCGATCGCCCGCGCCGTGGACGAGATCGAAGCGGCAGGAGTGGACGTTGGCCGCGCCGCGGAGGCGCCGCGCCGGCAGCCCGAAGAACAGGGTCCGCTCCTCGACGAGCGGCAGGACGCCGCGGAGCGCGCCGTCGCGCCGGGCGATCGCCACCGCCAGCCTCGCCCCGGGCTCGAAGCCCTCGAGGTACGCGCCGATCCACTCGGGGCGGTAGAACGGCTCGTCGCACGGCCCCTCGTCGCAGAGCCGCGACCACTCGGGCGCGAGGCCGCGGAGCACCTCGCGGCCGCCCCGCATCACCTCGACCACGAGCGCCGCCTCGCGCGCGGCCGGCGCGCTCTCCCTCTCGATCCGCAATGGTGCTCCTCCGACCGCAGGGACGCGCACGCGCCCCCGCCGGGCTCGACGCCGCCGCGCGCCGCTACTCGACGGTCACGCTCTTGGCGAGGTTGCGCGGCATGTCGACGTCGCAGCCGCGGGCCACCGCCAGGTGGTAGGCGAACAGCTGCAGCGGGATCGACGCGTAGAGCGGCGCCACCGCCTCCTCGACCTGCGGCAGGAAGACGACGTGGTCCGAGAGCTTCTCGAGCTCCTCGTCGCCCTCGGTGCCGACGGCGATGACGGTGCCCTCCCGCGCCTTCACCTCCTCCAGGTTCCCGAGCACCTTGTCGCGCAGCCGGTCGCGGGTGGCGATCGCCACCACCGGCAGGCCCTTGCAGATGAGCGCGATCGGGCCGTGCTTCATCTCCCCGGCGGGGTAGCCCTCGGCGTGGGCGTAGGAGATCTCCTTGAGCTTGAGCGCCCCCTCGAGGGCGAGCGGGTGCCCGTAGCCGCGGCCGAGGTAGAGGAAGTCCTTCGCGTCCTTGAAGGCGTGCGCGAGCTCCTTCACCTGCGGATCGATCCGCTGGAGGATCCCGGCGATCTTCTCCGGCGCCTTCTGGAGCGCGTCGACCACGGTGCCGGCGCGGCTCGGGTCGAGGCGGCCGCGCAGCCGGCCGAGGGTGAGCGCCATCACGAACAGGCCCGCGACCTGGGTGGTGAAGGCCTTGGTCGAGGCGACGGAGATCTCGGGGCCGGCGCGGGTGTAGAGCACGCCGTCCGCCTCGCGCGCGATCGACGAGCCGACGACGTTGCACACCGCCGCCGTGCGCGCCCCCGCCTCCTTGGACGCCTTGAGCGCCGCGAGCGTGTCCGCGGTCTCGCCCGACTGCGAGATGGCGAGGGCGAGGGTGCCCTCCTCGGTCGGCCGCGGGCGGTAGCGGTACTCGCTGGCGATCTCCGCGGTCGCCGGGATGCCGGCGAACTCCTCGAGGAGCCGCCGGCCGACGAGCGCCGCGTGCCAGCTGGTGCCGCACGCCACCATGTCGACGCGGCGCAGGCTCCTCGCGATCTCCTCGGAGATCCCGAGCTCCTCCTGCACGGAGGAGGAGGCGCCGAGCCGCCCCGCCAGCGTGTCGGCGATGACGCGCGGCTGCTCGTGGATCTCCTTGATCATGAAGTGCGGGAAGCCGCCCTTCTCCGCCTGCTCCACCGAGAACGGGATCCGCTCCGGCCGCCGCATCACGCTCCGGCCGTTGAGCAGCTCGGTGATGTCGACGAGGTTCTTGGTCACCACCGCGACCTCGCCCTCGCCGAGGATGATCTGATCGCTCGTGAACGGCAGCAGCGCCGGGATGTCGGAGGCGACGAGCCGCTCGCACTCGCCGACGCCGACGATGAGCGGCGAGCCGCGGCGCGCCGCGACGATCCGCTCGGGATCGTGGGCCGCCATCACCGCCACCGCGTAGGTGCCCTCGACGCGCCGGAGCGCCGCCTTCACCGCCTTGCCGAGGTCGCCGCCGGAGGCCCGGAGCGCCCGCTCCACCAGGTGGGCGAGCACCTCGGTGTCGGTCTCGCTGCGGAAGCCGCAGCCCTCCTTCACCAGCTCGTCCTTGAGGGTGCGGTAGTTCTCGATGATGCCGTTGTGGACGACGACGACCTTGCCGGTGCAGTCGGCGTGCGGGTGCGCGTTGACGTCCGACGGCCGGCCGTGGGTCGCCCACCGCGTGTGGCCGATGCCCTTGGTCGCCTTCCCGCCGGCCTCGGCGAGCTGCCCCGCCATCGCCGAGAGGCGCCCCTTGGCCTTGCGGACGAGCAGCTGGCCCGCGAGGTCGTAGGCGACGCCCGCGCTGTCGTAGCCGCGGTACTCGAGCCGCTTCAGCCCCTCGACGAGGAACGGCCCCGCCTGCCGATCACCCACGTACCCCACGATGCCGCACATGTCCCGCCGCCTCCCGAGCCGACCCCGAGGTCCGCTCCGCCGCCGCCCGTGCCGACCATGCCGCCGCCCCGCACCGCCACCGCACCGCTCAGACCCGCGCCGCCTCGAGCAGGAGCCCGACCAGCGCCGCCGCCGCCTTGTCCGGATCGTGGCGCACGGAGCGGCCGCTCCCGAGCAGCTCGGCCTCCACCGGCATCACGCCCTGCGCCGCCACCGCCCGCGCCTCGAACGGGACCGGCCGCTGCCCTTGCGCGCGGTACGTCCGCTCCGCGTCCCGCGGGAGCCGCTCGAGCCGATCCACCAAGAGCACGTCCACGACCTCGCCCGCGTGCGCCTTGAGCGCCGCGATGTGACCCGCCGCGTCGAGACCGTCCGTCTCGCCCGGCTGGGACATCAGGTTCTGCATGAAGACGCGGAGCGCCAAGCTCTCGCGCAGGGCCTCGGCCACGCCGCGCACCAGCAGCGGCGGGATCACCGAGGAGAAGAGCGACCCGGGGCCGAGCACCACCAGGTCTGCGGCGCGGATGGCCTCGACCACGCCCGGCGCGGGTCGCGCCCGCGGCGGCCGGAGCTCGACCCGCGAGAGGCGCGCCCGCGAGCGCCCGATCCGCGACTCGCCCACGACGTGGCGCCCGCTCGCGAGCGTCCCGACGAGCTGCACCGGATCGAGGGTGCAGGGCAGCACGCGCCCCCCGCAGCGCAGCATCCGCGACGCGCGGTCGACCGCCGAGAGGAAGTCGCCCTCGAGCGAGCTCATCGCCGCGAGCAGGAGGTTCCCCATGGCGTGGCCCTTCAGCCCCTCGCCGCGGCCGAAGCGGAACTGGAACAGCGAGCCGAGCGGCGCGAGCTCCGGGTCGGCGAGCGCCACCAGGCAGTTGCGGATGTCGCCGGGCGGGAGCACGCCCTGCTCGCGCTTGAGCCGGCCCGACGAGCCGCCGTCGTCGCTCATCGCCACCACCGCGGTGAGCTCGAGCGGCGGCAGCCCGCGCGGCGCCCGCGACAGCCGGGCGAGCCCGGCGAGGATCGAGGGCAGCCCGGTGCCCCCGCCGATGGCCACCACGCGCAGCGGCCGGCCGATGCGGAGCGCGGTCGGAGCCGCCTCGCCGGCCTCCTGCTCCGGCCGCCGGCCGGGTCGCGTTTCCGAGACGTCGACGTCGATGCTCACGGCGGTCCTCGCTAGCGGGCGCCGCGTGCGAGCAGCACGTGGCGGACGGTGTGGAAGAGGATGGCGAGGTCGAGGAAGAGCGAGCCGTTCTTGATGTAGTAGAGGTCGTACTCGAGCTTGGCCTTGGCGTCCTCGACCGACGCGCCGTACGGGTAGCGGAGCTGCGCCCAGCCGGTGAGGCCCGGGCGCACCGCCTGGCGGAGGCCGAAGTACGGGATCTGCTGCTCGAGCTGCTCGACGAAGAACGCGCGCTCGGGCCGCGGGCCGACGAAGCTCATGTCGCCCTTCAGCACCGAGAGGATCTGCGGGATCTCGTCGACGCGGGTGAGCCGCAGGAGCCGGCCGACGCGGGTGATCCGCGGGTCGCGCTTGCCGGCCCACTGCGGCCTGCCGTCGGCCTCGGCGTCGACGCGCATGGTGCGGAGCTTGGTGATCCAGAACGGCCTGCCGTGCCGGCCCACCCGCTCCTGCCGGTAGAAGAGCGGGCCCCTCGAGTCGAGCTTGACGGCGAGCGCCGCCAGCGCGAGCACCGGCGCCGCCAGCACCAGGCCGAGGAGCGAGGCGGCGACGTCGAGGCAGCGCTTGCCGAGGTCGCGCGCCGGCGAGAGCTCGAAGCCCTCGGCGAAGGCGAGCTCCGACGGCCGGAGGCCGTCCACCGGGATCCGGCGCAGCGCGCGCTCGTAGAGCATCGCCGGCGTCAGGCAGGTGAGCCCCGCGAGGCGGCAGCGCACGAGCTCCTCGGTGGGGAGGCTGCCGCGGCCGTCCTCGGCGGCGGCGACGATCCAGGTCGCCTCGGCGGCGCGCGCGGCCTCGACCAGGCCCTTCGAGGCGTCGACGAGGTACCTCGCCGGGAGCGGCGCGGCGCCGGGCCCCGGGTGCACGAAGCCCGCGAACGAGAGGTTCGCCTCGGCGTCGCCGTCGATGGCGCGGGCGGGCGCGAACGCGGCGGCGCCGGTGCCGACCACCAGCACCCGCGTCGGCTCGCCGACGATCGCCGGCAGCGCGACGCGGAGCGCCACCACCGCGAGGGCGGCGGCGAGCGCCGCGCCGACGGCGGCGCCGCGGGCCTGCGCGCTCGCCGGCGCCGAGGCGACGAGCAGCGCGATCGAGGCGAGCCCCATCGCGACCAGGGTGCGCTTGCCGCCGGCGATCCGGTCCTCGGACGCGTGCCGGAGGTTGTAGAGGTCGGCGGCGTAGAGCGCCGCGGCGCAGGCGAGGGTGGCGCCGAGCGCCCAGGGGATCGCCGCCGGCAGCCGGAGCGCCGCGCCGGCGGAGAGCGCCGCGAAGAGCGCGGAGAGCGCCGCCGCCGCCGCCTCCGGCCCCTGCGAGAGGGCCTGGGCGAGCCGCCCGAGCGGCGGGCTCCCGCCGGGCGCGTGGGCGTCGCCGGCGACGATCGCCGCGACCAGGGCCGCGCCGAGGAGCGCCGCGGGGAGCACCGCGACCTGCTCGAGCAGGAACAGGACCGCCTTCCGTCCGGGGTAGCTGTGGTGGAGAAACCGAGCCATGGTCGTGTCGCGTCCAGGAGGGCTGACGCCCTCGGTCCGGGTGGCGCGCGTCGCGCGGGAGCACGGGCTCGAGGGGCCCCCTCCGGCCCCTCGAGCTCGGCCGGGCTAGCGCTTCGCCCAGTACCGCCGGTAGGCCTCGGCCGCCTCGCCGTGCCCGGTGAGGACGCACCCGAGCAGCGGCGCGCCCGCGAGGGCGTCGACGGCCTGCGCCACCTTCTCGGCCGGCGTCCGGCCGCTCTGGACCACGACCACCACGCCGTCCGCCGCCGCCGCCGCGCAGAGCGCGTCGGCGAACGGCAAGGTCGGCGGCAGGTCGACGTACACCTCGTCGAACCGGCCCTTCAGGCCCGCGAGCAGCTCGGCGAAGGCGGGCCCCGCGAGGAGCGACACCGCGTCGTCGCCGGCCCGGCCCGCGGGCAGCACCCCGAGGCCGCCCGGCCCTGTACGGAGCGCCGCGTCGAGCGTGGCCTTCCCGGCCAGCACCGCGGCCACGCCGGGCCCGGGCTCGACGCCGAGGAGGGCGGCCTGGGTCGGGCGCCGGAGGTCGCAGTCGACGACCACCACCCGGCGGCCGCGCCGCGCCGCGTGGGCGGCGAGGTTCGCGACCGTCAGCGACTTGCCCTCGCCCGCGACCGCGGAGGTGAACGCGATCACCGCCATCGGGCGGGACTGCCGCGCCCGCTCGAGGCGCAGGTGCAGCACCCGGAACTGCTCCGCGGCCGCGCAGGCGGGCTCGCCCACCGTCACCACCCGGGCGTCCACCGCGCCTGCCGGAGCCGACCTCTGCTTCGCCGCCATGCTCTCCATGGACCTTCCCCTTCCTTCCCGCCCCACCCGACGACCCTTCGCCCCAAGCTGCGGTCCCGCCGTGCCCGGGGCCACTCCCCGGGGCGACGTGCGCCGCGTCACCCGCGCGGCTTGCGCCCGAGCGCCGGGATGGCCGCGAGCACCGGGAGCCCGAGCCGCGCCCGCGCGTCGACCACGCTGCGGATCGAGGTGTCGCGCGACGCCTTGTAGCTCGCGACCGCGAACGCCAGGCCGAAGCCCACGAGGAGAGAGAGCCCGATCACCGAGACCGGGTTCGGCTCCGCCGGGCGGCTCGGCGCGAACGCCGGCTCGACCACCCGGAACAGGCTGGCCTTCTGGCGCCGCTCGAGGTCCTTCGCCAGCTCGGCCTCGATCTTCCGCGAGACGAGCGTCTGGTACTTCGCGCGCACCGCCTCGTAGTCGCGGGCGAGGCCGCCGAGCTCGGCGCCGACCGCCGGCGTCGCGTCCACCCGCGCCAGGTACTCGTCCATGCGCTCCTGGTAGCCGCGCACCGTCGCGGCGAGCGTGGCGATCTCCGCCTCGATCCGGGCGGCCTCGCCGTCGCCCTCGCGGGCGGCGCGGGAGGCCGCGGAGAAGCGCGCCTCGAGGCCCTGCACCTCGCGGGTCGCGGCCGCCACCTCCGGGTGGCCGTCGGTGTAGACGGCGCGGAGCGAGGCCAGGCCACGGCGCGCCTCGTCGAGCTGCGCCCCGAGCCGCGCGGCCTGGGTGGACGACTCGGCGCCGTGGCGCGCCAGCATGGTGCGGCGGCGCTGGGCGTCGGCGAGCGCGGTGAGCCCGCCCTCGCTGAGCCCGGTGAGCCGGTCGAGCTGCCGCAGGTTCGCCTCGAGCGCCTCGGGGAGCTTCCCCGCGTGCTTCGCCTTGAACGCGGTCAGCTCGGCCTCGAGCGCCTCGACCCGCGGCCGGACCTCGGCGAGCTGCGCCTCGAAGATCGCCGCGGCGCGGTCGGCGGCCTCGGCGCGCTCCGCCGCCGCCTGCTCGACGTACACCTCCGGCAGCCGGTTCGCGATCCGCGCGGCCAGCTCCGCGGTCGACGCCTTCACCGTCACCGCGAAGGCGTTCTCGCCCTCGACCTTCACCTCGAGGCTCGCGCGCAGCGCCTCGACCGCGGCGTCGAGGCCGCGCTCCACCCGCAGCTCCGCGTAGAGGCCGAGCTCCTCGATCACCTGGGCGAGGATCGGCCGCGAGAGCAGCTCGTGGCGCACCGTGCCGAGCCGCTGCTCGATGCGCTCGGTGACCGTCGGCGCGACGTACTGCTCGGGCAGCGCCTGCGCCTCGATCCGGACCACCGTGGACGCGGTGAAGACCTCCGGCTTCACCGCGAGGTACGCGGCGCCGAGCGCCACCACGCCGAGGGCCGTCGCCGCCGCCAGCCACCGGTGGCGCCACACGCCCTGCAGGAGCTCCTCCACCGACAGCGACTTCTCCGTGTCGTTCATCGTCCTCACCTCTGCGGGAGGGCCGGATCCAGCTGCCAGCCCACCCCTGCAGCGAAGATGTTCCGAGACAGGTCGACGCCGATCCCCGACCTGTCCTCCTGCGTGACGTGGCGGAGCGCCGCGTGCGCCACGAACCCGTCCCCGAGGTGGAAGCGCGCCTTCACCTCGGCGCCGATCCCCTTCGCCACCTCGTCCTGCGCCGGGGCGGAGAGGTTCCGGTACGCCCCGACGCCGCCCGAGAGCGTGAGCGGCGCCGCGGGCCGCCACGTCACCAGGCCGAACGCGGTGTCCGCCCACACCGCGCCCGGCAAGCCCGCGGCGCCGACGAGCACCCGCTCGAGCGACGCCTGGAAGGTGACGTGGCGGCGCTCGTGGACGAGCAGCGCCTTGCCGCGCGGGTCGGCACGGTAGGCGCCCGCCTGCTCGGCGTGGATCGAAGGGCCGGCCTCGAGCTCGAGGTGGGTGAGCGCGAGCAGCCTCCGCCGCCACGCGACCGAGGGCTCGTGGGAGAGGCCGTCCGCGCCCCGGTCGACGTCGAAGACCTGGAGCCGGTAGCGCGCCGAGACGTCGTCGCGGCGCCCGGCGCGGTAGGTGAGCGAGCCCCGCGGCGCGTGCACCGTGCCGTCGACCGCGGCCTCCTCGTCGAACCAGGCGCGCTCGATCCGGTAGCCCGCGCCGGCGGAGAGCCGGCGCGCGAGGCGGTGATCGACGGCGGCGTCGCCCTCGAGGTAGGTGACCTCGCTCGCGGTGCGCGGCACGCCGGGGCGCGAGAGCGCCGTCGGGTCGAAGACGCGCTCGCCGCCCTGCCGGAGGACGAGGGTCGTGCCGCGGTCGAGCGCGAAGCGCTGCTCTCCCTCGAGCCGGTGGTTCGCCGCCAGCCGCGCGTCGCCGTAGCCGCCGAACATGTAGAGGTCGGCGGCGTAGGCCGCCTCGACCACGGTGGTGGGATCGCGGAGGCGAAAGCCGAGCGACGGCTGCAGGAGCGTCGACGCGCCGCCGCCGGTGGCGACGAGGTCCTGGTCGTACCGCTCCTCGAGGCCGAACCGCGCCACCGGCTCCGAGACCGTCGCCGCGCCCGCGCCCTGCGCGAGCGCGAGGAGCACGCCTGCCGTCGCCGCCCCTGCCCGCCGCCGCCACCCGCCCACGCCGCCCTCCTCCCTTCGTCCGTCCGAGGCCCTCCGCCGCCCGCTACGGCACGTACAGCGTGTCGCCCGGGCGCAGCCGCGGGATGTGCACGCCCTCCTCGTCGACGAGCCGGTCGTAGTCGAAGGTCTCCCGGACGTCGCCGTCCGAGCCGCGGCGGATGAGCACGATGGCGTCGCGATCGGCGAACTCGCCGAAGCCGCCCGCGAGCGCGAGCACCTGCACCACGTCGAGCCGGCCGCGGAGCGGGTAGCTGCCCGGGCGGTTCACCTCGCCGATGACGTAGACGCGCGGCGCGTTCACCTCGCGGACGATCACCGTCACCCGCGGGTCCTGCACCAGCGGCGCGAGGCGCGTGCGGAGCTCGTCGGCGAGCTCCCGGGTGGTGCGGCCCTCCGCGTCGAGCTCGCCGACCAGCGGGAGCGACAGCTTGCCGTCGGGGCGGACCGGCACCGTCCGGGAGATCCCGTCGGCCTGGTAGACCACGACCTCCACCACGTCCTCGGGCCCGATCCGGTACTCGGCCGGCGCCTCCGCCGCGGGCCGCGGCGTGGGGCCGGCCGCGCACCCGGCGCCGAGGAGCCCCGCCACCGCCGCCGCCACCCAGTCGGACTTCCTCATCGAACGCCTCCCGCCGGTCCCCCGGCGACCGTCCCGCTCTCCGCGGGTCGCGCTTCCGTCGCTTCAGCACCGACCGTGCCAGGCGTCCCCTGGCGCCGGGGACCATCCCCGGCGGTTCTGGCTCACGGTCGCGTCCCGCGCCGGCTCCCGGGTGGGAACGCGGCGCCACCTCCGTCCGCCTGCGTTTCGTGGTGACCGCCCGGAGAGGACGTCCGGGCGGCGCGGCGCGCTCAGCTGCCCTGCGCCACGTGGGCGAGGCGCGGATCGCAGATGCCGCACTCCTTGATCTTGTAGAGCAGCGCCTTGTAGCTGATCTTCAGCCGCTGGGCGGCCTTCCGCTTGTTCCAGCCGGTGGCCTTCAGCGTCTGATCGATCGCCTCGCGCTCCGCGAGCATCGCCGCGCGGCGGGCGATCTCCTTGAGGCCCTCCTCGGGCGCGGCGGGCGGCGGCGCCTCGGGCCTGCCGCCGCGGCGCGCCGAGAGCTCCTCGAGCACGAGCCGCTCGTCGCCGAGCACCACCAGCCGCCGCACCATGTTCTCGAGCTCGCGGACGTTGCCCGGCCAGTCGTGCTCGAGGAAGCGGCGCATCACCTCCGGGCGGACCGCCGGCGTGGGGCCGCCCCGCCTGGCGTACTTCCGGCAGAAGTGCTCGACCAGCGGCGCCACGTCCTCCTTGCGCTCGCGGAGCGACGGCACCCGGATGCTCACCACGTTGAGCCGGTAGTAGAGGTCCTCGCGGAAGCCGCCGCGCTCGATCTCCTCCTCGAGCACGCGGTTCGTCGCCACCACCACCCGGGCGTCGACCCGGATCGGCTTCTTACCGCCCACCCGGTAGAACTCCTCGTCCTGCAGCACCTGGAGCAGCTTCGCCTGGAGGCTCGGGTGCATCTCGCCGAGCTCGTCGAGGAAGATCGTGCCGCCGTCGGCGAGCTCGAACTTGCCCGGCTTCTCCTGGTGCGCGCCGGTGAAGGCGCCCTTCTCGTGGCCGAAGAGCTCGCTCTCGAGCAGCTCCGACGGCAGCGCGGCGCAGTTGATCTTCACGAACGCCCGGGTGCGGCGGCGGCTCTCGGCGTGGATCGAGCGCGCCACCACCTCCTTGCCGACGCCGGACTCGCCGCGGATCAGCACCGGCACGTCGGCGTCGGCGACGCGACCGACCATCTCGAAGATCCTCTGCATCGCCGCCGAGGCGGAGACGCGGCCCTCGTCGGGCTCGCGCGCCTCGCGGCCGGGCACGCTGCGCGCCGCCTCGACGACGCGGTTCACCGCCCGCGGCAGCTCGCCCTCGTCGCCGCGGGCGACGAAGGCGATCACGCCCTCGAACGACGAGGCGTCGGCCCGCTCCTCGCCGACGAGCACCGCCGGCGCCTTGCCGCCCCCCTGCCGGTAGCGGCCGAGCACCGCGGCCCGGTCGATCCCCGACGCCAGCACCAGCGCGTCGCACGGCGCGCCCGCCGACAGCAGCCGGTGCGCGTCGTCCGCCGACGACGCGGTGATCACCCGCATCCCGCGGGCGGTCAGCGCGTCGCGCACCGACGCCCGCGCCCGCTCCTCCGCCTCCACCACCACCACCGCGATCTCCCGCTCCATCCGCGCCGCCTCCCTCACCGTCCGACCCGCCCTGCCCCCGTGGCCCCGCCCCGCTGCGACCTGCGGATTTTCCGCCCCTTCCGTCCCCTGCGCCCGTACGCCTTACAGCCCGCTGGCCGCAGAGACCGCGCCGCGCCCGAGTTCTCCGGCGATCGGCGCGGTCGGGCGAACGGGAGAGCAACCGTCGTGCCACGGAGGGAAGGCGCGTTCCGCACACGGAGAGGCTTTGGTACATTTCGCGGCCCTGCAACGCTCCTCCCGAGGAAACGACATGGCCCGGTGGCTCCTTCTGGTGGTGTGCACGGCTGCGGCGGCGTCGCTCGCGGCCTGCGACGACGGCTCGAGCGGCGAGGAAGGCGGCGGCGGCGGGGGCCCCCCGCTCGACCCGACCTTCGCCAACGTGCGCTCGAGCGTCTTCGTGAGCTGCGGCTTCTCGAGCTGCCACGACACCGCGCAGCGCGGCTTCGGCGGCGTGGTGATCCGCGAGGAGGAGGAGTTCGCCGACGCCGTCTACGACAACCTGGTGAACGCGCCCGCGTCCACCGACGTGCCGTACGACCGCGCCCTCCGGCCGCCGCCGAACGTGCCGGTGCGGGTGGTGCCCGGCGATCCCCAGGCGAGCTTCCTGTACTGGAAGATCCTCGGCCACGATCCGAGCGACGAGGCGACGCCCGTCGTCGGCGACCCGATGCCGATCTCGGGCTTCCCGATGTCGCCCGACCGGCTCGACCTGGTGAAGCGCTGGATCGAGGCCGGGGCGCCCCGCGAATGAGGCGCGCGCTCCTCGCCCTGGCGCTCGCCCTCGCGCCGGCCGGGGCGTCGGCGTCGGCGATCTCCGTCGGGATGTACTTCCCGTTCGGCGGCGACGGCGGCTTCGGCGCGAGCATCGGCGTCGGCTTCGGCCTCACCGACCGCTTCTCGCTCGAGCCGCGGCTCGGCTACTACCAGCTCGGCCTCGACTCGACGATCGAGGAGCAGGAGGCGGTGTGGCTCGACGCCGCGCTGCTCCGCGCCGAGGTGGTGCTCCGCTACCAGCTCCTGGCAGACCCGGACGTCTTCGACCCGTACGTGCTCGCCGGCCCGAACCTCGCCGTCCCGCTCGACAGCGCGATCCGCCGCGGCGTCGCCGGCGAGGAGATCGGCGCCGCCCACGCCGCCCCGGGGCTCGTCGCCGAGGCGTGGGAGATCGAGGGCCACGAGCTCGGCCTCGGCGTCGGCGGCGTCGTCGGCGTCGGCACGATCGTGTACTTCGGCCGCTCCGGCTACGGCATCCTGCTCGAGGGCCGCGTCGGCCTGGCGCGGGCGCCGCTCACCGTGAGCGCGTCGTCGCCGGACGGCAGCGAGAGCTACGCCGGCGAGGGCAGCGCCAAGCTCGACGGCGCCGAGGTGCGGGTCGGGTTCCTCTTCTAGCCCGGCGTCACCACCGTCTCGGCGAGCACCTCGGTGCCGTCGAGGCGCTCGGCGCGGACCGTCTGGACGAGGCCCGCGTCGCGGGTCATCTCGATCGACCAGTGGAGCCGGAGCTCGCCGGTCTCGGCGACGAGCGAGTCGTTCCAGTTGTGGTGGGTGTTCTCGTAGCGGAGGCGATCCCAGGCGACGACGCGGTGGGTGCGGCCGTCGAAGGTGAGCGAGAACGAGACCGGCGCGTACACCGACGACTCGCCGACGCCCTGCGCGGCCCAGCGCCGGACGAGCTCCATCGACACCGCGCCGCCGGCGCTCGCCGCGGCGAGCGTCTCGTCGGCGCGCACCGGCGGGGCGAGGTCGTAGGGCTCGGCGAGGGACGAGGTGAGCTCGCCGCCGGGGTCGCTCACGGTGAGGACCCAGAAGTCGCCCTGGTCGGCGAGGCGGACCGTCCCGGCGCCGATCGCGAACGAGTACGCGCTCGCCTCCCGGGTGATCGCCTCCACGGCGACGCCCACCGCCGCCGGCTCGAGCTCGAAGGTGACCGGGTAGACCTTGCGGAGGTCGAAGCCGAGCGGCGCCGCCGCGTCGGGGCAGGTGACGAGCTGGAAGCTGTACGGCTCGTAGCCGACGGCGAAGACGTCGACGGCGCCGCAGGCCGGGTCGCCCATCCGCTCGAGGTGCGTCGCGTCGATCCGTTGCATCCTCGAGTCCGCCGGCGTGAAGGTCTCGACGCGGGAGGCGCCGGTCGCCTCGTCGTGGAGCGTCACCTCGATCCGCGGCGTTCCGCCGCCGACGTCCTCGAGGCCGAGCAGGTCCACGCGCCGCGGCGCCCGCGGGACGAGGGACGGGTCGCGCTCGAACGGCGCGAACTCGGTGTGGAAGTGGCGCAGGTCCCGGGTGAGGTCGAGCCTCGTCGCCTCGGCCCAGTTGTGGTGCTGCGCGGAGTAGGTCTGGGCGAAGAAGCCCTCCACCGGGAAGACCTGCCACGGGTGCGACGAGAGCCGCACGTCGTGGCCGACGAGGACGACCGGGTACGAGCCGGCGAAGGTGTCGTGGGTGCGCCACCAGCGCGTCACCGCCACGGTCTCGCCGGAGGCGGACGTGCCCGCGATCACCGAGACCGCGTCCTCGAGCTGCGGAGACTCGTAGGTGCACGGCTCGAGCGAGACGCCGTCGCCCTCCTGCGCCCCCGGCGGCGCCCAGCCGAAGTGCACCTCGTAGCTCTCGCCGTAGACGACCGGGCTCGTGTCGCCGCGCTGCCGGTACAGCGTGAAGACCTCCTGAACGACCCCTGCGTCGCCGAAGTCGTGGTCGACGACCGCGGTGAGGCTCGAGCTTCCTTCCGGCTGCCGGAGGTCGAACGTCGACACCGCCGACGAGACCCGCCGCGGCGAGGGCCAGCGCTCGCCCGCGAGCGGGCCGCGCTCGATCGCCTCGACGCGGAGCCGCCCGGCCTCGAGGTGGTTGCGCGACGGCGTGGCGCGGACGGACGGCAGGAGCCGCACCCGGACCTTGTGGGCGAGCTCCTCCTCGAGCGACGCGCTCTCGAACCAGGCGTTGCAGAGCTCGAGCGGCCGATCCCAGCGGAGCTCGACGCCCTCGATCGACGAGCCGGCGAGGGAGTCGTCGGGCGCGCCGAGGTCGCCGCCGCCGCCCTCGCCTCCGGTGCCACCGCCGCCGTCGCCGCCGCCGCCACCGCCGCCGTCGCCGCCGGTGCCGCCGTCGCCG
>CAZDGH010000085.1:16346-16553 GCA_964504805.1 uncultured Myxococcales bacterium | reverse complement strand
CCGGCCCCGTCGCCGCCGAGGTCCCCGCCGGGCCGGGCGGCGTCCCGACCCGCGATCCCACCGCCTTCGTCCCCGACCTCGCGCCCCGCGCCCCGCGCCCGCCGCCCCCGCAGCCCGAGCCCGACGACGACGCCGCGCTCGCCCGCAAGGTCCGCGGCATCGCGCTCGACCACCTCGCCGTCGGCAGCGCGGGCGTCCCCGACGACG
>CAZDGH010000085.1:0-16336 GCA_964504805.1 uncultured Myxococcales bacterium | reverse complement strand
GGCGCGAGGTGAAGCACCGCCTCGCCGCCGGCTTCGCGCCGGACGCCGACGTCGTCCGCGCCGGCGGCCCGGACGGCCTGCTCCCCGAGGTGAAGGGCCTCGTCGACGCGTGGCGCGCCGACGCCGCCGCCTACGGCGCCACCGGCGCGCCGCTCGAGCGGAAGGATCCGACCGTGGCCGAGCTCGCCGCCGACGGCCTCGGCCGCCCGCCGCCCGATCCCGGCGTGGGCCGCTTCCACACCCGCGCCGTCACCCTGGTCGCGATCGAGCTCGACGGCGAGGGCCACGTCCTCGACGCGAACGTGATCGGCTCGAGCGGCAACGCGAGGCACGACCGCCTCGCCCTCGAGCGCGCCCGGGTCCTCGACCGGCCCGAGCCCGTGCCGCCGCCCGGCGGCGCCGGGAAGAGCGTCTGGGCCTTCGAGACCGACCTGGTGGTGGTGCCGCCGGCGCCGATCGCCGGCTGCTCGGTGTACGCCGACTTCAGCCTGGGCGAGTGCTACTACCCGACCAAGGAGCTCGTCCGGTCGCGGGTGCGCATCGTCGCCATCTACCCCGGCTGAGCCAGGGCCTCCGGCGCGTCGCCGCCGGCGACGAACGTGCGCACCGGCTCCGCCTTGCCCTTCACCTGCACCGGCGGCGCCGCGGTGAAGACGATGCCGCCGTCCACGCGCCGCCGCGTCTCCTCGGAGACGAGCACGCCGGCGCCGTGCACCTTGGTGAGCCCCTCGATCCGCGAGGCCAGGTTCACGGTGTCGCCGATCGCGGTGTACTCGCGGCGGCGCGTCGAGCCGATGTCGCCGACGACGACCTGCCCGGTGTGCACGCCGATGCCCATCCGCAGCGCCGGCTCGCCGCGCGCCAGCCGCTCCTCGTTGAGCCGCGCCAGCTCGGTCTGCATGCCGAGGGCGCACTTCACCGCGCGCTCGGCGTGATCGCCCTGCGCCACCGGCGCGCCGAAGTACGCCATGATCCCGTCGCCGATGTACTTGTCGAGCGTGCCTCCGTGCCGGAAGATCACCTCGACCATCCGCTCGTGGTAGCCGTTCAGCATCGCCACCACCTGCTCGCCGGTGAGCGACTCCGACATCGCGGTGAAGTCGCGGATGTCGGAGAAGAGCACGGTCACCTCCCGCACCTCCCCCGCCGCCGCGCCCTCGGGCATCCGCTCCACCAGCTCGGCGATCGCCGGCGAGAAGTAGCGGTTCATCCGCTCGCGCCGGAGCTGCTCGCGCGCCACCGACTCCACCAGGCTGCGCGCCCGGCTCTGCCCGTAGAGCCCCGCGGCGCCGGAGAGCGCGAAGATGATGCACGAGCCGACCATGCTCGCGGGCTGCTCGCCGATCTCCGCCTGCAGCGCGACCTCCGCGACCGCGCCGGCGAGCGCCGAGGCGACGATCTGCCAGGGCGCGAGCGACAGCCCGGAGAGCATCACCAGGAAGACGAGGATCCCGAGGGTGAACCCGACGAGGCCGTACGGGTGCGCGGAGGTGGCGAGCCCCTCGCGCTGCAGCAGGTACACCATCGGGATGTCGACGAACGGGATGGCGAAGCTCGCCAGCTCGCAGGCGCGCTCCGAGAGCTTGCCGCCGAGCCAGAGCGCGACGGCGATGCCGAAGTAGACGGCGAAGATGCCGAGGTTGCCCGTCCACTCGGGCTTCTCGGCGACGCGGCCCATGTACGCCGAGAGCGCGAAGAAGCCGGTGACGCCGAGCAGCCGCAGGAGCGAGAGGCGCCGGGCGCGATCGCGCCGCTCCGTGTGCAGGGCCGCGAGCAGCGCGACCGGGTGGGTCTCCGAGGCCATGGGCGGGCGAATCGTACGTGAATCCGCCCGCGCGCGCGCCGTCCGTGGCCGCCGTGCACCAGGCCCTCGATCGCGCGCTCGGCCTCCCGGCCCTGCGGGCCCACCTCGCCGCCCTCGGCATCGAGGCCGCGCCGCTCGAGCCTTCGGCCTTCGACCGCCGCTTCCTCTCGCAGGACCGTCACCTGCTCGCGCTCGGCAACAGCCCGCTCGACGTCCTCTCGGTGCGCGTCGGCGGCCACACCACCATCCTCGATCCCGGCGGCCCGTCCTTCTCGGTGCGCGTCGGGATCGCGCCGCTCCTGTCGCGGCAGCTCCTGCCGGTGCAGCACCACTGGCTCGTGCGGCACGTCCCGGCGGACGCGGCGGCGGTGCGCGCGACGGTGAAGGTGAAGCGCCGCGGCCTCTTCGACGCCGGGAAGGCCGGCCTCTCGTTCGACGGGCCGCTCGGCCGCGTCCTCGCCGCCGATCCGATCGCCGCGGGCGTGCTCGAGGAGCACCTCGCCGCCGGCGAGTCGCTGCGGGTCGAGGTCGATCCCGCGCTCGGCCTCGTGCGGCTCGTGCACCAGAAGAAGGAGGTCGTCTCGTACGGCCTCCTCGAGCCGGGCTTCGCCGGCGTGCAGCGCACCCTCCCGCCGGAGCCTCTCGTCCGGGCGCTCGAGGGAATCGCGCGCCTCGTCCGGCGCTTCTAAGCGCGCGTAGCCCCGCAGGATTGCGCTCCACGTGTGCCGCGTTGCCGCGGGGCGACGCGATGCGTTATCGTGCGATGGCACGCCGCGTCATGGGCCGCCTCCGGGCGGCGAGGGGAGCACTCGATGCCGGTTCGTCCGGGGCGGTATGGCTGCTACGAGCCCGAGACCGAGCGCGACGCCTGCGGCGTCGGCTTCGTGGCGCACATCAAGGGCGAGAAGTCGCGCGGGATCGTCGAGAGCGGCCTCGAGCTCCTGGACCGGCTCTCGCACCGCGCTGCGACCGGCTCCGACCCCGAGACCGGCGACGGCGCCGGCATCCTGCTGCAGCTCCCGCATCGCTTCTTCAAGCGCGAGGGCCTCGCCCTCGGCTTCGACATGCCGCGACGGCGCCGCTACGCGATCGGCATGGTGTTCCTCCCCGCCGAGCCCGCCGCGCGCCGCGCCTGCGAGGCGCTGCTCGAGCGCGCCGTCGAGGAGGAGGGGCAGCGCGTCCTCGGCTGGCGCGACGTGCCCGTCGACCCGACGGTGATCGGCCGCACCGCCGCCGCCTCGCTGCCGGCGATCCGGCAGCTCTACGTCGGCCGCCGCCGCGTGGCGCCGAGCGCCTTCGAGCGGAAGCTGTTCGTCATCCGCAAGCTCGCCGAGAACCGCGTCCGCGAGGCCGGCGTCGACCCCGACGGCCGCTTCCACGTCGCCTCGATGTCCGCGGAGACGATCGTCTACAAGGGCCTGCTCCTGCCGCGGCAGCTCCCGCGCTTCTACCGGGACCTCGGCGACCCCGACATGGTGAGCGCCATCGCGCTCGTCCACTCGCGCTTCTCCACCAACACCTTCCCGACCTGGGAGCTCGCCCAGCCGTTCCGCTTCATCGCCCACAACGGCGAGATCAACACCGTCCGCGGCAACCGGAACTGGCTCGACGCGCGCCGCGCCGGGCTCTCCTCGGCGAAGTTCGGCGGCGGCCTCGACCGGCTCTTCCCGATCATCGTCCCCGGCAAGTCCGACTCGGCGCAGTTCGACAACATGCTCGAGCTGCTCACCCTCGGCGGCCGCACGCTGCCGCACGCGATGATGATGATGATCCCGGAGGCCTGGGAGGAGAACCCGCTCATGGCCGACGAGCGGCGCGCGTTCTACGAGTACGCGTCGTCGCTGCTCGAGCCCTGGGACGGCCCGGCGGCGATCGCCTTCACCGACGGCCACCTCGTCGGCGCCACCCTCGACCGCAACGGCCTCCGCCCCTCGCGCTACCTCGTCACCGAGGACGACCGGGTCGTCCTCGCCTCCGAGACCGGTGTCATCGACGTGCCCCCGGAGAAGATCCGCAAGAAAGGCCGGCTGCAGCCGGGCCGGATGTTCCTCGTCGACACCGTCGAGGGCCGCATCGTCGAGGACGACGAGCTGAAGCACGACATCGCCTCGCGCTGGCCGTACCGGAAGTGGCTCTCCGACAACGTCTTCACCTTCGAGGAGCTCCCCGAGGTGCCGGCGCCGGCGCGGATCGAGGGAGACGACCTCGGCCGGCTGCAGCGCGCCTTCGGCTACAGCGACGAGGACGTGCGGATCCTCGTCCAGCCCATGGCCGAGAGCGGGAAGGAGCCGGTCGGCTCGATGGGCACCGACACGCCGCTGGCGGTGCTCTCCGACCGCGCGCCGTCGCTGTTCGAGTACTTCCACCAGCTCTTCGCCCAGGTGACGAACCCGGCGATCGACCCGATCCGCGAGAAGCTGGTGATGACCGTCGCCACCGCGATCGGCCCCGACGGCAACACCTTCGAGGAGACGCCGGAGCAGTGCCACCGCATCGCCCTGCCCGGCCCGATCCTCCTCAACGGCCAGCTCGCCAAGCTCTGCTCGATCCGCGAGGGCGTCTTCGAGCCGCAGACGCTCTCGCTCCTCTACGACGTCGGCGAGGAGGGAGCGCTCGAGGCGGCGGTGGAGCGCCTCTGCCGCGAGGCGGTCGAGGCGGTGGACGACGGCGTCAACGTCCTGGTCCTCTCCGACCGCGGGGTCGACGCGCGCCGCGCCGCCATCCCGTCCCTGCTCGCGCTCTCCGCCGTGCACCAGCGCCTCGTCCGCGAGGGCACGCGCATGCACACCGGCCTGGTGGTCGAGACCGCCGAGGCGCGCGAGGTGCACCACTTCGCGCTGCTCATCGGCTACGGCGCCGCGGCGGTGAACCCGTACCTCGCCCTCGACACCGTGCGCGCGCTCGCGCTGCGCGGCGAGGTGCCCGGCGGCGTCGACGAGGCGCAGCGGCGGTACCTGCACGCCATCGACGAGGGGCTGCTCAAGGTGATGTCGAAGATGGGCATCTCCACCATCAGCTCGTACCGCGGCGCGCAGATCTTCGAGGCGGTGGGCCTCGACCGGAAGCTCGTCGAGCTGCACTTCACCGGCACGCCGTCCCGCCTCGAGGGCGTCGGCCTCGGAGAGCTCGACCGCGAGAACGCACAGCGCCACGCCCGCGGCTTCGAGCGGCCGGTCTCGCCCGAGGAGGCCCTGCCGACCGGCGGCCTCTACCAGTGGCGCCGCCGCGGCGAGCGGCACAAGTGGAACCCGGCGACGATCGCCCGGCTCCAGCACGCGGCCCGCACCAACGACGCCGAGGCGTTCGCGGAGTTCTGCCGCCTCGCCGACGACGAGACGGCGGAGCTCTCGACGCTGCGCGGGATGCTCGAGCTCGCCTTCGATCGCTGCGAGCCGGTGCCGCTCGAGGAGGTCGAGCCGGCGCGGGAGCTGGTGAAGCGCTTCGTCACCGGCGCGATGTCCTTCGGGTCGATCAGCGCCGAGGCCCACGAGACCCTCGCCATCGCCATGAACCGCCTCGGGGCGCGGTCGAACTCCGGCGAGGGCGGCGAGGAGCCGCGGCGCTTCGTCCCGGACGAGCACGGCGACCTCCGGCGCAGCGCGATCAAGCAGGTGGCCTCGGGCCGCTTCGGCGTCACCACCGAGTACCTGGTCAACGCCGACGAGCTGCAGATCAAGGTCGCCCAGGGCGCGAAGCCCGGCGAGGGCGGCCAGCTCCCCGGCCCGAAGGTCGACGAGCGGATCGCCAAGGTGCGCTGGTCCACGCCCGGGGTGACGCTGATCTCGCCGCCGCCGCACCACGACATCTACTCGATCGAGGACCTCGCCCAGCTGATCTACGACCTGCAGGCGGTGTCGCCCGCGGCCCGCGTCTCGGTGAAGCTCGTCTCCGAGGTCGGCGTCGGCACCATCGCCGCGGGCGTCGCCAAGGCCGGCGCGGGCGCGGTGGTGATCGCCGGCTACGAGGGCGGCACCGGCGCCTCGCCGCTCTCCTCGCTGCGCCACGCCGGCCTCCCCTGGGAGCTCGGCCTCGCCGAGACCCAGCAGGTGCTCGTCCACGCCGAGCTGCGCGACCGGCTCCGCGTGCAGGTCGACGGCGGCCTCCGCACCCCGCGCGACGTCGTCGTCGCCGGGCTCCTCGGCGCCGAGGAGTTCGGGATGGCCACCGCGTCGCTGGTCGCCAGCGGCTGCGTGATGCTCCGCAAGTGCCACCTCAACACCTGCCCGGTCGGCGTCGCCACCCAGGACCCGAAGCTGCGCGAGCGCTTCACCGGGCGCCCCGAGGACGTGGTCCACTTCTTCCTGCTCGTCGCCGAGGGCATGCGCGCGCTGATGGCCCGGCTCGGCGTGCGCCGCTTCGACGAGCTCGTCGGCCGCGTCGACCTGCTCCGGCAGCGCACCGACGTCACCCACGAGAAGGCGCGGCGCCTCGATCTCTCGGCGATCCTCGCGCCGCCGAGGGCCGACGCCGCCGCGCCCCGCCGCTGCCGCGCCGAGCAGCGCAAGGACGTCTCCGACCACCTCGACCACGAGCTGCTCGCCCGGGTGGGCCCGGCGCTCGAGGGCGGCGCCTCGGCGATGGTGGTGCTGCCGGTGACGAACCGGCACCGCGCGGTGGGCGCGATGCTCTCCGGCGCGATCGCCCGCAAGACGGGCGGCGCCGGGCTCCCCGAGGACTCGATCCGGATCCGGCTCCAGGGCTCGGCGGGCCAGAGCTTCGGCGCGTTCCTGGCGAAGGGCGTCTCGCTCGAGCTCGAGGGCGACGCCAACGACTACCTCGGCAAGGGGCTCTCCGGCGGCCGGATCGTGGTGCACCCGCCGAAGGGCGCCCGGTTCGCCGCCGAGGAGAACGTGCTCGTCGGCAACACCCTCCTCTACGGCGCCACCGCCGGCGAGGTGTTCGTGGCGGGCCTCGCCGGCGAGCGCTTCGCGGTCCGCAACTCCGGCGCACGCGCGGTGGTGGAGGGCGTCGGCGACCACGGCTGCGAGTACATGACCGGCGGCGTGGTGGTGGTGCTCGGGCCGACGGGGCGGAACTTCGCCGCGGGCATGAGCGGCGGCACCGCCTACGTCTTCGACCGCGAGCGCACCTTCCGGCAGCGCTGCAACCCGGAGATGGTGGAGCTCGAGTCGCTCGTCGACGAGTCGGAGCTGTGGCTGGTCTACGGCCTGGTCGAGGCGCACCTGCGCCACACCGGCAGCGCCCTCGGCCGCCGCATCCTCGACAACTGGGAGCACATGGTCCCGTACTTCGTGAAGGTGCTCCCCACCGACTACAAGCGCGTGCTCCAGGCGCGGCGCGCGCAGCTCCGGCCGCCGCCGTCGCAGCCGGCGCGCCTCGCCGCGGTGGGGGACTGAGCCGTGGGCAAGATCACCGGCTTCCTCGAGTTTCCCCGCGTCCTGGCGCCGAAGCGCGACGCCAGGGAGCGCCTCGCCGACGCCCGCGAGCTGTCGCTGCCGCTCGCGCCCGACGAGGCGAAGCGACAGGCGGCGCGCTGCATGGACTGCGGCGTGCCGTTCTGCCACCAGGGCTGCCCGCTCGGGAACGTCGTCCCCGACTTCCACGACCACCTCTACCGGGATCGCTGGAAGGCGGCGTTCCTCTCGCTGGCGTCGACGAACGACTTCCCGGAGGTCACCGGCCGCGTCTGCCCGGCGCCGTGCGAGGCGGCGTGCGTGCTGGCGATCGACGGCGCGCCTGTGGCGATCGAGCAGACCGAGAAGGAGCTCGCCGAGCGCGCCTTCGCGGAGGGCTGGGTCGTGGCGCGGCCGCCGCACGCGCGGAGCGGGAAGACCGTGGCGGTCGTCGGCTCCGGCCCGGCAGGCCTCGCCGCGGCGGCGCAGCTCAACCGGGCCGGGCACCGCGTCACCGTGCTCGAGCGCGACGACCGTCCGGGCGGCCTGCTCCGCTACGGGATCCCCGACTTCAAGCTGGAGAAGCACGTCGTCGACCGCCGGCTCGCGCTCCTCGAGGCCGAGGGCATCGTCTTCCGCACCGGCGTCGACGTCGGCCGGTCGCCGGACTGGGCCGAGCTCCGCGGCGCATACGACGCGGTGGTGATCGCCACCGGCGCCCGCAAGGCGCGGGAGCTGGACGTTCCCGGCCGCGAGCTCGCCGGCGTGGTGCAGGCGATGGCCTACCTCGAGGCGCAGAACCGCGCCGTCGCCGGCGACGCAGGCGGTCTCCCGCACGACGCCGCCGGCAAGCGCGTCGTCGTCCTCGGCGGCGGCGACACCGGCTCCGACTGCCTCGGCACCGCGCTCCGGCAGCGCGCCGCGGTGGTGACCCAGCTCGAGCTGCTGCCGGCGCCGCCCTCGTCGCGGCCCGCGTCGAACCCGTGGCCGCAGTGGCCGATGATCTTCCGCACCAGCTCGTCGCAGGAGGAGGGCGGGGACCGCGCGTTCGCGCTGCGCACGACGCGCCTCGAGGGCGAGGGCGGGCGGCTGGTGGCGCTCCACGCCGTCGAGGTCGAGACGGTGGGCGGCGAGCTCCGCGATCGGCCCGGCACCGGGCGGCGGATCCCGTGCGACCTCCTCCTGCTGGCGATGGGCTTCACCGGGCCGGAGACCGCGGGCCTCCCCGAGCTCGGCGTCGAGCTCGACGCCCGGGGCAACGTCGGCGCGCGGGGGCACGCGACGAGCGCGCCGGGCGTCTTCGTCGCCGGCGACGCGATGCGCGGCGCCTCGCTGGTGGTCTGGGCGATCGCCGACGGCCGCGAGGCGGCGCGGGCGGCCGACGCGTGGCTGACCGGCAGGCCGTCGGCGCTGCCCGCCCGCGGACAGCACCTCCCGTTCGGCGGGCGCTGATCGCCGCGGGTCGTGGCACGATGTCGCCGTGCGCCGCGTGACCCTCCCCTTGCTCGGGCTCCTCCTCCTCGGCTGCGAGCCGGTCTCGCGGCCGAACCGGCCGCTCCCCGCGATCGAGGGGACCTACCTCGACGGCCGCGCCCTCTCGAAGGCGTCGCTCGCGGGCAAGCCGTGGGTGGTGAACCTCTGGGTCCCCGGCTGACACGCCTGTGCCCGGGAGTTTCCCGGGCTCGAGGCGGTGCGGCGGCGGTACGAGCCGGAGGGCGTCGGGTTCCTGGCGCTCTCGCTCGAGCCGGACGAGGCGCTCGTCCGCGCCGCGGCCGCGAAGTACGGCCTCGGCATGGACGTGGCGATCGCCAGGGGCGAGGTGCTCGCGCCGCTCGGCGTGCGGGCGGTTCCGTCGACCGTCTTCGTGTCGAAGGACGGCGTGATCGTCGCCGCGGCGAGCGGGGCGCGCGACGAGGCGTACTTCGAGGAGCGGGTCCGCGAGCTGCTCGGGCGCTGACCCGCGGGTCGCCGGCGCCCCGGCCCCGGGTCCAGACCTCTCGTGCCCACCGCCGTCTCCGGGTCGGCCCGCGCGGGCGGTTCGCCGGCCCGGTGCGCGCTCGCACCCTCGCTCGTACCCCGAGCCGCCCTCGACCGCGTGCGCCGCACGCCGCCGGAGACCGTCATGCGCCCGCCGTGCCTCTCCCCCGTGCTCGCGTCGGTCGGCCTCGCCCTCGCCTCCTGCGGCGGCGACGCGGCCGACGCGCCCGCGGGACCGATCGCGACCCTCCACATCTCCGAGCGCGGCTTCTCGCCCGCCGAGCTCGTGGTGCACCCGGGGCAGCTCATCGCCTACGTCAACGACGACGTGTACGAGCACGCGCCGGTCTCGCTCCCCCACGACACCCACGCCGACTGCCCGACCCTCAACGCGCAGATGATCGAGCCGGGCGACGTCGTGCACGTGGTCGCCCCCGACGAAGCGAAGGACTGCGGGATCCACGATCACCTCGAGGAGTCGTTCACCGCCCGCATCCGGGTGCGGCCGTGAGGCGGGTCAGCCGGCGGGAGATCCTCAAGGCCGGCGCCGCGGGCCTCGGCGCCGCCGCCCTCGGCAGCCTGCTCCCGCTGCCGCGCGACGAGGCGCGGGCGGCGAGCGTGGAGCCGAAGCGGCTCTTCATCCGCGACGTGATGCAGGAGCTCGCCGACGGACGCCTCGTCTTCATGTGGGCGTTCGCCGACGAGACCGGACCCCGGATCCCCGGTCCGATCCTGGTGGCGCGACAGGGGCAGGCGCTGGACCTGCTGATCCGGAACGACAGCGCGCAGCCCCACGTCCTCGTGGTGCCCGGCGTCGCCAAGACCTCGCTGCTCACGCCGGGGAAGGAGGAGCGCCTCCGGTTCACGGCGCCGAAGGCCGGCGTGTACTGGTACCTCGACTCGCTGAACGAGCCGGTGAACCGGGTGCTCGGGCTCCACGGCGCGCTGGTCGTCCTCGCGCCCGAGGCCGCCGGCCGGCGGCCGACCCCCTACGCCGATCCGACGCCGAACGTGCAGCGCCTCTTCGACGCCCTCGGCCGCGACGAGGACTTCCCCGGCCGGCCGTGGAGCCCCGAGCGCACCCGGCTCTGGGTGTTCAACCAGATCGACCCGCGCTTCAACGCGCTGGCCGAGCAGGGTCGCCCCGTCGACCCGGCCCGCCTGAGGGCCCAGTTCGAGCCGCGGTTCTTCACGCTCAACGGTCGCTCGGGGCTCTTCGCCACCACGGATCCGGACACGCACATCGACGCGGGCCAGGGCGAGCCGTGGCTCATCCGCTCCCTGAACGCCGGGCTCGCCACGCACTCGCCGCACATCCACGCGAACCACGTGTTCGAGCTCTCGGAGGACGGCGTGGTGCGGGACAACGCCTACGGCGTCGACACCTGGATGCTCCCGCCGCTCTCCCGCAAGGACCACCTCCACCCGTTCGTGAAGCCGCCGGACATCCCGAAGGCGGCGTGGCCGCCGCGGGAGGAGAGCTTCCCGCTGCACTTCACCATGCACTGCCACATCGAGATGTCGCAGACGCTCGACGGCGGCGGCTATCCGTGGGGCTGCATCGCCGACTGGTCCATGCTCCGTCCCCTCGCGTGATCGAAGAAAGGGAGCCAGCGATGCCTCTCCCCGTCGTCCGCCGTGGCCCGGTCCTCCCGCTCGCGGAGCTCGATCACTTCTCCGCCTTCCCCACCCGCCTCGAGCGGCCTCCGACGCCGGACCGGCTCGAGCCCGACGTCTTCTTCGAGCACCGCTTCGTCGGCGTCGACCTGCGCATGCCCGACGGCGAGACGGTGAAGATGTGGACGTTCGAGCGCACCCTGCCGGTGCCGCTCCCGGAGGGCTTCCCCGGTCCGACGCTGCGGGTCCGCGAGGGGCAGCTCGTCCACGACCGCCTCCGGCCGCGGACGCGGGACCACACCATCCACCACCACGGGCTCGAGCCGACGCCATTCAACGACGGCGTCGGACACACGTCGTTCGAGATGCAGGACGAGTACACCTACCAGCTCCAGATGTCTCACTCGGGTCTGTATTTCTACCACTGCCACGTCAACACCGTCTTGCATTTCGAGATGGGCATGTACGGGCTGCTGCTCGTCGATCCCCCGACGGGCCAGGGCACGGTGCGCCGCGGCACGGAGATCGTGCCCTACGACGTCGAGGCGGCGTGGGTGCCCGACGACGTCGACCCGCGCTGGCACGTGATGGATCACCACGAGGGCATCCACGCGACCTTCGGCGTCGACGCCGGGCTGAACCGCTTCGAGCCGAAGTACTTCCTGATCACCGGCGTCCCCTCCACCGGCGACGGCGCCTCGCCGACGCGGACGGATCCGCGCGTGGCCGTCTCGATGCGGCGCGGCCAGACCGGCCTCTTCCACGTCCTCAACGCCAGCTACTCGATCCTGCGCTTCACGCTCGAGGGCCTGGCGACGGAGGTGATCAACGTCGACGGCCACACCCTCGGCTCGGCGGACGACGGGCGGTTCTCCCGCCCGTTCCCGATCGCCGCCGGCCAGCCCTTCGAGCTCACCACCGCGCAGCGGTACATGCTGCTGGCGAGGCCGACCGTCGCCGGCCGGTACCGGCTGAAGGTCGAGTTCCTCCACTGGATCACCCGCCGCGTGCTCCACGTCGCGGAGACGTTCGTCACCGTCGCCTGATCAGGGCGCCGCCGAGACCGCGCAGCCGGCGTCGGCGGCGCAGTCCCAGTCGTCGCAGTCGACGTAGCCGTCGGCGTCGCCGTCGAGCGCGTCGCCGCACGAGCCCGCCTCCGAGGCAGGCCCGATGCGGAGGGCGAACGGCCCGCCCGTCGCGCCCCAGCCGTCGACGACCACGCTCACCGTCTCGCCGGCCGCGAGCGTGCGCACCACGTACGAGGCCACGCCGGCGTGATCGTCGGAGCAGGCGAGCTCGGTCGCCGCGCACGGCTCGGCGAGCACGGAGAGCACGGTGTCGAGGGCGCCGCTCGCCGAGAAGCCGTAGGTCCCGTCCGACGGTGCCGTCCAGCGGTAGAGCCGCTCCGGCGCGCCGGCGCCGCCGCAGCTCCCGGCCCAGCCGTCGCCCGCGCCTTCGGTCGTGCCGGCGAGCGCGATCGGGTACCTGGTGCCGAGCTCCTCGTCGACGCCGCAGGCCGTCGGATCGCGCGGGGGCGGCTCCGGCGGCGGCTCGTCGCACGGATCGCCGCTCGCCGGGAGCGGCGTGGGGAGCCCGCGGGTCTCGGCCGGCGTCCCGGCGTGACCGGGCGTCCCGGTGCCGCCGTGGTCGTGCTCGACGCCTCCCTGGACCCCGCGCGCGCCCGCGGCTTCCACGCTCCTCGCGCCGCCATCGCAGCCGGCCACCACGGCCGCGGCCGCCACCGCCATCCACCGCCACCCGCGCATCGTCATCCCCCGTGCCCGGACCGCCCGGGCTCGGAGCCGGGAGCAGCAAGCGATGTGCCTTTCGTGCACACGGCCGCACGCTCGGCGGAGGGGCGCGGCGCAGGTCCGCCTTCGCCGGGGACGTCCGCGGGTCGAGATCCCGGTCGCCGGGACAGGTGCCGCGTCCGTCGTCATGGCTCGTGGTCCTGGAAGGCGCGCCTTCGGGACCTTGCGCCACCTCGCGACGCCACGGCCGAGGCCCCGCGGCGGGCCGCCCTGGACGAACACCTCGTGCTGCGCCACCGCGACCCTCCGGCGCGCGCGATCCGATGCAGGTGCCGCGAGCCTGGGTCCGACGAGGAAGCTCCGGTCCCACCCGGGCCCCGCGCCGGGACGAGCGTGCGCCTGGAGGCTCCCGGACCGCGCAGGCTGCCGGCCGCCGGCGTGCCGGCGTAGTCCCCGCGCGGGTCCTCGGACGGCGGGAGCGTGCCGCGTGCGGCACCGTCCGTTCGCGCACACCTTGCACGTGGAGGGGCGAGATGGCCGAGGAGCGGCAGGAGGGCGGGAAGCCCGCGATCCTCCTCGTCGACGACCACCCGGCGAACCTGGTCGCGCTCGAGGCGATCCTCGAGGGCGAAGGGTACGAGCTCGTCCGCGCCACGAGCGGGCCGCGCGCGCTGGCGCTCGCGCGGGAGCGGCCGTTCGCGGTGATCTTGCTCGACGTGCGGATGCCCGGCATGGACGGGCTCGAGGTCGCCGCGCGGCTGCGCGAGTGCCCGCGGACGCGAAGCACGCCGATCGTCTTCGTCACCGCGAGCGCCGTCGACTCGAGCGACCTGCGCAAGGCCTGGGCGGTGCACGCCACGGACTTCCTGGCGAAGCCGCTCGACCCCGATCACGTCCGCGCCAAGGTCGCGGTGCTCGTCGAGCTCTGGAGCGAGGCGCAGCGGGCGCGGGAGCTCGCCGCGCGGCAGCCGCCCGAGGAGGGCGCCCGGGAGCCGGAGAGCTTCCGGGCCGCCGTCCGCAGCCTCACCGACGCCCTGCCGGCGATGGTGTTCGTGGCCGGACCGGACGGGACGATCCTGACGTGGAACCAGCGCTTCTACGACTACACCGGCTTCCCGACCGGGAACGGCTCCGCCTGGATGGCGGCGCTCCACCCCGACGACCGCGAGCCGTGCTCGGCCGCCTACCGCTGGGCGGTGGACCACGGCCAGCCGTTCGAGGGCACCTTCCGGATCTGGCGCGCGGAGGACCGGACGTTCCGCCACCACCTCTTCCGGGCGGTGCCGGAGCGCGGCACCGACGGCCGCATCGTCGGCTGGGTCGGCACCGAGACCGACATCGACGAGATGGAGCGCGCCCGCGCCGCGGAGCGCGACGCGCGCGCCTCGGCGGTCGCCGCCGCCGACGAGAACGCGCGGCTCTTCCGGCTCGCCCGCGAGGCCCTCGACGCCCGCGAGCAGTTCCTCTCGGCGGTCTCGCACGAGCTCCGCACGCCGCTCACCGCCCTCAAGCTCCAGCTCCGGCTCCTCCGCGAGGACCTCGAGGCGGTCGCGCCCGACGCGCGACGCGCCCTGCGGCGCGTGGACAGGGCCGAGGAGATCGCCCGCCGCGTCTCGCGCCGCTACGACGACTTCCTCGAGACCGCGGAGCTGCTCCACGGCAAGCTCTACCTGGAGAAGGAGCCGGTCGACCTCGCGGCGGTGGCCCGCGAGGCGGTGCGGCGGCTGGCGAGCCTCCTCGCGCGGTCCGGCTGCGAGCTCACGCTCGACGCGCCCGAGCCGGTGGTGGGCCAGTGGGATCGGCCGCGCCTGGTGAAGACGGTGGAGATCCTGGTCGCGAACGCGGCGAAGTTCGGCGCCGGCAAGCCGGTGGAGCTGTCGGTGCGGCGCGACGAGGAGCAGGCGGTCCTCACCGTCCGCGACCACGGCATCGGCGTGCGGCGCGAGGACCTGCAGCGGATCTTCGAGCCGTACGAGCGGGCGGTGCCGCCGACGCACTTCGGCGGCCTCGGCCTCGGGCTGTTCGCGGCGCGCAAGATCGCCGAGGCCCACGGCGGGACGCTGGTGGCGCTCGTCCCGCGCGGCGCGGGCGCCGAGTTCGAGCTCGCGCTCCCGCTCGGCGAACGCGCCGTCGTCGACGCGACGGCGCGGGGCGGCGAGGCGCTCTCCGGGGAGCGCCCCGAGGCGCCGTGATCAGGGCTCCGGGGCGGGCGCCTCGCGGCTGGCGATGTCGCGCAGCGTGGACGCCGCGTACGAGCTCTCGTCCTCCCAGCGGGCGACGTCCGAGAGGCTGATGACGCCGACCAGCACGCCGTCCGAGTCGCAGATCATCAGCCGCGACTTCCGGGCCGACGCCATCTTCTCCTCGGCGTCGCGGAGGTCGGTGTCGGGATCGCAGGAGACGACCTCGCGGGTCATCACGTCCTCGACGCAGATCGCGCTCGGCAGCCGGTCCTCGGCCACCGCGCGGATGGCCACGTCGCGATCGGTGATCGTGCCGACCGGGCGGCCTCGCTCGTCGAGCACCGGCAGGAAGCCGACGCCGAAGTCGCGCATCTTCCGCGCGGCCATGGCGAGGTCGTCCTCCTCGTGGATCGTCACGATGTCCGTCTTCATCACGTCCGAGCACTGCATGTGCGCCTCCTCTCGCGATCGGGGTGCGCACCGCGGCCGGCGCCCGCAACCTACGGCCGCGCGATCCGGGCGAGCACCGCGCGGGCGGTGGTGGAGAGGCCCTCCGGATCGAGGGCCTGCTCGAGCGCCCGCTGCCGGAGCGCCTCCTCGAAGAGCGCCGCGCGCCCCTCGGCGGAGAGGTCGCGGAAGGCCTTGTGCTCGCGGACGCCGCCGGCGGGATCGCGGGGGCGGAACGCGCCGAGCGCCTCCTCGACCAGCAGCTCCTCGCGCCGATCCATCAGCCCACCTCCACGCCGGCCTTGGCGAGGCACGCCTCGAGCAGCTTCCGCGCCCGGGTGAAGTTCTGCAGGAAGGTGTTGAGCCGCATCCCGAGCGAGGCGGCGAGCGACTCGTCAGGCCTGCCGCCCGCGGCCTCGAGCCGCGCCCGGAGCGCCTGCGCCGGCTTGCCCGGCAGCTTGGCGAGGCACGCCGCGATCCGCTCCCGGAGGAGCGGATCGGGCGGCGCCGGCTCGACCTCCGGCTCCGGCGCGTCGTCGCCGGGCAGCTCCTCCCGGCGACGGCGCAGCTCCGACAGCGCCAGGTTCCGGCAGACGCGCACGCCGAGCCGGAGGAGCACGTTCGGCCTCCCGTCCGGCGCGGCGCGCGGCGCCACCTGCCACACCCGGAGCAGCCCCTCCTGCAGCACGGCCTCGACGTCGAGCCGGGTCGCGAACGGCCGCAGGCTCTCGCGCAGCGGCCGCTCGGCGCCGGCGAGCCACCGCCCGAAGGCGGCGGCGTCGCCGGCGGCGATCGACGGGAGCTCGCCGTCGAGGTCGATCACGCGGCGACCTCGATCCGGAGCCGCGCCCCCGCGGAGCGGAGCTCGACCGCGCGGACGCGGCCGGGGTCGGCGGCGAGCCCGAGCCGGAGCGCCGTGCCCGCGGGCAGCGTGCCCTTGCGCGTGGTGCGCTCCGGCGCGAGGCGCACCTTCACGCGGGTGCCGTCCTCGAGCTCCACCTCCACCTCGGCGTCGGGATCCCAGTCGAGCGGGAGCGCGTCGACGGAGACCTCGAGCACGAGGCCGCCCGGGGCGGCGAGCTTCTTGCCGCGCAGGAGCCGGAGCGCGGGCGCCTCGGCGCGGCGGCCGGGGGCGGCCTGGGCGGCGGCGGCCTCCGAGGTGGAGGGCGCGGCCGGGGCGGCGGCGGCCTTCTCCTCCGCCTG
>CAZDGH010000084.1:0-16600 GCA_964504805.1 uncultured Myxococcales bacterium | reverse complement strand
CCCCTGGCGCGGCTCGCAGATCATCTACGAGCACACCGCCTCCGCGCTCTCCCTCAAGGAGGACGCGGACCCGCACTACAACCCGTACTACGCCCACTCGGTCTCGCTGCGCCCCGAGTGGCACTTCGGCGACTACGTCTTCACCCGCGCGCGCTTCGACCTCGAGCAGGAGCTGACCAACTCCGACGACACCACCCGGAAGAACGAGTGGATGTGGAGCGACCTCTCGCTCGACCTCGGCGTCTCGAAGCTCGAGGACCCGTGGGCGAACGTGAAGCTCTCGCCGACGGTCCGCCTCGGCCTGCCGCTCTCGAAGGCGTCGGCGGCGGCGACGCAGATCATGACCGTGGGCCCCGGCCTCTCGCTGTCCCGGAAGTTCCCGGTGCTCGCCGGCCTGACCCTCGGCTACGGCGGCCGGTACACCTTCCGCTTCCACGAGTACACGACGAGCCAGTACGACGCGCCGACGAACCCCTGCGGCGATCCGGCCTCCGACGCCTGCGCGAACTTCATCCAGTCGGGCGTGCGCAACGTGGAGCGCGATCTGGCGCACGGCCCGACGCTCTCGTTCTCGCCGATCGAGAGCGTGACCCTCGGCGCGATGCTCACCCTCCGCCACGCCTGGCTGTACGAGCTCGGCTCGACGCCGGCCACCGTCGCCGGGCAGGTCGTCACCCCGACCGAGGTCGCGCCGGACGAGCCGATCCGTCACTCCACCGCCTTCGCGCTGGACGTCACCTGGGACGTCCTCGACGAGCTCTCGCTGACCGTGGGCTCGAGCACCCTGGCCTCGCAGCTCGGCCCCGACGGCCAGCGCCGCGACGCGCTCTTCAACCGCACCACTACGCTGTACCTGGACCTCGGCGTGAACGTCGAGGCGCTGATCTCGAGGATCTGATGGCCCCGAACCGCCGTTTCCACGTCCTCGCCGTCGTCGGCCTCGCGGCGCTCGCCGCCTGCGCCGAGGAGCGGCCGCCCATCAACCGCGTCCAGCCGGACGCCCTCCCGAAGAGCTTCTTCGTCGGCGAGGCCTACCACGACCCCTCGGACGATCCCGAGTTCTGGTCGCAGGCGACGCTCGTCGACGTCGGCTACGGCGCGTCGCAGGACGGCCTGTTCACCTCGACCTACGCGCAGCCGCTCACCCGCATCAAGTGGGTGGTGCAGGAGAACCTGCTCGTCGGCCGCCTCACCTACGAGCGCATCGCCGACTCCGACGGCAAGGGCGCGGGCGCGGCCTCGGACGACGGCGTGGTCGTGGCCGTCTACCCGATCGTCAGCCACTTCGACATCCAGCGCGACTACAACCCGGCGACGGGCGAGCAGCTGAACACCATCGGCGAGAACACCACCGACCGTCCCTGGTACGACCGCGACTACATCCGCGTCGACTGGTCGCGGAACCTCTCCACCGACAACTACGAGTTCGACACCCTCAGCCAGCTCGGCGTCTACGGTGGCGTGACCTACGAGCCGCTCGCGTACTACGTGAACGACCCGTACAGCCTCGACGCGCCGCACTTCGACCTCGCCGGCGGGTACTTCGACGTCACCAACAAGGCGTTCGCGACGCCGCAGATGGTCGACCTCAGCCACTTCGGCTGGGGCATCGACAAGTTCCCGGCCTGCTGGCTCGACGCCGACTTCTCCGGCGGCCAGGCGCCGAGCGGCTCCTGCAGCCCGGTCGAGCTCACCATCCGCCAGGCGTTCCGCCGCGTCGTCGACAACGACTACGAGCCGCAGGACTGGGACGGCCACCGCTTCCAGGCGTTCGGCGCGTTCACCACCGATCGGTACGGCTACGCCCGCAACTACGGCATGACCGACACCAAGTGGCACCGCTTCATCAACCGCTACAACATCTGGGACCGCAGCCACGCGTACCAGGATCCGGCCTCGATGGCCGGCCCGGTCGAGTGCTTCACGCCGGCGACCACCCCGGCCGGCTCCGACCCGCACCGCGACACCGACGGCGACGGCACCGAGGACGAGTGCGCCGCCGTGGGCCGCGGCTCGCGCTGCGACACCTTCAAGCAGCGCTGCACGCTCCCGTACCGCGACCGCGTCGCGGTGACGCAGCCCTGGTACTACACCACCGAGTCGAACCCCGAGTTCTTCGCGCCGACCCAGGACGCCACCCACGAGTGGGACGTCGCGCTCCGCAGCGCGGTGATGACCGCCCGTTACGCCGAGTGCCAGCGCGTCGGCGACGAGGACTGCTCGCGCTACCCGATCTACACGGGCCAGCAGGACGACAACCAGGACGCCATCGCCCTCGCCCGCGAGGTCGACGACTGCCGCAATGGCAAGGCGTACCAGGGTCAGGACTGCCAGGCGCTCGCCGACACCCTCGGCTCGCAGCGCGGCTACTCGGCCGGCGTGATCGCCCTGGCGAAGATGGACGAGATGGTCGTCCTCTGCCACAGCCCGGTGGAGGCGAACGACCACGACGCCTGCGGCGGCCCGCGCCTCCCGGCCGGCCTCACCGCGGCGCAGTGCGACGAGGCCCGCCTCGCCCGCGACACCGCGACGCTGTCGCAGTGCGGCCAGGCGCTCGAGGCCCGCAAGGGCGACCTGCGGTTCCACCAGGTCAACGTGATCCGCGCGCCGCAGACGCCGTCGCCCTGGGGCATCATGGTCGACGCGCACGACCCGCTCACCGGCGAGAAGGTCTCGGCGAGCATCAACGTGTGGAGCCACGTCAACGACCTCTGGTCGCAGGGCGTCGTCGACACCGCCCGCTACATCACCGGCGAGCTCCGCACCGAGGACGTGACCGAGGGCACCTTCGTCCGCGACTGGGCCTCGGCGGCCCGCGCCACCACCGAGAAGGGGGCGGTGGCGCCGATGAGCAAGGACGAGGTCGACACCCGCCTCGGCGCCTTCGGCGGCCTCGAGCTCGACGAGTACCGGGCGCTGAAGCAGAGCCCGGAGATCCGCGACCCGCAGCTCAAGAAGCAGTTCCGGAAGCTCAACCAGGACCTCCGGTCGGTGAAGGCGGACGCCCGCGCCGCGAGCACCACCCGCGCCACTTACGACGCCCGCCGCAAGCGGGCGATCGGCTCCGACATGGAGGCCGAGCTCACCACCCGGATGATGCAGGAGCTCGCCGGCGTCGACGGCTTCCCGGACGCGGAGACCGTGCTGCAGTACGCCTCGCCGCTCCGGGGCGCGAACCCGATGGTGCAGCGCGATCTGCAGAACCTCCGCGAGCTCGCGCTCGCCGACCGCGGCGCCTGCGTGCGCCACGAGGCGCCGGCGCCGATCGCCACCGCCGACCTCGCCCAGATCCTCCAGGACAAGTTCGGCGCCTTCTCGCGTGACGACGACAAGGTGGTGCAGCTCGACCGCGCCGCGAAGATGCAGAAGTACCTGGCGTACAAGGCGCACTACGCGGTGGTGACCCACGAGATGGGCCACTCCATCGCGCTCCGGCACAACTTCGTCAGCTCCTCGGACGCGTACCTGTACCGGCCGCAGTACTGGCAGCTCCGCACCAACGACGGCGAGACCGGCGTGGTCTGCACCGACTTCACCGCCAACGGGAACTGCGTCGGCCCGCGCTACTTCGACCCGGTCACCGAGAACGAGCGCAAGAACCTGATCTGGATGTTCATGCAGTCGTCGACGATGGACTACGCCGGCGAGGGCACGCAGGACCTGCTCGGCCTCGGCGTCTACGACTTCGCCGCCGCCCGCATGTTCTACGGCGAGGCCGTGGCGGTGCACGCCGACCCGTCGTTCGCGGTCGGCACCCACCGCGGCACCGGCATGCTGATGAAGCTCGACAACTTCGGCGGCATCCTCGGCCTCACGCCGCAGATCGGCCAGGACGACGAGGACGAGCCGGTCACGGACTACCACTACTCGGAGATGCAGAACCGGCTGCAGCTGATCCAGGACTGCACCGACGTCGAGGCCGCGGCCTTCGAGCCGGCGAGCTGGGACGAGGCCCGGCTCGGCGCCTGGCACCCGCTCGTCGACGGCCTCATCGTCTCGGTGAACGGCCAGACCACGAAGTGCCGCCAGCAGCCGGTCGACTACGCGGCCTGGGAGGCGCTCCGCTCCACCACCGAGGCCGAGGGCGCCGCCGCCGGCCACGCGGTGGACTCGGCGGGCCGCACCCGCGTCCCGTACGGCTTCGCCACCGACTCGTGGGCCGACGTCGGCAACCTGGCGGTGTACCGCCACGACAACGGCGCCGATCCGTACGAGCTGTTCGACTTCCTCATCGCGCAGCAGGAGGTCGGCCACATCTTCGACAACTACCGGCGCAACCGGCAGAGCTTCTCCGTGCGCAACGCCTCGGGCCGCACGCTCACCCGCTACAACGAGAAGCTGCGCGACGCCGCCAAGGGCCTCGGCCTGATGGCGAACGTCTACCGGGACTTCACGCTCTCGCTCGGCTACGACTTCGACACCTTCTGGCCGGCGATCGCGCCGCTGTTCTTCCCGGACAACATCCTGGCGTCGGGCATCGCCTTCGACCACTTCTCGCGGCAGCTGCAGCGCCCCGAGGCGGGACCGCACTTCCAGGTGCGCCCGAGCCGCTTCCTGCCGCCGGAGCCGGTGATGCGCTCCGCGTCCGATCCGTCGGGCATCGAGGGCGGCACCGTGGTGGTGGTGCCGAACGGCGCCACCGGCTACTTCGGGAACGTCGGCTACGGCGGCCGCCCGGTGGAGAACGCGCTCGCCGACGACAAGGGCGAGTACGACTCGCAGTTCACCGTCAACGCCGGCTCGTACTACGACAAGCTGTACACCGCGATGCTGATGACCGAGTCGGTCGACAACTTCATCTCCGACTCGCGCCGCGACTTCGTCGACGCCCGCTACCGCGCGGTCTCGATCGCCGACCTGTTCCCGGACGGCTACCGCCGCTGGCTCGCCACCAACCTCACCGGCGACGACGAGATGAAGGGCGCGCGGATCGCCATGGACGCCCGCAACCTCCCGCTCACCGACGGCGAGCAGTACCCGGCCTTCGGCATCGGCTGGACGTCGTGGTGGCGGCCGGAGGGCGTCACCTCCTGCTTCCCGACCGAGGGCAGCCTCCTCTGCGCCGACGACCCCGCGAACACCGGCGTGCTCGACCCGCAGGTCGGCTGGGAGCAGCAGAAGTTCCTGATCGCCTGGACGCTCATGTACCTGCCGGAGAACCAGCAGCAGAAGTGGCTCGACATGCTGCACCTCTGGGAGCTCGGCGCGGACAGCGACCCGGCGTTCCAGAACCGGATCGAGCTCCACGCCCCGAACGGCCGCGTCTACGTGGCGAAGACGTTCGGCAAGGAGGTCGTGCTCGGCAAGGTCGTGCAGCGCGGCATCGCGGCGCGCGTGCTCGAGTACGCCAACGAGCAGCTGGTGAAGGCGTACGAGGTCACCGACGGTCCGGACCTCGACGCCGACGGCACGCCGGACTGGTACGTCCCGGTCCTCGCCGACGGCCAGCCGATCGTGAAGTTCGACTCCACCGTCGCGGCGATCACGCCGGAGGGCGGCGTCTCCGGCAGCGGCCGCGACGGCTGCAACGTCAACGACAACAGCGAGTGCACCTGCTCGGCGAACCGCGCCTGCGTCGCGCTCGAGCAGTACACCGAGGTGCCGTTCTTCCTCCGCCAGGCCATCAGCGCCTACGGCCTCGCGCACCCGTCGATGAAGGGCGTCTACTAGCCCCTCGCGAAGGGACGGAACGGGCGAGGGCGGCGGAGCGATCCGCCGCCCTCGCCCGTTCCTGGGCTCGGTCACTTCTCGTCGATGATCTCGTCGTCGCCGAGCTTGTCCTCCTCGGCGCCCTCGTCGAGCGGCCCGCTCTCGCGCGCCTCGTCGCGGAGCTCGTCGCTCTCGACCGTCCGGTCGCAGGCGGCGAGGCCGAGCGCGGCGAGCGCCGCCAGCAGAAGGTTGCGCATGTCCGTTCCTCCGTCGGGGTGCCCCCGCAGGGAGGAAGCTACGCACGTGCGGCGCGGAGATCGCCCGGCGCTCGCCCGCCCCGTCGCCGGCCGGCCCTGCGGCGGCGCGGCCGGCCGGGGCGGGCGGCCTCGGCGGGCGGTGGGTGGCCGACGTCGAGCAGCCGGAGCGCGCCGGCGGACGCGAGGAGCGCGAGCCAGACGCCCGCGGAGGCGAGCGCGTCGCGGTCGGCGGCGGGAGATGGAGGCGGGCCGGAGCGGGCCGGTCGGGCGCGGGGCATGGCCGGGCCGGAAGGCAACGGCCGTGCCGCGCCGGAAACGCCAGGATTTCACGGTGGGTGTGGGTGCGCCCTGCCACCCGGTCGCAGCGCCGCCGCGGCGATCTGCCACGGTGTCAGCGGCCGATCGAGGTTGCGGGGCGCCGCGCGGCCTCTACACTCGAAGGAGAGGCTCGACGCCGGGAGGACGCGATGTTCGTGCAGGAGATCCGCTGGAGCCGCCTCGCGACCCTGCTGCTCGGAGCGCTGCTCGCCGCGCTGTTCGCCGCGCAGGCCGCGGCGCTGGTGGCGACCCGCGGCACGCCCGCGGAGCTCGCCGGCCTCTTCGGCGTCGGCGTGGTGGTGCTCGTCCTGGGCGTGCTCTGGGCGTTCCACCGGCTGCGGGTCACCGTCGCCGACGGCGTCGTCACCCTCGGGTTCGGACCGTTCCGCCGCCGCGTCGAGCTCTCGCGGATCGCCGAGGCGCGCGCGGTGACGTACCGCGCCTGGGCGTGGGGCGGCTGGGGCATCCGCTGGCGCCCGGGCGTGGGCACGCTCTGGAACGTGCCCGGGGACGAGGGCCGCGCGGTGGAGCTCGTGCTCGAGGGCGGCAAGCGGCTCCTGTTCTCGTCGCGCGATCCGGAGGCCGCGGTGGCGGCGATCGAGCGGGCTAGGGCGGCCGCGCGCTGAGCTGCGCCGTACGGTAGGAGCCCTCCGACAGCGCCTCGAGGAGCGCCCGCGCGTCGGCCTCGCGGAGCGGCGGGAGCAGCACGTGGGCGCCGGCCACCGCGAGCCGGAGCCTAGCGAGGCCCCAGCGGCGCTCGAGCGGGCCCTGCAGCACCGCGACCGACTGCAGCTTGTCGCGCCGGGCGACGTCGGTGCGGCGGCGCAGGAAGCCGCTCCGCGCGACGACGAGGCTCTCGGTGACGAGGTAGCCCTGGCTGCGGACGTCGAGCGCCGCGGCGGCGAGGAGGAGCGGCCAGGCGGCGAGCGCGACCGCGCCGCCGGGTCCGAAGGACAGGAAGGCCGCGGCGGCGATGGCCCCGGCCAGGTAGGTCGCGCCGAGGAGCGCGCGCTTCAGCGCCGCCGGCGGCGCGGGCTGGAGCGCGAGCGAGGCGAGGGGGCCGGGGAGCGCCGGCAGCACCGCGCCGATCACCTCGTCGCGTCGCGCCGCGTCGAGGACCGGGACGGTGACCTCCGCCTGTCCGGTCCGGGCCTTCGGCCCCGGAGAGCCCGCGGTCTGGACGTCGAGCGAGCCGAACCCGAGCCAGCGTCGCGGCACCGGCTCCTCGAGCGACACCAGCTGCACGCGCGCCAGCGCGAGCTCGACGCGGTGGCGGGTGAGGAGGCCGCGCCGGGCACGGAGCGCGTCGCCCGCCCGCGCCAGCACGAAGCCGTGGTGGCGCACGATCGCCACCAGCGCGCTGGCGACGGCGAGGGCGGCGAGGCCCGCCAGCGCCGTGACGGCGATCGCCGCGGGCCGGGCGACGTCGGCCGCCGCCTCCACCCGCGGCAAGAGCCACGAGACGACGAGCTCCTCGGCGCTCTCGAGGGCCTCGAGCAGCGCCGTCGCCGCCAGGGCGATCACCCCGACGCCGCCGCCGGTGAGGCCGTAGCGCACCAGATCCCAGGTGGAGTTCGCGACCAGCACGCGCTCGGGCGCCGCCGGCCCCGCGGAGGCGGCGCGGTGGGCGGAGAGGTCGGCGACGAGGGCGTCGGCGTCCTCGCGAGAGAGCGCCGAGAGCAGCCCCTCGGCCTCGCGCCCCGAGGCGGTCTCGATCCGCACCTCCCAGAGGCCGGCGAGCTTGTGCGTGAACGTCTGCACCAGCTCGACGTTCTGCACGCTCGACGCCTCGACGGTGCGGTGGCGCCGGAAGAGGAGGCCGCTGTCGATCTCGAGCTTCGTGCCGGTGAAGCGGTAGCGGAGCGAGAGGTAGTGGAAGACGCCGCCGATCACCACCTCGACGACGGCGAGGGCGAGGAACGCGCCGAAGAAGAGCGGGGCGCGGCCCTCCTCGCGGCCGCCGAGGAGCGCCACCACGGCGATGCCCCAGAAGGCGCGGAGGAACCGCGCCGCCCGCGGGAGCAGGTTCACCCAGATCGAGGACGGGTGGACCCGCCGCCAGCCGTCAGAGCCCACTGCCGCCCTCGCGCCTCGTCAGCCGGTCGCGGAGCCGGGCGGCGTCCTCGGGGAGCAGCGCGGGGATGTCGCCGTCGGCGCCCTGTCCGGAGGCGGTGAAGAGCCGGAGGCCGGCGAGGCCGAGGCCCTTCTGCAGCGGCCCCTGGTAGACGTCGACGTGCTGCACGCGGCCCGACGGGATCGCCACCGTGCGCCGGAAGAGCACGCCGCCCTCGACGATCACGTCGTGCTCGCGGATGGCGAAGCCGAAGGCGCGGAAGGAGAGCGAGGGGAGCACGAGCACGGAGGCGGCGAGCACGGCCAGGGCGGCGGCGGCCGCGGCGGCGGCGAGGGCCGGCTCGCCCGCGAGCCCGAGCCAGACGGCGCCGAACGCCGGCAGCGAGGACCAGATGGCGCCGCGGATCGCGCCGTGGATGCGGAACAGCGCGAGCGCCCGCGGCGGCAGCCGCTCGAGCGAGGTCTCGTCCATGGCCGGAGCCTAGACCGCCGCCGCGCCGAGAAGCGCGAGGGAGCGGTAGGCGCGCGACTCCGGGAAGGTCGGCACCGCGGTCGGCCGGTGGTCCCACCAGTTCACCACCACCGCCAGGCGGAGCCGCGAGGTCCCGGCGAGCCTCCGCGTCGGGATCGCGCCTTCGGCGTCGAGCACGCCGTGCACCAGGGTGCCGGGGAAGACGACCCAGCGGTTCGGGGCCGGGCGCACCAGGTCGGCGTCGAGCGGCCAGGGCGCGCAGGCCGGGTTCTCCGGCGCGAGCGGCTGCTCGGTCACCGCCAGCAGGCCGCCGCGGGCGCGGTTCAGGTAGAGGATCGAGGAGAAGAGCGGGTGGACGTCGGGGCCGCCGCGGGTGGCGAGCACCTCGTCGCGATCGCGGTGGAAGTCGACCCGCACGTCGGTGGTGCGCATCCGCGACAGCCACCACTCCGCGCCCGCGAGGCGCCGCCGCGAGGGCAGCCTCGGCAGGAGCTCGAGGATGGCCTCCTCGACGACCGAGGTGGGCGCGCCGAGCCCGTACCAGAAGGTGGTCTGGTAGGTGTCGCGGAGCCGCTCTCCGCCGAGCGCCCGCACCCTGCGGAGGACGCGGCGGAAGGTCGCCGGCGCGAGGGCGCCGTCGTGGATCCGGACCAGCGGCGGGCGAGGGCGGGCTCCCATGCACGTGGGACGCTACCGGCCCGGCCGCGGCCGGGCGAGCGGGATCGCCGGGCGTCGCTCGGGCTACACTCGGGGCAGGCCGGGGGGCCGGAGGAAGCGATGGGCAGCCAGGCGACACGCCGCCGCACCGTCGTGCTCGCCCTGTCGCTCGCCGCCGCCTGCGCCGACGAGGAGCCGGCCCTGCGCGAGGTGTTCGCCGAGGTCACCGTCGATCCGGCGTCCCTCGAGTTCGGAGAGACCTCGATCTACGAGCCCGAGTCGCTGGTCGTCCGCCTGGAGTCGGTGGGCACGCTGCCGGTGGAGGTGCGCTCGATCCGCCGCGAGGAGGGCCGCGAGGACTTCGCTTTCGACGAGCGGCCGTTCACGATGCAGCCGGGCGACGTGAAGCTGCTCACGGTGGAGTACCGCCCCGCCGACGTCGCCGCCGACGAGGACGTGCTGCTCGTCGAGACCGACGCGCCGAAGAGCGGGACGCTGCGCATCCGCCTCCACGGCGCCGGGGTGGACCCGTGCTTCGACCCCGATCTCGACGGCTACGGCCCGGGGTGCCCGGCCGGCGAGGACTGCAACCAGAACCGCGACGACGTGAACCCCGGCAAGCGGGAGCTCTGCGACGGCACCGACGACGACTGCGGCGGCGAGATCGACGAGGACTTCTTCGTGGGGCTGCCCTGCGAGGTCGACGTCGAGCGCGAGGGCGGGACCTGCCGGCGGCCCGGCCTGCGCGCCTGCAACGCCACGCAGGACGACGTCGTCTGCCTGGAGATCGCCGAGGAGGAGCTCTGCAACGGCCGCGACGACGACTGCGACGGCCAGTCGGACGAGGGGCTGGACGTGGGCGGCCCCTGCGAGCTCGTCAGCAACGGCTGCCGGAAGCGCGGCACGATCGCCTGCGCCGCCGACGAGCGGAGCACGGCCTGCGTCCCGTTCGCGAACGCGCCCGAGCTCTGCAACGGCGAGGACGACGACTGCGACGAGGAGATCGACGAGGGCTTCGACCTCGGCGCGGACTGCCTCGTCATCGACGGCGCCTGCGCCACCGACGGCGCGCTCGCCTGCGCCCCCGACGGCGAGGACACGGCCTGCGTCGCCGATCCCGCCGCCACGCCGCGGTGCTGCGCCGATCCGCAGCGGCCCACCTCGTCCGGCTCGTGCTGCACGCCGCTGGCCGCGGGCGCGTGCAGCTACCGCTGCACCGTGGACGTGGCGGCCGGGCGCCACGACTGCGACGACGCGGACGCGCCGGCCGCGGTGGTCTCGCTCGTGCGCGGCCTCGCCCACCTCGAGCTCGATCTCTCCGGGCGGCTGGGCGTCGAGCTGCGGCTCGAGGTCTGCAACCCCGCCGGCCCGGCGCTCCACCTCGCCGACTCGAGCGGCGCCGAGGGCACCGGCGAGGACGGCGGGCTCTGGTCGAACGACGCCGAGCTGCTCGTCGACGGGCGCGATCTGGTGATCTGGGCGAGCGACGAGGCGCCTGCCGGCACGCCGCAGCCGCTGCGTCGGAGCCCCGGCTTCTTCACCGACGCCTGCGCCGACCGCGCCATCTTCGTCGGCGACGGGCAGATCGCCTCGTTCGACCCCTGCCTCTCGGTGACGGTGCCGCACCTGCTCCGGATCGACCCGCCCGCCGACAGCCAGGGCACGCCCGACGCGCGCTGGTTCCTCGCCGTGGGCGAGACGGTGTCGGGAGGCCACACCGGCAGCGGCGTCCGCAACGTGGAGCTCTGCTTCCGCTGATCGGACGATCGTCTGGTACCGTGAGGCGTGCGCATGCTCCTCGCCCTCGTGCTCGCCGCTGCGGCCGCCGTCGCGCTCGGCGCGTGCCGCGAGCCCGGGTGCGAGGTGGACCTCGACTGCCCCGCGCTCCAGCGCTGCGAGTCGGGCTCGTGCCAGCCGATCGACCTCGTGCCGTACCTCGAGGGGCTCTGCGCCGCCGACCGGGACTGCTCGTCCGGCGAGGTATGCCGGGACGGACGGTGCTCGCCCGCCCAGGTGACGAGCGCGTGCGGCCACGAGCGCGACCCGATCTGCGAGGCGCTCGGGGAGCTGTGCACGCTCGACCCGGCCGGCGGGTGCATCGGCGACGAGCCGTGCCGCGCCAAGCTCGCCTGCGCGCCGCCGGTGGGCGAGAAGATCGGGATGATCGCCTGCGAGGCCGACGCGGAGTGCGCCTCGGGCGCCTGCGTCGGCGGCGCGTGCCTCCGCGTCTGCGACTCCGACACCCGCTGCCCCGCGGGCTTCACCTGCCGGGCGGCGGCGCTGCCCGACGGGCGCGAGGTGCGCCGCTGCGCGGGCGTCCTCAGGGACGGCACCCCCGACGACGCGCAGACGCGCTGCCGCGCCGATCGCGACTGCGAGGCGCCGCGGGTGTGCGCCTTCTTCGACCCGACCCGCGAGGACGACGACGGCGCGACGCCGGTCTGCCAGGTCCCGGGGCCGTTCGCGACGCTCGAGGTGCGGGACCGCTGCGTCTACATCGACGAGTGCCCCGGGAACCTCTGCGTCATCTCCTGCGAGCGCGAGGGCGACTACCCCGACGCCTGCGACACCTTCCGGTGCACCCACCCGTGCGAGACGAACGCGGACTGTCCGCCGCTGACGGTCTGCAGCCAGATCGTCCTGGACCTCCTGGCGGAGGGCGAGCCGATCAAGTTCTGCGCGCTCGGCGAGGGCGGCTGCGCCGACGACGTGGACTGCTGCCCGCGGCGGGACGCCGAGGGCCGCTGCCTCGGCGGCTGGAGCACGGAGCGCGAGCACTGCGGCCTGCTCGAGCGCGGCTCCCACGTCTCGGCCCTCTGCCAGCCCGTGGGCGAGAAGCTCGCGCCGGGCGACCCGTGCGACGAGGCGGCGGCGTGCTCGACCGGGCTGTGCGAGCCCGATCCCGACGGCCAGGACCGCTGCACCACCGTCTGCGACGCCACCTGGGATCGCTGCCCGATGGGGCCCGATCCGAGGCTCAGGTGCCAGCCGGCCGTGCGGGCGAGCGTGCCCACGCTCCACGTCTGCCGCTGACCGGACGCCGCCGGCGCTTGCGCAGCGGCGGCTTCCGGATTACTTCGATGCCGAACGATTCGGCAACGAATCGTTTCACACCGAACAACGTGCCGCGCCCCCGCGGCCCCGGAGGATCACCCGTGAAGCGCCTCACCGTGCTCGTCGCAGCCGCCCTCGTCGCCGTCCCCGCGTTCGCCTCGGCGACCAGCTACACCGTCGACACCTCGCACTCCGCCGTCGGCTTCACCATCCCGCACTTCGGGATCTCCAAGGTGAAGGGCGGCTTCGCGACCTTCACCGGGACCGCCGAGTTCGATCCGAAGGCGCCCGACAAGCTCGCCTTCACCGCCGACATCGACGCCGCCTCGATCGACACCGACAACGAGAAGCGCGACGGCCACCTGAAGAGCCCGGACTTCTTCGACGTGGCGAAGTTCCCGAAGCTCACCTTCAAGTCGAAGTCGGCGAAGGCGAAGGGCGCGGGCAAGTGGGACGTCAAGGGCGACCTGACGATCCGCGGCGTCACCAAGGAGATCGTCCTCGCCGTCGAGGGGCTGCAGAAGGGCGTCAAGGACTTCGAGGGCAAGGAGCGCCGCGCCGCCTCCGCCGTCGGCAAGATCGACCGCAAGGACTTCGGCCTCACCTGGAACAAGGCGATCGAGGCCGGCGGCGTGGTCGTCGGCGACGAGGTGACGCTGAACATCGAGGTGGAGCTCGTCGAGAAGAAGTAGCCTCCGGGCCGCGCGCCCGGATCGTCGGCGGAGCTCGGAGGTGCCATGGGGACGCACTTCAAGGGGAAGCCGTCCGAGGTCCGGGCGCTCGACGCCTTCATCAAGCTCGTCCGCGCCACCGACTCGGTGCAGGGCCGCCTCGCGCGGCGGCACGCCGAGCTGGGCCTCACCGAGACGCAGTTCGGCGTGCTCGAGGCGCTCCACCACCTCGGGCCGCTCTGCCAGACCGCGCTCGCGGGCAAGCTGCTCAAGAGCGGCGGCAACGTCACCCTCGTGGTCGACAACCTCGAGAAGCACGGCCTCGTCCGACGCGAGCGCAGCCGGGAGGACCGGCGCTTCGTGACCGTGACGCTCACCGGCGAGGGCAAGCGGCTCATCTCCCGGATCTTCCCGGCGCACGCGAAGGCCATCGCCGAGGAGCTCTCCGCGCTCAGCGCCGAGGAGCAGGAGGAGCTCGGCCGGCTCTGCAGGAAGCTCGGGAAGGGCGGCTGACCTTCCCCGGAGCGGCGCGGCTGGGCATGATGCGCCCATGCGTCGACTCCTCCTCGTCCTCCCCGCGGTCGCGGTCTGCTCGCTCCTCGCCGTCGCCTGCGACGACGGAGGCGGTGGCGCGGGAGGCGGCGACGACGGCGGTCCGGGCGGCGGAGGGAGCGGCGGGAGCGGCGGGAGCGGCGGCGCCGGCGGCACGGGCGGCAGCGGCGGCGGCGATCCGTGCGCGGGCGTCGCCTGCGATCCGGGGTTCGCCTGCAATCCCGCCACCGGCGCCTGCACCTGCGGCGGGCAGACCTGCGCCGCGGGCCAGGCCTGCGAGGGCGGCGCCTGCGTCGACCCGCTGCCGGACCGCTGCACCGGCGGCAGCTCGTGGGCGCCGGGCACGGTCGCGTTCCGCGAGGTGGACTGGGGCCTCGGCGCCATGGGCGTCGCGGGCGTGCGGATCGGCGTCGCCGACTTCGACGACGACGGGCTCACCGATCTGTCGGTGCGCGCCACCTCCAACACCGGGAACGACTACGCCGACGGCGGCGCGCGCACGAGCTGGCTCCTCCGCAACGAGGGCGGCGGCGCCTTCGCCGACGTCACCCAGAGCTCGGGCCTCGACGCGCCGCGGACCCGCGCCACGCCGCGACCGGGGCAGGTGGTCGTCTGGGGCGACGTGGACAACGACGGCGACCTCGATGCCTTCGTGGGCCTCTCCACCGCGGCGAACCCCGCCGACGAGGAGTCGAGCGAGCTGCTGCTCAACGACGGCACCGGCCACTTCGGCCTCGGGCCGGCGGACACCGAGGTGCGCCGGCCGGGGCAGCGGGTCGAGATCTCGGGCGCTTCGTTCGTGGACTACGACCGCGACGGGCTCCTCGACCTCTTCGTCGGCAGCGGCCCGGGCAGCCTCTCGCCCGGGCAGGACCACCTCTACCGCGGCCTCGGCATCGGGTACTTCGAGGATGTGACCCGCTTCGCGGGACTCGAGACCGAGCCGTGGAACGACGTCACCACGCTCAACGAGGGGCGCGCCCACGCGGTGAACTGGGGCACGGCCGCCTGCGACCTGAACGGCGACGGCACGCCGGAGCTCCTCGCCTCCTCGTACGGCCGCGCGCCGAACCACCTCTTCCAGGGCGACCGCGCCGAGGACGGCACGGTCACCTTCCGGAACCGCTCGGTGGACTCGGGCTACGCCTACGACGACCGGACGGACTGGAGCGACAACGAGTCGGCGCGCTGCTGGTGCCAGCTGCACCCGCAGGACGAGGGCTGCGCCGGCGTGCCTGCGCCCGAGTTCATCCGCTGCGTGGACGACGGCGACGCGTTCCGCTGGAGCCACGCCAACGACCGCGAGCCGTTCCGCCTCGGCGGGAACAGCGGCACCACCACCTGCGCCGACGTCGACAACGACGGCGACCTCGACCTGCTGACGAGCGAGATCGTCCACTGGGACGTCGGCTCGTCGTCGGATCCCGCGGAGCTGCTCGTGAACGACGGCGCCGCCGACGTCCGCTTCGAGCGGCCCGGCAACGAGGCGACCGGCCTGGTCAAGGATCGCGGCGCGTGTCTCGGCTGGAACGACGGCGACATCACCAACTCGGTCTTCGACTTCGACAACGACGGCCGCCTCGACGTCTACATGGCGACGAGCGACTACCCGGGCACCCGCGGCCACCTCTACCGGCAGCTCGACGACGGCACCTTCGCCGAGCTGCCGCTCGCCGAGGGCATCGACCAGATGTCGAGCCACGGCGTCGGCGTGGCGGACTTCGATCGCGACGGCGACCTCGATCTCGTGCTGGGGCACAGCTTCTTCCGCTGCGGCCAGGCCGGCGGCGGCTGCTTCGAGCACTGCTACGACACGAACGTGGTGCGGTCCTTCGAGAACCTGCTCGGCCAGGACGGCAACTGGGTGCAGCTCGACCTCCGCGGCGGCGAGGGAACGAACCGGCTCGCCGTCGGCGCCCGGGTCTCGGTCACCGCCGGCGGCGTGACCCAGACCCAGGAGATCGAGGGCGGCCACGGCCACTACGGCGTGCAGACGGACCGCGTCCTCCACTTCGGCCTCGGCGAGGCGTGCGAGGCGACGGTCACGGTGCGCTGGCCCGACGAGGCGCTCACCACCGAGACGTTCACGGTGAAGACCGGCTACCGCTGGCGCCTCGAGCAGGGCGGCCGGGCCACGGCCGAGCGGTAGAGCGGACACGCGCGCTCCGCTGGAGCGCCGCCGCCGCAGGTGGGAGCGGGTCGCCCAGGCTCCCACCTCGTGCAAGTTGCCGTGCTGCCAGGGGATCGGGTCGGCGGCGTCGCCTCGACCCCCCATCGGTCATTCGACCGATGCGCGGCATCCGCGGTGCAAAGAGCCCTTCCAGCTCTCGCTGGAGGTGCCCGATGCGGAACGCCGTCGCCCTCGTCACCGTCCTCCTCGCCGCCACGCCCGCCCTCGCCCTCGAGTGCCCGGCCGAGCCGCCGGACACCGTGCGCCTCCGCCCGGCGGTGGCCGAGCTCGAGGGCGCGAAGGTGCGGCTCGAGCTCGAGCTCGAGGACCCGCTCGCCTCGGTCGAGACCGTGAAGGTCGTCTTCCTCGGCGACGACGACCTCACCGCCAAGGTGGCCTACCCGACCAGCGCCGGCCGGTTCCGGGTGACGCTGCCGGCCTCGCGCCTCGGCGCGGACCGGGAGATCCGGTTCTTCGCCGCGGCGATCGGGAAGGACGGCGACGCGCGCGTCTGCTTCGGGACGGAGAGCGAGCCCCGGCGCCTGTCGATCGAGGTGCGGCGCGACGCCGAGGAGGCGCTGGCGTCGGCGGAGGAGCCGGCGCGGCTCGGCGACGAGCGCTTCCGCCGCAGCCGCTAGTCCTTCACCAGGCGGCGGCGATCCAGAAGACGCCGACGCCGACGGCGCCGAGGGCGGCGAGGCCGCGGGCGAGGCGGCCGCCGCCGCGG
>CAZDGH010000083.1:0-16609 GCA_964504805.1 uncultured Myxococcales bacterium | reverse complement strand
CTGTGCTCGCGGGCGTCTCGGTTCGATCGGCCCCTCGGGAACGAGGGCACCGAGGCCGAGCTGGTGGCGGCGGTCGAGGCGGTGCTCCGTGGCTAGACCCTGACCGGTTCGCGCGCGCACCACGGCGACGGTGGCGTCGCCGCGGCCGAGCGCCGCACGCTGGACGAGGTCGGCGTGGGTGGCGACGAGGAGCTCCCGCACGACGCGCGCCGTGCCGCGCTCGTGGGGTCCGGGGCTGCGAGGCGCGCCGCCTCTTCGATCGTCGCGCCAGCCCTCCGCAACCATCCAGAATCGCTATGGTTCTCGCCTCGCGTCCCCGGATGTCATGGTGTGCCCGCATCCTACCTTCGCCCACACCAACGAAGGAGGACGCGATGTCGGAGCGCTGGGAAGTCCGCCTCTCGAAGCACCGCAGGATCATCGTCGAGATCGGCGAGGAGCTCACCGACGAGGAGTTCCGCGAGCGTTTCAGCGCCGCGGCGCGAGGGTTCGAGCACCCCGGCCTGGGCCGCTTCCAGGAGCCGCGCGAATCGATGCTCCGCGCCGCCGACCCGGACCTCGACGCCGCCTGCGCCGCCGTCGCCGCCGAGCTCGAGGCGCGCCGCCCCGGCGCCGTGCGGAGCAAGCCCGGCGAGACGATCTACGACTTCTCCGGCGCGCCCGAGCTCCGCGCGCGCTGGGAGACGGCGCTCGATGCCGCCGAGCGCCGGGCGGCGGAGCGGGACCCGCTGCCGGTGAAGCCCGGCGACCTCGTCGAGGTCGGCGGCCGCGTGCTCCGGGTCGGGGCGGTCGACGCGCGGAAGCGCACGTGCACGACCGAGCGGGTCGACGAGCGCGGCGAGGTGGTCTCGAGCGTCCCGGGCTGCCGCACCGACCTGCTCGCGCCGCTGCCGCCGGGCACGTCGCCGACCGGCGGGGACTGGCCGGCCTTCCCGGCGCACCTCACCGACGGCGCGGAGCGGGCGCGCTTCGTCGTCCGCGTCCACGACGCCCACGTCCGCGCCGCCGGCCTGCTCGACCGGCCGGGCGCGCCGTGCCCGCGTCCACCGCTGCGGGCGGAGGGCGTCCCCGCGGACCTCCACGACGAGCACGTGCGCGTGCAGGGCGCGCTCGTCTCCCTCGCCCGCGCGTGTATGCATTTCTCGGAGGCGATGGGCTGGGACGGAGATCCCTACTCCACCGTGCACGACGAGCGGCCCTGGAAGGCGGCCCGCGAGGCGGCGCAGGCGGCGATCACGCGCGAGACCGGCGCGCCGGCGAAGGGCCCGCGCGAGGGGACGACGCCGCTGCGGGCGGCGATCGCGCGGCTCGTGGGGGCGGACGTCGCCGGCGCGGCGCACGAGGCGGACCTTCGCCTCCTCCGGGAGGCCGTGTCGCGGCTCGACGGGCTGCGCGAAGGTCGCGAGGTCTGGACGACCTGCCCGACGTGCGGCACCGGAGGGCTCCACCTGACGCGCGCCGCGCTCCACCTGCTCGGCTGCGTCGCCCAGCCCTCGGTCGCCGAGGCGAGGGTCGCGCTCGAGCAGGCCAAGGCCGCGCTCGGCGACGACGCCCCCGCGCCGCCCGCCGGCGTCGTCGTGGCGCCGCTCCGGCCGCTCGAGCCGGGCGAGGTGTTCTACCGGCACTGCTTCGACGAGCTCTGCCGCGACCTCGCCCGCTCGCCGGGCGCGACCGCGTGGCAGGCGCACCAGCTGTGGTCGCTCGCCGACGAGCTCGAGGCGATCGACGCCGCGGCGGCGTGGCGCTGCCCCGGCTGCGACGCGCCCGTCCCGCTCGTGGAGGCCGCCGCCCACCTCGCGTCGTGCGCCGGCCACCCCGCCCGCCGCTACGCCGCGCTCGTCGCGGCGCGCCTGCCCGAGGCCGCGGCGAGGCACCGCCAGGCGATCGCCGACGCCGTGCGGCGGCGCGACGCCTGCGACCTCGAGCTCGGCAGGCTCCTCTCGGCGTGCGACGCGCTGTGGTCCGCGTCCCGGGACGGCGATCGCGGCAAGTCGCTGTTCCGGCGGGACGCGTGCCGCGCGTTCGACGGGGCGTGGCAGCGCGCGTTCGCGGTGGCGGAGGGACGAGACGTGGGGAGCGGCGAGGAGGGAGGGCGCGATGAGGGCTCCTGAGGAAGCGCGCACCGGGGCTCCACGGGTCCGACGGCGCTGGCCGCCGTGCCGGCAGGTGAACGCCTCGCAGGCCGGTCTCGGTGCGGCAGGGCGCCTGCCGTCGAGACCGGCAGATGGATCGGCAACTTCTCTCGCACAGTCGCACCAGACGTGAGCTCCAAGCATTCGCCCTTACAGGAGTTTGAAGTGGCTCAGGATCGGCACTGAGATCGGCATCGTGAAGCCCGCCGGCGGCTCCAGGCGCCTCCTGACCGCCACCCGGCGCGGGGAGCTCGAGGAGCGGGCCGTCGACCTCGTCCGCCGCGCCTCGGCGCTCTCCGGAAGCCTCGCCCCGGCCACGCGCGAGACCCTCGCCGGACTGCTCCGCTACATGAACAGCTACGCCTCGAACCAGATCGAGGGCCAGGGCACCCTCGTGGCGGACATCGAGCGGGCGATGCGCGCCGAGCTCGAGCCGGAGTCCCGGCGCCACGACCTGCAGCTCGTCGCGAAGGCGCACGTCGAGGTGCAGTCGGAGCTCGAGGAGCGGCTCCGGCGCGAGCCCGAGCTGTCCGTCTTCGACGCGGACTTCCTGTGCTGGCTGCACCGCGAGCTCTACGGGCGCCTCCCCCCGCGGCTCCGCCACGCGCTCCACGAGGACGGGGCGCGGGTCCCGTTCGAGCCGGGCGAGCTCCGCTCGCGCGACGTGGCGGTGGCGACCCACGTCGCGCCGCCATACGACGCCGTGCCGGGGCTCTTGCGGCGGTTCGCGGAGGGCTACGACCCGCGGCGGCTCGGCGCCGTCGACCGCATCCTCGCGGTCGCCGCGTCCCACCACCGGCTCGCGTGGATCCACCCGTTCCTCGACGGCAACGGCCGCGTGACGCGCCTGTTCACGCACGCCGCGCTCATCCGGGCCGGGCTCGACGGCGGGGGGCTGTGGACGGTCAGCCGGGGCCTCGCCCGGAACCGCGCGGCCTACTACGACCGGCTCGGCGCAGCGGACGAGGGCCGCCGCGGCGATCTCGACGGCCGGGGCAGCCTCACCGACGCGGGGCTCTCCGCGTTCCTCGCGTTCTTCCTCGAGACCGCCCTCGACGAGGTCGAGCTCATCGGCTCGCTGATCGAGCTCGACGGTCTCGCAGGGCGGATCGAGCGGTGGGTCGAGCGACGGGCCATCGCCGGCGAGCTTCGCCCCGAAGCGAGCCACGTGCTGCTCGCCGCGATGCGGGCGGGCCAGCTCACGCGGGCGGACGCCGTGCGTGTCTCCGGTCTCGGCGAGCGGACGGCGCGCGACCTGGTGGGCCGGCTCCTCGAGCTGCGCCTGCTCACGTCGCCGTCGCCGAAGGGCGTGCTCCGGCTCGGGATGCCCGTGGACGCGGCGGCGTACTGGTTCCCGAGGCTGTTCCCGCCGGAGGCGCTGGCGGAGAGCTAGCCACTCCGGGCGGATACGCTCCGTGGCGAACGTGCGACGACCCGCCGTCCGGCGACGACGGGATCACGAGCCGTGTCCGCGGGGCGGTCGCGATGAGCCTGGGGCGGCGCTCGTCGCGACCGCTCGGGTCACGTCTCGCTCGACCCCTCCCAGCTCGTGAACCGGCCGCACGCCCGGCAGCAGAGCTCGCCGCTCCAGAAGTGGTAGGTCTCGGCCTGGCCGTAGGACGAGGACGACGCCGCGAAGACCCGCAGCACGTCGTCCGAGCCGCAGCCGAGGCACTGCTTCACGCGGTCGTACCCGTCCGGCGGGACGCCGCTGCCCGTCTCCACCGTCTCGGTCTCCCCGCTGCCTCCGGCCGGACGCTCGAGCGACTCGGACGGAGGCCGCTCCCGGAAGTCGAGCGGCGCGAGCCGCGGCAGCTCGGTGAGGTGCGGCCCGCCGCCGTGGAAGTGGGAGCTGCTCGACCCCCAGGACGCGGTGCGGCGCCGCGCGTCCGGGAGACGCCGCGCCAGCTCCGCGAGCTCGGTCTGCGGCTCGTCGGATCTCAGCAGCAGGAAGACGCCGGCGCCGCCCGACCGCAGCCACTCGGTCCGGTCGGCGAGCGCGCCGGCCTCGGCGGCGGTGAGCGGCCCGAGGGTGGCGCCGGTCAGGCCCGGCCACCACGGCGCCGCGGCGAGCGCGTCGAGCAGCGGGCCCAGGGTCGCGCCCGCGCCGCGCCACAGCTCGAGGCGGCGGAGCGAGGGCAGCTCCATCGCGGCGAGCGCCGCGGCCAGCTCGGCGTCCGTCGGCGCTCCAGCCTCCGGCCGGAGCTCGATCCGCAGGGTGTTCAGCGCCGGCAGGCGCAGCGCGCGCACCGCCGCGAGATCCTCGGTGCCGGACGAGCTCCACGCCAGCCGCTCGAGGCGCGGGAAGCGCTCGAGGCCGCGGTGATCGGCGAGGAACCCGCGGGCGTCGAGCCTGCGCAGGAAGCGCAGCGCCGGCAGCGCCGCGAGCTCGGCGGCGCTCCGGACGGTGCGCGCGCGCTCGGCGCCCCACCCGAGCTGCGCGGCCTCGACGAACCCGCGCTCCCACGAGCAGCGAAGGGCCTGCGGCGAGAAGCCGCCGCCCCAGCGTTCCCAGTTGGCCTCGACGATGGCCCGCTCGCGGCCGCGATCGATCGGCTCCGCGAGGTGGACGCGCAGGAGCGCGCCGTGCGGGTCGCCCTGCCGGTCGAGCTCGTCCGCGAACGACGCCCAGAGGTCCTCGCGGTCGGGCTCGGCGAGGATCGCCCGCTCGAGCTCCGACGGTGTCGCCTGCGCTCCCGTCATGCACGCCTCCGATAGCGCAGCGTGGCGCACCGGCGTGACATCCGGGGTCACGGAGTCTCCGGCGCGATGTCAGCCCCCCGTGCCATACGGGCGAAGCTCCGAACCCCGAGGTCCTCCCGTGCCCGCCACCGCCGGACGCAACGATCCCTGCCCTTGCGGCTCCGGCCGCAAGTACAAGAAGTGCCACCTCGACGCGGACGCCGCCGACGCGCGGTCCCGTGCCCCCGCCCCGGCCGCCGAGCCCAGGGAGACCGGCTTCGCCCGGCTGATGACGTTCGTTTCCGACCCCGCGGTCGCGCGCCACCTGCTGCCGGCGGTCGAGGAGGTCATGTCGGGCGACGCCGCGATCGGCCCCCACCTGCAGCGGCTCGAGGCCCTGTTCCGCGACGGGCCGCTGGCCGCGATCCGCTTCGACGCCGGCGCGCTCGAGCGCGCGCTCGTCGCGGGCGGCGGCGGCGGCGCGCCCGTCCTCGCGGCCGTCGCCGACGCCGCCTTCGTGCGGCGCCTCGAGAAGGCGCTCCTCTCGGTGATCCGGAGAGGCCCCGACCGCGGCGCTTCCGCCGCGGCCGCGGTGGGGTTGGCGATGCTCGCGCTGGCGGAGTCCGGCGGAGACGTCGCCGCGGCGCCGACCCTCGAGCTCCTGCTCGGCGTCCAGGTCGCGGAGCAGCAGGACGGGTTGTCCCGGCTGCGCGAGAGGGTCGCCGCCGCGCTCGGCATCGATCCGGCGCGGGCGACGCGCGCCGAGGTCGGCCGGGCGGTCGCGGCCGCGGGCCCCGCGCTCGAGGCGCTCCTCGCCGATCCGGCGCTCCGGGACGCCGTGCCCACGGACGCGCTCTACGACGGCGCCGATCGCGCGATCGCGGCGCTCTCGCAGGGGCGGCTCCCCCCGCTCGCCGGGCCCGACGAGCTCTTCGTGCTCACCGCGGCCGTCGCGGCGGCGCTCGCCGAGGGAGAGCCGCCGGCGACCCCCGAGGAGCTCGGCGAGCGGACGCGCCCGGCCCTCGCCCGCGTCCTCGAGGGGCCGCTCGGGGATCGCCTCGACGCGCGGCTGGGCGAGCTCGCGCTCGAGTCGCGCGATCCCGAGGTCGTGGAGCGGCTCGGACATCTCCGCTTCGCCCTCGGGGTGGACGCGGGTGCCGTCGGCGTCGCGCTGATGAAATCGAAGCGGCCGCTGGTCCGGGACGGCGAGGAAGCCCTCGCGCAGCGCGCGATCGCCGAGCCGCACGACGGCGACGCCCGGCGCGCGTACGTCGCGTTCCTGCGAGAGAGGGTCGATCCGGGCGCGGCCGAGGCCTTCGAGCGGGCGATGACGACGTTCGCCGCGCTCGACGGCGGGGCGGTGCAGCGCGCGCTCGCGCCGGCGCGGGAGGCGGCAGCGGCGAGGTGAGGCACGCGCCCGGGCGTCACGAAAGCACGCTGGTGCAGGCGAGCTCGTCCCGGACCGCGCGGCCGCGGTCGAGCGGCTCGGGCTGCTCGGGTTCCAGCCGCAGGCGCGGCATCCGGTGCGGCTCGTGCGCGATGGCGTCACGTCGACGTGCTGCCGCGGTCCGCGACGAGGCGGCGATCCACCTCCCGCTCGGGGCATGTCGCGCGTCGCCGCTCGCGGTCGGCGGCGCGCAGAGCTGCTCATGGCGAGCCAGGCGCGCTCGAGGGCGCGGCGTGGCACCCGCGCTACGAGAAACGAGATCTCGCAGGGCGGACCGAAAGGCGGTGCTCGGCGACGAGAGGCGTACCCTCGCCTGCGTGCACGTGACCGCTACTCGTCCCCGTCCGGCTCGCCGATTCCGTCGACCCCACCGAGCAGCCACCGCACCGCCTCGCTCGCCACCGCGCGGACCCGCGGCTCCACGCGGTCCCACGGCCCCGCCGGCTCGTCGGTCGCCCACTCCGGCACGCCGCGGAGCCCCGAGACGTCGTGCACGAGCGCGGCGAACGAGCTCGGGCCGCGGCCGTCTGGATCGGCGAAGTGCCTCCCGACCTCCGCGAGCGCCCGCTCGGCCCCGAGCGCGCCGGCGACCCGCGCGAGCTCCTCGCGGATCGGCCAGCCCGAGGCTCTCCCTCGGATCGCGAGCGCCGCGACGTCCGACAGGTCACGCGGCTCGTGTCGATCGATCCACGCCAGCGCCTTGAGCGCCACGAGCGTGCCGGGACGCGCGACGCGGACGGGCGGCTCGCCCGGCGCCAGGATCCGCTCCGACGTCTCGAGCCGATCGATCGGCAGGTGGGTCGAGCCGGACGCGGCCCGTCCCGGCATCACGTCGAGCAGGAGCCCGTCGTCGGTCCAGCGGCCGGTCCCCTTCGACTCGAAGCCGGCGGCCCGGAGCACCTCCTCGACACGCCCGGGATCGCCGACCACCAGATCCGCGTCGCCCGTGCTCGCGACGATGCGACCGAGGACGCCGGCCTCGGCCCAGGCGGCCTCCGGCTCGCCGCGGCGCGGCCACACCGCGCCCTCCGGATCGACGTGCAGCCGCACCGCCGTCGCGCCCACGAGCACCAGCTCCACCCCTGCCGCCCGCAGCCGCGCGAGGACGTGGGCGAGCGCGGCGAGATCCGGCTCCCTCACGCGCTCCACTCCGACTCCGCCGAGCGCCGCGACCGATCGCTGCCGTAGCTCGCCAGATCCAGGAACGTCACGACCCGGTTCGTCACCGGCAGCCCGTCCACGCGCCGCGGCGCCGCGAACACGGCAGGCTCGAGCGGCTCCCAGAGCTCCACGTCGCCGAGCACCTGCGACCGCTCGAACGCCCCCTCGAGGATCGCGTTCGCGTCGCCGTCGAGGTACGCGGCGATCGGTTCGTCGACCAGGCGGTCCGGGTTCGTCGCGGCCGCGTGGCCCGCGAGCACGACGGGCGCGCCGGCCTTGCGGGCGGCCGCGACCAGGAGCTTCCGGACGTCGCCGCGCCGGCGCGCGGTGTAACGGACAGCCCGGCGCCGGCCGCGGCCGACGCGATCCCGCCACGACGCGAGCAGGGCGTCGCGGAGGGCGAGCGGGTTCCGGAGCCGGCTGCCGCCCCGGCGGCGCTCGACGAAGCCGCGCGCCTCGAGCTCCTTGAGGACCCGGTGGATCTGGGGCTGGGCGTGGCCCGCCGCGGCGGCGAGCGCGCGCTCGGTGAAGGCGCGCTCGGGCGCGAGGAGCAGCGCGGTGCACACGGCGAAGCCGACGCCGCGGAACGGATCGGAGCCGCGCCGCGCAGGACGCGCGAGCTTCACCCGCCTCGGCACGGCGAGGCGCGCGAGCAGCTCGTCGAGCGACTCCGCGCCCGGCGCCCGCGAGAGCCGCCGCTCCTCGAGGTACCGCGGTCCGAACGAGCGCACGTCGAACGGCGCGTGAGGTGCGAGCCAGTCCTTCGCCGTCTCGAGCGCGGCCTCGGCGTGGACGTCGGCGTCCACCGGCGCCCCTGCGACCGCGACGACACGCTCTGGCTGGCCCGCGCCGGCACGGGCCTCGACCACCCGCGCGACGTCGCCGGCGCCGCGCGCCTCCACGATCGAGGCGCGGCCCAGGCGGCCCGAGAGCCACGACGCGAGCGCGAAGGCCGGGGCGCTGCCGTCGGTGACGAGGACGACCCGGCTCACGTTCGCTCCGAGGCGCCGCGGCGGAACGCCTCCGCTCCCGCACCGAACGAGCGCAGCCACGACCTCGACCGGAGCGCCTCGGCGAGCGGCCGGATGCGCGCGCCGCCCTCCTCCTTCGACACGGCGAGCACCTCGCGCTCGGGATCGAGCGTGTCGACGAACGCCGGGCCGTGGGTGGTGCACAGCACCGCCGTCCTCCCGGCGATCGACCGGAGCAGATCGGCGAGCGCGGGCAGCGCGCCGGGGTGGAGCCCTCCGTCGGGCTCCTCGACGAGGAGCGCCGCGGGCGGCTGCGGCATGACGTAGACGGCGGCCAGGAGCAGCATCTGCCGGGTCCCGGCCGAGAGCTCGTCGAGCCGGAGCCGGCCCGGGAGGCCACGCTCCTCGACCTCGAGGGTCGTCGCTTCGCCGGTCCGGACGACCCGGTGGAGCCGCGCGACCGTCGGCACGAGCTGCGTCACGTAGGCCTCGAGCCGCTCGACGGCGGCCGGGTCTCCGGCGAGCTCGCCGATGAGGTTCGCGGGCGGCAGCGCCTTGCGGCGCCTCGACGCCGGGCCGATGTCGCTCCACGAGCGTTCACCGGCGGTAGCGCGGAAGAGCGGATCGCGCTCGACGAGGAAGACGCGGCGCAGGGCAGCCGCGATGCGGCCGACGACGTCGCTCGCGACGTCGGGGGCGTGCAGCACGAGGTCGGACGGTGCCTGGTAGATCGTGAGCTCCCCGTGATCGCGCCCGAGGACCCGGGCGCGGCCGCGCCGCCCGTCGACGAGCGTGCGCTTGCCCTCGGGCTCGTCGAGCTCGAGGCGCTCGCGCTCGGCGACGACCTGGCCGCCGACCTGGTCCACGGCGAGCTCGTAGGTGCCGCGGCGGGGACCGTCGCCCCAGTCGGCGCGGTACCCCACGACCAGCTCGACGGGACCGCGGGCGCCGTGGGTCCGGAGGCGCTCGAGGCCGCCCTCCTGGGAGACGGCGGCGTCGAGCCCCTCCTCGACGGCGAGGGCGACGAACGTGAGCGTGTCGAGCACGGTGCTCTTGCCGGCGCCGTTCGGCCCGACGAGGACCTTCACCCCGTCGAGCTCGAGCCGCACGTCCCGGAGGCCGCGGAAGTTCCGCGCCGCGAGCGAGGTGAGCGCGAAGGCGAAGGGGACGACGGCGGGCTCGCGGTACGAGCGCTGGCGTTCCGCGATGGTCGAGAACCGCTCGGCGAGCGCGCTCTCTAGATCCTGGACCTTCCGGTGACGGCGCGACGGGTGGATCGTGCCGTCGCGTTCCGACACGCCGAGCTCCGCCGTGAACGGCGCGAGCCGGCGGACGACGTCCTCCGGGATCTGCGCGCGGCTCGCGACCTCGGGCACGGACAACGGACCCGCGCCCGGCCGGTAGTGCGCGTGTGCGGTGCGGACGATTCGATCGAGCGGCTCGAGGAGCCCGCTCGCCTCGTCGAGATAGAGCAGCCCGAGGGTGCTGGGCAGGTACCCGTCGGCGACACGCTGGAGGAGACGGAGGCTCGCCAGGCGCTCGGGTTCGTCCTCGTCGAGGTCCGCCTCGAACGCGAGCTCGTCGGCGCTCGCAGCCTGTTCGGACTCGGAGTGGCGGCGGAAGGCCGCACGAAGCGCGGCGAGGTGGCGGTCCTCGAGCTCGGCGTAGGGTCGTAGGCGCTGCCAAGAGCCCATGATTCATGCATAGTGCCCGATTCACTAGAATGAGTCAAATCAAGACCGATTCGTTGCGGAGAATCAATTCCAGCGGTTGCATCATGCTCGGACGCTCCGCCGCGTCACTCCCGCGGCGCCGCCTTCTCGAGCAGCTCCTCGAGCTGCTTTCGCTCCGGCTCGCCGAGGGGGGCCTCGGGCGTGGCGGCCTCGAGCCGCTGGAACGCCGGCGCGTCGAGCACCTCCTTCAGGTCCTTCGCGATCGCCTCGCGGTCCGCGACCTCCTCGCGCAGCTCCGAGGCGCGGGTGCCGAGTACGCGGAGCTTCGCCGCCACGTCCTTCGCGACCGCAGGATCCGCGGCGGCGGCGAGCCGCTCCTTCAGCCCGGCGACCTCGCGCCGGAGCGACGCGACCTCGCCGTTCGGGGCCTCGGGCTGGTCGGGGAGCCCGTTCTTCAGGCTGCGCTCGAGGTACGCCGTCGAGTTGCACGCCGCCGCGAGCCGCTCCAGCGCGTCGCGCTTCTCGTCCGGCGTCGCGGCCGGATCGCCCCACAGCGCCGCCGCGTCGTTCATCGCCGCCTGGATCTCCCGGCGCGCGACGCGGTTCGCGTCGACGCGCTCGTCGAAGCTCCCGGCCGCGAGCGCGCCCGCCGACGCGGTGGCGACCGCGCCCGCGAGCACGGTGCCCCACTTCAGGTTGCGGCTCGGGACGCCGCGGAGCGACGGGTCGGTGGGGTCGTTCACGCCGGCCAGCACGGTCGCGGTGGCGGTGCTCGTCAGCCCGAGGCCGATGAGCAGGGCGCGGCCGAGCCCGTGGACGGTGGTGAGGGTGTCGCGCTCGCCCTCGGCGCCGTAGCAGCGCCACTGCAGGAGCCGGTAGGCGTCGTCGAGGGAGCCGGGCGGCGGGAGGGTGCCGGTGTCGATCAGGTGTGCCGGGACGTTTGCGACCTTCGGATCGGCGCCGGCGGCCTCGGGCGGCAGGTAGACCTCCCGCGTGGCGCTGCAGGCGGTCGCGAGGAAGGCGAGGACGGCGGGCGCGAGACGGTGCATGGTGCCTCCGGAGACCAGGAACGGCCGGGTGGTATGGCTCCCTTCACACGTCGGGTGAAGGGCCCCGCGGCCCTCGCCCGTTCCTCCCTGCGGAGCTCCCATGCCCGTCCTCGCCCCCCTCCTCGGCCTCGTGGCCGCGGCGAGCCCGCACCAGGGGTTCGTCGACCGCCCGGCGGAGCCGCCGCCGGCCGTCCCCGCGCCGCCGGCCGCGCCGCCCCGGGACGTGCTCGTCGTCAGCGGCGGCATCAGCCTCGGATCGTACGAGGCCGGCTCGAACTGGGCGACGGTGCGGCTGCTGAAGCGCGCGACGGAGGGCGCGCCGGCGCGGGCCGACGCGGGGCTCCAGGCGGCGTCGGGCGCGTCGGCGGGGAACATCAACGTGCTCCTCGCCTCGATCACCTACTGCCAGGCGCCGGGCGCGGACGCCGCCGAGCGCGTCGACGCGAACCTCTTCTGGGACGCGTGGGTGCCGGTCGGGCTCGACACCTTGTTCAACGGGAGCCACGCGAAGGACGACGGCCTGTTCACCCGACACGCGTTCGCGGAGGCGAAGGCGGCGATCCGCGACGCGGTCGAGCCGTCGATCGTGGGCCCGCCGCGGTACGTGCCCGGCTGCCGCGTCGACGTCGGCGTGACGCTCACCCGGCGGCGCGCGGCGGTGACGCGCGATCCGAACTTGAACCTGACCTTGCTCGACCAGGGCGCGTTCGCGGCGTTCGAGGTCTCGCCGGACGCCGCCGGTCGCGGCATCGAGCTGCGCGCCATCGACGGCGCGCCGCTCGGGCCGTTCCCGATGCCTCGAGACGGGCGCTACCTCCGGCTCCGCCGCGACGGCCTCGGCCGCGTCGCCTTCGACGACGTGGTGTCGGTGGTCGAGGCCTCGAGCGCGTTCCCGGTCGCGTTCGGGCCGCGGCTCGTGCACCACTGCGTCGAGCCGGGCAAGCGGCCGGGCGTCGCCGACCCGCGCTGCCCGCCGGGGCTCGTCCGCACCACCGAGGCGTTCATCGACGGCGGCGTCTTCGACAACCTGCCGCTCGCGCTCGGCTCGGACCTGCTCGCCCGCCGCACCTACCGCCGCGAGTGGATCCCGCCGGGCGAGCGGGCGCGGTTCCTCACCATCGACCCCGACTACCGCCGGCCCTTCGGCGTGGAGCCGCCGCCGGTGCACCGGCTCGGGCGCAGCCTCGAGTTCTACCTGGACGTCACCGGCGAGCTCGTCTCGGTGGCGCGGCAGCGGGAGATCCGGAGCTTCGCGCAGGTCGAGTCGGTGCTGCGGCGCGCCGGCACCATCGGTAAGAACGACTTCGTGGTGGGCTCGCGCTACGGCCCGATCCACGGCGAGCACGCCGGCAACTTCGCGGCGTTCTTCGCGCGCTCGTTCCGCGAGTACGACTTCTACGCGGGCGTGTACGACGGCGTGTACGACTGGGTCGCGAACGAGTGCCTGGAGCGGTCGCCCTGCCCCGACGGCGGGAGCACGTGCCTGCCGTTCGCCACCTGCTTCGTGCGCCGCGCCAAGGCCGCGCACGACGCGCTGCTCTGCCCCGGCGGGCGGTGCGGCGGACGCGCGGCGGACGCGTCGTACGTGTTCCGCACCCTGCTCGAGCGGGAGGCGCGCACGATCCTCCCGGCCGACGTGCTCGAAGCGGTCGCGAAGGTCGAGCTCGAGCCGGGCGTCACCGCCGAGGCGTTCCTCCGGGCGCCGTCGGACGTCTCGCCGCTCGTGATGAAGCTCCACGAGGCGAACGCGAAGCTCGACCGCTGGCTCCGGCCGCAGGCCCACGGCCTCGACGCCGCGCCGCCGCCGACGTCGTCCGGCGAGCGCTTCGAGAAGCTGCGCGCGCTGCTCGTCGCCGAGGGCGCCGACCGGCTCCTCGTCGACGCCGAGCGCGACGTCGTGGCCTCGTACGACGACTGGCTCAACGACCGGATCGTCGCGGGCGCCTGGCGCCTCGTCGACATCGAGAAGGACGAGTACCTCGAGGGCATGGAGGTGCCTCGCGAGCTCGGCGAGGCGGTGCTGCAGGCGGAGCGCTCGTTCCGTCACGTGGGGTACGACGGCGACCCGTCGTCGATCCCGGAGGACGCGACGCGCGCGCTCCACCTGCTCCCGCACAGCCTGATGTTCGACGTCCGCAACGGCGGCTGGGAGCTCGGCTGGAGGCCGACGATCGGGCTCCACCGGTACTGGGCGATCGGGGTGCCGTTCGGCTTCGGGTACATGTGGCGCGGCGAGGGCTACGAGCGCTGGCTCGCCGGCGGCGGCGCGAGCCTCGTCTTCCGGCCGCCGGGAAACGTCGGCTGGTTCCTCTCGAGCGTGGAGCTCGGGCCGAAGCTCGTCGGCCAGCTGCCGTTCACGGAGCGCTCCCGGGCGTTCCCCGACGATCCGGTCGTCGGGCTCGAGGGCACCGCGACGCTCGGCGGGAAGCTCCGCGTCGGCGCGCTGTGGCGGCCGCGCCTCGCGGCCGACGTCCTGCCCCACGACGAGACCTTCTTCGTCGGCACGATCGGCCTCGGCGATCTCAACGGCATCGCCTACTGGGGGCTGCGCCTCCTGCACACGGAGTCGCCCGCGTACGAGGTGGAGTGACGGCCGGGCTCAGGGCGCCTTGCACGCCGGCACGGGCTCGAGGGTGCGCAGGTCGTGGCTCACCACCACGTGCACGTCGGGGTGCGCCTTCCGGAACGCGTGGAGCAGCCCGAGCGTCGCGGCCGCGGCCGCGCCGTCGCCGTCGACGATGAGCGCGGCGGCGCCGCTCTTAGCGGCGGGCTTCTCGATCCCCTCGCGCACCCAGGCGGCGTCGCCGACGAAGAGCCAGGACCGGCCGTCGCTCGAGCGCACCAGGTAGCCGGCGCTGCCCGGGGTGTGGCCGGGGAGCGGGACGGCGAGGATGCTGCCGTCGCCGAGCAGGTCCTTCGACGCGGCGAAGCCGAGGACCGGCGGGCCGTCGAAGGCGAAGCCGGCGAGGCGGCCGAAGACCGGCGCGAGCACGAACGGGAAGGTGCCGCGGTCGACGGTGCCGTGGAGGTCCCGCGCGAAGCGCAGCTCGGCGTCGGCGAGGCGGATCTTCGCCCGCGGGAGATCGCGCAGGCCGCCGACGTGGTCCCAGTGCACGTGGGTGACGAGGGCGAGGGTGACGTCCTCGGGCGCGAGGCCCGCGGCGCGCAGCGCGGCGCCGAGCGGGACGAGGTCGTCGGCCTCGCCCATGACCAGGCGGAACCACGGCGGCGCGCGGCCGAGGTCGCGGGCGATGTCGCGGCCGAAGGCGGGATCGATCACCACGAGGCCGCTCGGGTGCCGGATGACGATGGTGGCGAAGACCTGCGGCCAGGTGCCCTCGCCGCCGTCGACCGCGAGGGCCAGCGGCTGGTCGCGGGTCGCGTGGACGATCGAGCACGGGGCGAGCGCGGGCAGCTCCGCGGCCGGCAGCGGCGGCGAGGCGGCGAGCTTCACCGCCGGGATCGCCGGGGCGCAGGCGCAGAGCAGCGAGGTCGCGATCAGGGTCAGGGTACGCATCGGGCTCCTTCCTACCTCGAGCGCAGCGCGGCGGCCGCCTCGGTGCGCCAGCGCTCGACCGCGGCGCCGGTGACGCCCTGGACCAGCACCAGGGCGGCGCCGGGCAGCGCGGCCTCGGCGACGATCGTGCCGCCCGCCTCCACGGCGAGCCCCTTCGCGGTCACGAGCACCCGCACCACGCCCGCCGGCGACGCGGCGGCGTCGACGAGGCCCGGGTGCTTCGCCGCGAGCTCCTTCCACGGCGGCAGCGGGCCGAGCGGCCCGGTGAGCGACCCCGGGGGCGCGACGTCGACGGTGAACGCGCGGTGCGAGCCGCGGCAGGCCTCGTGCGCGTGGCCGAGGCCGCCGCGCACGATCCACCGGCCCTGCCGGCGCACCAGGGCGAACGCGGTCGGCGAGGGGTCGCCGAGGCAGTCGCCTCCGCCGCGCGCCTTCGCACCTGCGGCCTCGAGGGTGGCCGCGGCCGCCGGGGCGATCGCCTCCGCGATCGGGACCGGCCTCCGGTCCTCGGCGAGGCCGTCGAGCGCGAGGGTGCTCACCCCGACGTACGCCCACGGGTGCGCCGCGCCCTCGCAGTACCCGCCTCCCTCGACCTGCAGCGAGACGCGATCGGGGCCGACGAAGAGCACGGTGTCGGTGGAGCCGCCCTCGCAGCCCGGCTCGAACGGCGCGAGCGGCGGGAGCGCGACGCCGGCCGGCCCGGCGCGGACCTCGGCCTTGCGCTGCGCGCCGGCGGCGGCGCGGACGACGTCGAGGCGGAAGAAGCCCTTCGCGCGGGGGACGGCGATCCCGTCGCCGAGGCGGGAGAGCCCGCCGGCGTCGGCGAGCCAGGTCGAGAGCGTGCCGTCGGGCGCGCGCACGCCGAGGAGGAGCGCCTCCGGGGAAGGCGCGGCGGCGAGGGCGAGGGCGAGGAGCGCGGCGGACATGCACGCACGGTAGCAGGCGCGAGCCGCCGGCCGCGCTACGGCTCGCGCCGCGGGTGGTCGCGCAGGAACGCCCAGATCAGCTCGCTGGCGGAGAACGAGTCGCTCTGCGGGCCGTTCGCCGGGCACTCGATGCGCTCGTCGTGGGGCACGCCGCCGGGCCAGCTGTGGCCGGCGCCCTCGACGCGGCAGAGGGTGACGTCGGCGCCGGCGGCGCAGCCGTCGTGCGACTCGCAGCGGAGGTCGCCCTGCTCGCGCGTCACCCGGGTGGTGGCGGCGCAGCCGTCGCGCTGCCGCCATGCCTCGACGGTGGCGGGCACCGAGGTGAACGCGACGCGGGCCGGGCCGCAGCCCTCGCCGCCGTCGAACGGCACGTGGCCGTCGGCGGTGCCGTGGAGCTGGAGGACGGCGACGGGGCGCGCGGGCGCGCACGACGCGGTCATGTCGGTGCCGGCGACGGGGGCGATGGCGGCGAAGCGCTCGGACAGCTCGCAGCCGAGGCGGTGGGCGAGGATCGCGCCGTTCGACATCCCGGCGGCGTGGACGCGGCGGCGCTCCACGCAGAGCTTCCCCTCGAGGTCGTCGAGGAGCGCGGCGACGAAGCCGACGTCGTCGACGCCGTTCGTGACCGCGCTGCCGCAGCAGCCGCCGCCGTTCCAGGTGCGGATGGCGCCGGTGCCGTCGGGGTAGACGACGACGAAGCCCTCGCGATCGGCGATCGGGTTCATGCGCGCGGAGGCCTCCTCGAGCTGTCGGCCGCTGCCGCCGCCGCCGTGGAGCATGACGAGGAGCGGCGCCGGGCGCGCGTGATCGTACGAGGGCGGGACGTGGACGCGGAACGAGCGGGTGAGGCCATCGTGGTCGAGCGTGCCGGCGGTGGTCGCGCCGCGGGCGTAGCCGGACGCGGCGAAGTCGGCGGCGCAGCCGTCGCTCGGGAGCGGGTCGGGCGACGTTGCGCCGCCGGTGCCGCCGCCGCCGCTGCCGCCGGTGCCGCCGCCGCTGCCGCCGGAGCCGCCGGCGCCGGAGCCACCCATGCCGCCGGCGCCGCCCCCTT
>CAZDGH010000082.1:6289-16659 GCA_964504805.1 uncultured Myxococcales bacterium | reverse complement strand
GGACGGATCGCGCAGCGCCGCGATCGAGGTGCAGAGCCCGCCGGTCGGGTCGAGCGGGTCCGGCGTGCAGGCGAGGTGGATGACGAGCACCTCGCGCCCCGGCTCGGCGAGCGCCGCCGGATCCGCCACCAGGGTGGTGAGCCGCGCCCGGTCCGGGACCACCGGCGCGCTGCCGTCGGCCGGCGGCGCGCCGATCTCCGGCGGCTCGGCCTGGATCCCGAGGATCCGCAGCTTGTCCACGTACGAGGCCGGCTTGAACTCCGGCCCGCACGAGGCGAGCGCGAAAACGAGGAGAGGGAGGAGGCGCTTCATGGTCAGTACTCCGCCCGCACGCCGAGCGACGGGAAGATCGGGAGCGACGAGAGCTCCTGGCGGCGGCTGAAGTCGTAGTTCGACTGCAGCGCCTCCACGTTGCTCTGGTTGGTGACGTTCTGCACGTCCAGGTAGAGCGAGAGCCGCCACTGCTCGAAGAGGAAGTGGCGGTCGACGCGAACGTCGGCCTGGAAGAAGTCCCGGGCGCGACGGCTGTAGAGCTGCCCGGGGATCGGCAGGTACCGGTCGCCGTCGGCGTCGTAGATCGAGCCCGCCCACGGCGTGTACGGGTTGCCGGTCGCGTAGCGGATGCGCGTGCCCACCTGCCAGCCGCTCTCGCCGAAGAGGTAGCTCGCCACCAGGGTGAGGTTGTGGGGCTGGTCGAGCGGGAACGGCGCCAGCTCCCCGGTGATCAGGCTCACCCGCTCCGACTTCGAGAGCGTGTAGGCGAGCCAGCCGAAGAGGTTGTCGTCGTCGGTCCACCGCAGCAGCACCTCCGCGCCGTAGCTCCGCCCGGTGCCGGCGGAGTCGAAGCGCAGCGGCTTCACCTGGCCGTCCTCGACCTTGGTCGCCGCGGTGAGCGCGGCGAGCTGGAAGAGGTCCTTGTAGTAGAGCTGCAGGTCGAGCGAGAGGTGATCGCCGAGCCTCTGCTCGCCGCCGAGCATGTACTGCCAGGCCGCCTCCGGGAGCAGGTCGGGGTTGCCGAACTTCGGCGAGAGCTGGGCGATCTGCGGCGGCTGGTGGTAGAGGCCGACCGCGCCCTTCGCCACCGTCGTCTCCGTCACCGACCAGAAGGTCGCGAAGCGCAGGTCGGTCCAGGTGTCCTCCATCAAGAGGTCCCAGTCCTGCCGGACGCCGGGCACGAGCTTCACGCTCTCCACCGGCTTCCACACCAGCTCCGCGTACGCCGCCGGCGCCACCTGCCAGAAGGTCTCCTCCTCGACGATCAGGTTCGCGGAGGCGACCGGGGTGTAGAGCTGCCCCTGGGTCGGCGCCTGGACGAAGCTGGTGTCGTAGGCGATGTGGCCGGCGAGCACGTCGACGCCGACGGTGAGCTCGAGGTCCTTGCCGAGCTCGATCGAGAGGTCGTCGCGCAGCGAGGCGCCGGCGAAGTCGAGGGTGAAGCCGAGGTCCTGCCCGCCCTTCACCGAGATGTGGTCGAGCATCGGCCCGGCCTCGAGGCGGTGCTTCACCGTGGGTGAGAGCTGCTTCTCCCAGCCGAGCAGGAACCGGTTGAAGCGGGTGAGGTTCTCGAAGCTCTCTCGCGACTCGGGGTCGAACTGCTGCGGGTCCTCCACCAGGAACCCGAGCTTGTCCTCGGCGCCGAAGAAGCTCGCGTAGACCTTCTCGTCCTTCCCGAGCGTGTAGGTCGCCTTGAGCTGGTAGTCGTAGTAGCGCGGCGCGACCAGGAAGCTCACGCCCGCGCTCTCCGGCAGCACCGCCACCAGCACCGCGTCGACGTACGAGCGCCGCACCGCCGCCGCCACCGCCAGGTCCTCGGTGACCGGCCCCTCGACCAGCGCCAGGGCGTCGATGAGCGAGGCGTCGGCCACGAGGTGGAGGCGGTCGGTGCGGGCGTCGCGGCTCTCCACCTCGATGGCGCCGCCGATGGCGCGGCCGTAGCGGGCGCCGAAGTTGCCCGCGTAGAACGCGACGTCCTCGACGAGCTCCGAGGCGTAGACCGAGCGCAGGCCGCCGAAGTGGAAGACGAGCGGCACCCAGAGCCCGTCGATGTAGCCGCGGGTGTCCTGCGGCGCGCCGCCGCGTACGAGCAGCACGCCGAAGCCGAACGGCGCCCGGGCCACGCCGGGGAGGTTCTGCACCACCCGGATGGTGTCGCCGTTGGTGCCGGGGATGGCGCGGATCTCCTCGGCGCTCACCGTGACCTTGGCGACTTCCTTGCGCTCGCGCTGCCCGGTGACCACCGCCTCGAAGCCGCCGCGGCCCTTCGGCCGGAGGAAGTAGCGGGCCTCGGTGATCTTCCCGGCCTCGACCTCCTCGACGGTCTCGAAGCGCGCGTAGCCCGGCACCTCGATCACCACCGCGTGCGTGCCCGGCGGGACGCCGCGGAGCTCGAAGCGGCCGTCGGCGCCGGTGAAGGCGGTGTACGCCCCGCCGCCGACGTCGACGGCGGCGCCGGCGACCGGGTCCTTCTTGCCGAGCACCACGACCTGCCCGCGGAAGGTGACCTCGGGCGGCGGGGGCGGCGCGTCCGGCTCGGGTGGCGGCGGGGGCGGCGCCTTGTAGCGGAACTGGTAGCGGTAGGTGATCGTCACCGCCGCGGGCTTGCCGTCGATCTCCGCCGGCGAGAAGCGGAACCGCTCCACCGCCGCCTTCGCGGCCTCGTCGAACGAGGCGCGCCCGGACGGCCCGACGATCCGCACCGCGGTCACCGCGCCCGCCTCGGAGAGATCGACCTCGAGGAGGACGTCGCCCTCGGCGCGCTCCGCCTCGGCGTCGGCCGGGTACGGCGCCTCGACGAACCCGAGCAGCTCGGGCGGCCGGGTGAGGACGCCCGCGGGCGCGGCGGCCTCCTCCGCGCCGGCGGCGACGGGGATCAGGCAGAAGGCCAGGGCGAGGGCCGGGCGCACGTCGAGATCAATACTCGAACCGGAGCCCGAGGCTCGGGAAGATCGGCAGGCCCGGCACGAACGCCATCTCGGTGAAGTCGTAGTTGTACTGGGTGCCCTCGATGTTCTCGCGGTTCGTCACGTTCTGGACGTCGAGGTAGAGCGTGAACGTCCAGGTCTCCGCGCTCCACTTCTTGTCGAGGCGGAGGTCGAGCTGGAAGAAGTCGGGGAGCCGCTCCTCGCGCAGGTCCGTGGGCAGGTTCTCGTACTCGTCGCCGTCCGCGTCGTAGACGCCGCCGGTGGAGCGCCGGTACGGGTTGCCGGTCGCGTAGCGGAGCCGGAAGCCGAACGAGAGCCCCTCCCACACCTCGGGCAGCTCCAGCGAGCCGAGGGCGATGACGTTGTGGGGCTGGTCGAAGGCGTCGCCGCCGCCGCCCATTCCGCCGCCGATCACGCTCTGGTCGCGCTCGGTGCGCGACAGCGAGTAGGCGAGCCAGCCGAAGAAGCGGCCGTCGGGGTCGTAGCGGAGGAGGAGCTCCGCGCCGTAGCTGCGGCCGGTGCCCTCGTTCACGTAGCGGAGCGGCACCACCTGGCCGTCGCGGACGACCGTGCGGTCCGTCGCCAGCGCGAGGTCGAAGAGGTCCTTGTAGTAGAGCTGCAGGTCCGCCGAGAGCGGGCCCCAGATCCGCTGCTCGGCGCCGATCGCGTACTGGACCGAGCCCTCCTCGGCGAGGTCGGGGTTGCCGAACTCCTCGGTCGCGTACTGGTCGACCGGCGGCTGGTGGTAGAGGCCCACGCCGCCCTTCACCGTGGTGCCCTCGACGATCGTGTAGCGCGCCGCGAACCGCGGATCGACCCAGGTCGCGCCGATGAACGAGTTGTGGTCGAGGCGCAGGCCGGGCACGAGCTTGAGGTCGGGGATCGGCTTCCACACCGCCTCGGTCCAGACCGCCGGCTGCCAGGCGTCCTCGACGATGCTCACCGCGACCAGCTGGTCCTTCTGGTTCGGCGCCGGGATCTGCCCCGGCGGCCTCGGCAGCGGCACCGCCGTCGACACCCGCACCGGCGCGTAGAGCCCGTCGAAGCCCGCCGCCAGCGTCAGCGCCTCGGAGAGGTCGTGGGAGGCGTCGAGCCGCAGCGTCGTCGGCCAGGTGCGCAGCTCGAAGAGGAACGGCGCGGCGGCGAACTCGAGCTTGTCGAAGCCCTGCGCCAGCATCACCTTGGTGCGCGTCTTCGCCGAGAAGCGGTGCTCCCAGTGGAGCTGCATCCGGCTGAAGTAGGTGGTCGCCGAGAGCGCGGAGATGGCGTTCACGTCGGGGCTGTCGATGCCGACGAGCTCGAGCTTGTCGTTCGAGCCGAAGAGCTGCAGCCGCAGGGTGTCGGTCTCGGAGAGCTTCCAGGTCGCCTTCGCCTGGTAGTCCCAGTAGCGCGGCGCCACGGTGAAGCCGGGCACGTCCACGCCCGGCGGCGCGTTCCGGAGCGCGAAGACGAGCACGCCGTCGACGTAGGAGCGGCGCGCCGCCACCGCCACCGAGACGTCCTCGGAGACGGGCGTCTCGACGAAGGCGGTGGCGTCGAAGAGGTCGGCGTCGACGACGAGGTGGAGGCGGTCGAGCTTCGGGTCCCGCGAGATCAGCTCGACGCGGCCGGCGGTGGCGCGGCCGTAGCGCGCGCCGAAGTTGCCGGGCTCGAACTGCACCTCCTCGACGAGCTCGCTCGCGTACACCGAGTTGAGGCCGCCGAAGTGGAAGATGAGCGGCACGATCTGCCCGTCGATGTAGACCTTGGTGTCGTTCGGGTTGCCGCCGCGCACCACCAGGAGGCCCGCGCCCGCCGGCGGCCGCGCCACGCCGGGGAGGTTCTGCACCACCTTCACGGTGTCGCCGGAGACGCCGGGGATCCGGGTGATCTCGCCGACCGAGAGCTCGACGGTGGCGACCTCCTTCTTCTCGCGCTGGCCGACGACTACCGCCTCGAAGCCGGCGCCCGGCTTCTTGCGCAGGTAGTAGGTCACCTCGGTGGCCTTGCCCGGCTCGACGAGCTCGCTGGTCTCGAAGCGCTCGTGGCCCGCGTCCTCGACGACGAGCTTCACGTAGCCGAGCGGCACGTCGGTCGCCTCGAAGCGGCCGTCCTTGTCGGTGGTGACGACCTGCGCGCCGTCGCCGACGTCGACCGAGGCGCCGACCACCGGCTCCTTGGTGCCGCGGGTGACGATCCGGCCGCGGAGGTTCACGATCCCCGGCTTCTCCGGCGCGGCGACCTCGCCGGGCGGCGGCTCGACCGGCGGCGGCGGCGGCGGCTCGGGCTTCAGCTCGAAGTGGTAGCGGTACTCGATCCGCACCGCGGCCGGCTTGCCGTCGATCTCCGCGGGCGAGAACTGGAACTGCTTCGCCGCCGCGAGCGCGGCCTCGTCGAAGCCGTGGCCGGCGGGCGCGATCACCCGGGCGTCGGTGACGGCGCCGGTCTCGGAGAGGTCGATCTCGAGGACGACGTCGCCGCCGAGGCCCTGCTCCTCCGCCGCCGGCGGGTACTCCGCCTCGACGAAGCGGGTGAGCTCCGGCGCCCGGGTGAGCACGCCGGTGGGCGCGGCTTCCTCCGCGTTGGCTGGCGCGGCGAGCGCGACGATCAGGCCGAGGGCGACGAGCGGGAGCGGGCGCACGAGCGCTCTTCTCTAGCGAGCGCCCGGGCCGCGCGCACCGAAAATCAGTCGAGCAGGAACGTGTAGGTGATCCGGTCCTCGGTGGACACCGGCTCGCCCTGGTAGGTGGCGGGCGCGAAGCGCCACTGCCTGGCGGCCTTCGCCGCCGCCTCGTTCAGCCCGTAGCCAGGGCCGTCGAGCACCTTCACCTTGGTGACCTTGCCGGTCTCGTCGATGGTGACGAGGAGGATCACCTGCCCCTCGACGCCGGCGCGGGTCGCCTCGGGCGGGTAAGGGATCTTCTCGAGCTTGGAGAGGAGCTTCGGCCGGGCGGTGAGCCGCGTCACCGGCACGAACGGCGCCTTCTTCGTCTCGGTGGCGGCGTACGGCTTCACCGCGTTGGGGTCGGCGGCCTTGTCGTCGGGCTTGCCGTAGAGGGTGTTGCCGACGCCGACGGCGAAGTTGCCGCCCTGCGAGGTGGAGGAGAGCGAGATGCCGATCTTCACCGGCGGCGGCTTCGCCTCGGGCGGCGGCGGCTCCGGCGGCGGCGGCTGGTTCGGCGGCGGCGGGAGCTTGGCGATCTTCTTCGGCGGCGGCTTCGGCTGCTCCGGCTCGGGCTCGGGCGCCGGCGGCTCGACGATCTTCTCCGGCGGCGGCGGCGGCGGCGTGTGCACCACCACGAACTCGATCGGGTCGTTCTTCTTCGGCTCCGGCTTCGGCGTCCGCGAGAGGGTGCCGTAGAGCGCGCCGTGCACGAGCACCGAGACGAGGATCGCGGCCGCCGCGATCCCGACGCCTCCCCCGCGCAGCTCCGGCGTGCCGTCGCCCACGATCCCCTCAGGGCGTGGCCGGAGCGGCCGACGCGTCCTTCTCGATGTTGATCGCGAACTTGGTGAGGCCCTCGGTCTTCACCAGGTCGATCACCTCGACCACCTGCCCGTGGGAGACCGACTTGTCGGCGGAGATGATCGCCTTCGAGTCCTTGTCCTTCGCCAGCGACGCCCGCACCGCGGCGCGGGCCGCGTCCTGGGTTGTCTCCTCGCCGTTCACGTAGAGCTTGCCGTCCTTGTCGAGGACGAAGGTGAGCGACTCGCCGACCGACTCGCCGCCGGCGGCGGCGCGGGGCAGCTCCACCTCGATGGTCTCCTTCACGATGTACGTGGCGGTGACCATGAAGATGATCAGGAGCACGAGGGTGATGTCGACGAGCGGGGTGACGTTGATCCCCGCGATCATGTCGTCGTCTTCGCTCTGCGCGCCGCCGGCCATGGCCGTCCTTCCTCGCCCTCCGTCGCCGGAGGGGGCTTCCGGGTTCCCTACGCCGCCTTCTTGCTCGCCGGCTCCTCTTCCTTCTTGAGGTGCGCGACGAGCGAGTGGCCGAGCGAGTTGGTGCGGGCGACGATGGTCTTCAGCCAGCGGTTGTAGCCGTTGAAGGCCACCACCGCGGGGATCGCCACGAAGATGCCGACCGCGGTGGCGACGAGCGCCTCCGAGATGCCGGCCATCACCGCCGAGGTGCCGCCCTTCGCCATCGAGCCGGCGGTGCCGACCGCGAGATCGGCGAAGGCCTTGATGATGCCGATGACGGTGCCGAAGAGGCCGATGAACGGCGCGTTGTTGCCGAGGGTGCCGAGGAAGGAGAGGAAGCGCTCGTACGGCGGGCGCTCGCGGGTGATCACGCCGGCGATCACCTCCTCGACCGCCGCCGGGCCGCTCGGCGCCACCTCGAGGGCGGCGCGGACGACCGCGGCCTCCATCCCCGAGCGCGAGGCGACGAGCTTCTTCACCTCGTCGAAGCGCCCCTGGACGAGGAGCGGCGCCCAGCTCTGCGCGTCGGCGGAGGAGTTGAGGAGGAAGAAGACGAGCCGCTCGACGACCAGCGCGCCGGAGAGGATCGAGAGCGCGATCAGGAGCCAGAGGACCCACTCGGCGCCGACGTAGGTGAAGACGTGGAAGAGCTTCTCGGTGAGCATGGCCGCCCAGGTCGGGGCCGGGCCCCGCGAGACGAGTTGGCCCGCGCGCGCGAGCGCCCGGGCCTAGGCCCACGGGCGCCGGCCGGTATAACGGTGCGTTCCCGAGGTGTCAACGCGACGCGCGATCGTCCCGTGGGGAGAAACCCCCAGTGAGGACCGGCGGATGCGCGCCGACGCCGATCGGGAAGCACCGGTGGGAGCATGTATCATCTTCTCTCACACACGGTGCCACCGGACGGTCCCCTGCTTGACGCCTCGCCGCTGCGACGCGCAGGATGTCCTCTTTTTCCGTACTCGGCGCTCGGACACCACCTCCATGCCGGGGGGAGGCGCGGGCGCTTTCGTGAGGGGTCATGTTCCAGCACCACGCGATCGTTCCACTCCGGAGCGGGCTCGCCGCCCTCTTCTTGTTGGGGGCCGCGCTCGGCCTCGCCGCCTGTGACGACTCCGGCGAGGTCGCCGCCGACGGCGGCGACGGTACCGGCCCCGGCGACGGTGGCCAGGGCGGCACCGGCGGCAGCGGCGGACCCCAGCCGTGCCTCGGCGACGCCGACTGCGATCCGGGCCAGACCTGCGTGAACAACGTCTGCACCGGCGGCCCGACCGCTTGCGAGGACGACAGCGACTGTTCGAACGGCCAGAGCTGCGACACCCTGACCGGGTTCTGCACCGGCGGCGCCGGCGGCGCGGGCGGTGGGGGCGGCGGCGCGGGTGGCGCGGGAGGCGCGGGCGGCGAAGGCGGCGCCGGCGGCGGGACCCCGGGCTGCACCGACCGCACCGACTGCGGCCTCGGCGAGCTCTGCGACGCCGGCACCTGTGTCGCGCAGCCCGCCAACTGCGCGGTCGCCAGCGACTGCGGCAACGGCAACATCTGCGTCGGCGGCTCGTGCATCCCGGGCTGCGAGTCGAACGCGGACTGCAACTTCGACCCGGCGCTCGCGCGCTGCAACCTCGGCAGCGGCCAGTGCGAGCCGTGCCGCCTCTCCATCGACTGCCCGCCGGGTGAGACCTGCAACGCCGGCGTTTGCGGCCAGGCGCCGGGCTGCGCCTCGGCGGACGAGTGCCCCGCCGGCGAGGGCTGCGTGGGCGGGGCGTGCGGCCTCTGTGCCGCCGACGGCGACTGCCGCGCCGGCGAGGCCTGCGCGCAGGGCCTCTGCCGCACCGACGGCGGTTGCTCCGACGCCGACTGCCAGCAGATCGGCCCGACCTGGTTCTGCGACGCCGGCACCGGCCAGTGCTTCGCCGGCTGCGCTTCCGACGCCGACTGCTTCGGCGGCCAGAGCTGCAACGTGGGCACCCACCAGTGCCAGGGCGGCGGCGGCAACGACTGCCGCCAGGGCAACCCGTGCCCGGTGGGCCAGCAGTGCGACCAGGCTACCGGCCTCTGCAACGCGCCGTCGTGCTGCGCCCAGATCGCCTGCGGCGCCGGCGAGGGCTGCCAGGAGAACCAGGACGGCACCTGCGGCTGCGTCGCCGACCCGTGCTGCACCAACGCGAACTGCGAGGCGAACAACCAGACCTGCGTCATCGACCAGGGTGGCGTCTGCCACTGCGAGGGCGGCGGCGGCGGCAACGGCTGCCCGACCGCGGACGCGCAGCAGCAGTGCGACCTCAACTGCTCGCTGCAGGGCACCGCCTGCGACTACAACACCTGCACCTGCTCCGGCGGCGGTGGCGGCGGCTGCGGCTCTGCCGACTGCGACCTCTGCTGCGGCAACTCGTGCCTCGCGCCCGGCCTCTGCACCGACCCGCTGCTCGCGTTCGTCTGCCTCGGGCTCGGCGTCTGCGCGCCGTGATCTGACCGCCCAACTTCGGTCTTGCCGTCTCGTGCGCGCGTCGCCAGGGTGCCCCCTGGCGGCGCGTCGCCGTCTTCGGAGGAGGAGCGCTTGGGGAAGCTGGTCGAAGCCCTGTCGTCGCCGGCCAACAAGGCCGCCGTCGTCGCCGACTGCGTCCGCATCGTCGACGAGGAGGTCGCGGACAAGGGCGGCATCTCGGGCCTGGCGGTGAAGGCGGTCTACAAGACGGTGAAGGGCCTCCGCGCGGACTTCATCCAGCGCGCGGTCGAGGGGCTCCTGCCGGAGTTCGCGCAGAAGCTCGAGCCGTTCTGGGAGCAGAAGGAGAAGGACGCGCCGAACGAGGCGACGGAGCGGTGGCTGAAGGCGCGCTCCTCGCAGGTCGCCGACGCGCTGCTCGAGGTGACCGACGCGCGCGCGAAGCGCAGCGACAAGGGCGTGGTGCGCTCCGCGTACGAGAAGCTCCGCCCCACCGGGAAGAAGAACGTCGAGGAGGCGATGCCGCGGATCGCGCGCCTGATCGACAAGCACGTGAAGTGAGATCGAGTTTCACTCACGCCGCCGCGCGCGTCCTCTCGACGTCCGCGCCGCGATCGATCGAGGAAATCGCGCGCGAGATCTCGCGCCACTTTCCTTGACACTCGTTTTTCACGTTGGATAGATTGCGGTCGGTCTCTGGCCCTGAACCAGGAGGAAACATGGCCGCGAAGAAGAAGAAGACGGCGACCAAGAAGCCGGCCGCCAAGAAGTCGACCGCGAAGAAGACCACCCGCAAGACCGCCAAGAAGAAGTAGCTCGGTCTTCGGAGTCGATGCGGTAACCGCGGGCGACCTTCGGGTCGCCCGCGGCGTTCCTGGGCCGCGCGCGCGTCGCCGCGGCCCACTGCGGTCCAGCGCCTCGCGCCCCGTGACCATTTCGGCCAGCCGCTTGCGCCACAGCATGTGATCGGCCTTGGCGGCGTAAACCACGAAATGGGCGTGGTCCACCTCCACCAGGTCGTCAATGACACCCTTGATGATGCGGTCCGGCTCGTCCATCAGGGTGAGGACCGTGTTGACCGTCGCAGGCCAACACGGCGACGGTC
>CAZDGH010000082.1:0-6279 GCA_964504805.1 uncultured Myxococcales bacterium | reverse complement strand
CTCTGCGTTCCTGCGCCTCGCGCCGCGCGGTCTCCCTCGCCCGCCTGCACGCGCGGCGGCCCACGCGCCGAGCGCCCGTCCACAGCGGCGTTCTTGTCGCTCGCGGCGGCGCTGCCCTAGCATCCGGCTCTCGGATGCCGTCGGATCCCTCCCGCCAGCTCGCCCTGCCGCTCCCGCCCGCCGGCGCCCGCGCCGCCCGGCCCGCGGAGGACCGCCGCGAGACCCACCGCGAGCGCGGCGAGCTCCTCGCGCTCGCGGCGGAGCTCGCCGGGAAGCTCGCCGACCACCTCGACGAGCGGGTCCGCCTCACCCTCACCGAGAACACCTCGACGATGGTGAGCTTCCGGCGCGGCCGCGGGATGGTGGCGTTACGGGTGCACCGGATGTTCGCCGAGGCGCCGCCGAACGTGGTGCGGGCGCTCGCCGAGTACGCCTCGCGCGGCCGCGGCGCCTCGGGCCGCGTCATCGACGACTACGTCCGGGAGAACGAGCACCACGTCCGCGACGCGCGCGCGAACCGGCAGGCCCGCGGGCTCGAGCCGCGGGGCCGGTACCACGACCTGAAGGCGATCTACGACCAGCTGAACGACGCCTGGTTCGGAGGCGCGGTGGACGCCCGGATCGGCTGGGGACGCGAGGCCCCGCGCCGCCGCCGCCGCTCCATCAAGATGGGGACCTACTTCCACGACGCCCGGGTGATCCGCGTGCACCCGGGCCTCGACCGCGCCGAGGTCCCCGACTACTTCGTGCGCTTCATCGTCTTCCACGAGATGCTCCACCAGGCGGTGCCGCCCGAGACGGTGGGCGGCAAGCGCGTCTCGCACACGCCCGAGTTCCGGCGCCGCGAGCGGGCCTACCCCGACTTCGGGCGGGCGCTCGCGTGGGAGCGGCGCAACCTCTCGCTGCTCCTCGCCCGGCCGCCCCGCCGCGCCGCCTCCTTCGACCTCGACGATCCGCTGGCGTAGCGGGCCCACCCGGGACCGGGTAGGAAGGGTCCGTGGCGCGTGCCGGGCACAGGCCGTGGGCGCCGATCCTCGCGCTCGCGCTCCTCGGCGCGGGCTGCGCGACGATCGATCCCTCCCGCACCGTCCTCGACGAGCTCCAGATCGAGGGGAACGAGACCTTCTCCGACACCGACATCGAGGCGAGCCTCGCGCTCGCCGAGACGCCGGACTGGCCCTGGGCCGATCCCCAGTACTTCGAGCGAGGGACCCTGGCGGGAGACCGGCGCCGGCTGCTGCGGTTCTACCGGGCACGTGGCTACTACGACGCCAAGGTCACCTCGAGGGTCCGGAAGAAGGGCGACGAGGTGGATGTGACCTTCGTCGTCCGCGAGGGTCCACCCACCAAGGTGGCGAAGCTCGAGCTCGCCGGCGTGGACGGGCTGCCGAAGGACGCCGCCGCGAAGCTCGCGCCGGAGACCCTGCCGCTGGAGCGAGGAGCGCCGATCACGGAGGAGGCCTACGACGAGACCCGCGCCGAGCTCGGCAAGCGCCTCCGCGAGGCCGGCTACGCCGACGCGCAGGTCGAGGGCGCGGTCGAGGTCGACGTCGCCACCCGGACGGCCACGGTCGTCTACCGGGTCACGCCCGGGCCCCGGCTCGAGTTCGGGCGGGTGCTGGTGAGCGGGGCGGTCAAGATCCCGCGGCCCACCATCATCGAGACGGTCCGCGACGAGATCCCCGAGGGCGCGCGCTTCGACGAGTCGAAGCTCGCCGAGGTGCAGCGCGACCTCTTCGACATGGGCGTCTTCGCCGGCGTGCGCGTCTCCCGCGGCCCGACCGATCCCGAGTCGGGGACGGTGCCGGTGATCGTCTCCCTGCGCGAGTCTCCGTTCCAGACCGTGCGCGCCGGCGTCGGCGTCGGCGTGGAGGACGAGCGGCAGGAGGGCCGCGTCACCGCCGAGTACACCCACCGGAACTTCCTCGGCGGCCTCCGCCGGCTCACCTTCGAGAACCGCTTCGGCTACGCGTTCATCCCCAGCGCCTACGCGGTGGCGACCGACGTCGGGAGCGACGGCGGCTCGACGGACGAGCCCGAGAGCGGGGTGAAGAGCGGCATCGTCGGCACCAGCACGCTCGAGTTCACCCAGCCCGACCTCGTCCGCGACCTCGACCTCACCACCCGCCTCGAGTACGAGCGCAGCCTCGAGCAGGCGTTCCGGTTCGACGCGGTGAAGGGCCGCCTCGGCTTCCCCATCCGGCTCCACCGGACGCTGTCCCTGACGCCGAGCTTCAACCTCGAGCTCTACGACGTCACCGGGAGCACCGCCAGCACCGGCCGGGCCGAGCTCTCCGCCGAGTGCAACAGCCGGAAGTTCGGCTCCGACGTCTCGGAGCCGTGCGTGCTCGCCTACACCGAGGAGCGCCTCGCCTGGGACCTGCGCGACGACCCGCTCCGGCCCACCAAGGGCTTCTACAGCGCGCTGGCGCTGCAGCAGGGCTCGGGCGCGTTCGGCTCGAAGTTCGACTACCACCGGATCACCGCCGAGCAGCGGGCGTTCTTCCCGATGCCGTGGGAGTCGGTGCTGGCCCTCAAGGTGGAGGGCGGCCTCCTGCTCCCGGCGGAGGGGCAGGTCTCTCCGATCATGGAGCGGTTCTTCGGCGGCGGCGGCTCGTCGATCCGCTCCTACGGGACGAACCGGCTCGCACCGCAGACGCTGCGGGCGCCGAGCTGCCAGCTCTGGGATCCGACCCCCGATCCGGATCGGCCGCTCGGCCCGACGGGAGGGCCGGCGGCGCCGTACGCGCTCTGCGTCGACCTGCTCAACGACCCCTCGCGGCTGCAGACCACGCTCGATCCGGCGATCACCGTGCCCATCGGCGGCGACGCGCTCCTCGAGGGATCGGTGGAGCTGCGCGTCCCGATCTACGGCGACCTCGGCCTGGTGCTCTTCACCGACGCCGGCAACGTCAGCCGCCGCTTCGACGAGACCGGCCCGAGCGGCGAGACGCTCCTGCTCCGGCCGAACGTCGCGGTCGGCTCGGGCATCCGCTACCACACGCTCTTCGGCCCGGTGCGCCTCGACTTCGCCTACCGGGTCGTGAACCGGCAGCCCACCGCCCTCGCCACGGTCACCGAGCTCGTGCCCGACGAGAACGGCGAGCTCGTGCCGGTGGAGACCCGGCGCCTCACCCAGCGCTACGTCGCCGAGGACCGCTTCGCCTTCCACTTCGCCATCGGCGAGGCGTTCTAGCCGTGGCCTCCCGGACGACCCGCGCGGTGCGCGCGCTCCTGGTCGCGCTCGGCGCCGCGCTCCTCGCGGGGCTGTCGCTCGTGCTCGCGCTCTCCTCCGACGCGGGCCAGGCGTGGCTCGCGGCCCGCGCGGTCGAGCGGCTCGAGGCGCTCCTCGCCGGCGACTTCGCCATCGGCCGCCTCGCGCTCCGGCCCGACGGCGTCACGCTCCGCGACGTCGTCGTCGAGGCGCCGGGCGGCCGCCGGGTGATCGACGCCGAGCGGATCGAGGTCTCCCTCGCCGTCTCGCCGGCGCAGCTCCGCGCCGGCACGTTCCACGTGCGCGAGGCGCGGCTCGTCGGCGCGCGGGTGCTGGTGGAGAGCCCGGCGGGCGGGGGCACGCCGTCGATCGCGGACGCCTTCACGCCCCGCGAGCCGGGGCCGCCTCCGGATCCCGGGGCGCCGCCGCCGGCGTTCCGGGTGATCGTCGACGAGCTCGCGATCGAGCGGGGCGGCGTCGTGGTCCGCGAGGCCGGCGCGCCGCCGTCGGTCGCGCTCCGCGAGCTCGCCACCTCGCTCGCCGGCGAGGTGGACGGCGCCTCCGTCTCGGCGCGCGGTACCCTGGCGGCGGCGATGTCGGCGCCGATCCGAGGCGCGGCCGCGGTCTCGCTCGACGCCGTCCTCGGCGGCGGGTTCCGCGCGCTCGAGGTGAAGCGCCTCGAGGCGAAGCTCGGAGGCTCCACCGCGTCGCTCGCCGGCACCCTCGATCTCGAGTCCCTCGAGGCGGAGGTGCCGTCGCTCGCCGCCACCCTCCGGCCGGAGGACGCCGCCGGGCTCGCGCCGTCGCTCGCGCCGCAGCGGGTGCTGGTGGCGAGCGGCCGCGGCTCCTTCCGGGCCGGCGTCGCCTCCGCGGTGGTGGACGTCGATCCCGTCGACGGCGGCGGCGCGCGCGTCGACGCCGAGGTGCGGTTCGGCGTCTCGCCGCCCTCGTTCCGGGTGAAGGTCGAGACCGCGGAGCTCGATCCCTCGAGCTTCGACCGCCGCCTGCCGAGGGGGGCCATCACCCTGGCCGCCGAGGCGAAGGGCCGCGGGCTCGACGAGCACGCCGCCTTCGACGCCGAGGTCCGGGTGGCCCCGACGACGATCGCCTCGGTCGGGGTCGGGCCGATCTACGCCCGCGGCCGCTACGACGACGGGCGCGTCCGGCTCGACGAGGGGCAGGCCACGCTGCCCGGCGGCGACGTCGCGCTCCGCGGCACGCTCGGCGCCGGCAAGGCCGACGTGCGCTACCGCCTCGACGCCCGCGACCTCGGCCGCCTCGTCGCCTCCTCGCTCGACGTCGCGCGCTCCTTCGGCGCCGACGTGCCGCCCACCCCGGAGATCGCCGGCTCGCTGGCCGCCGACGGCACCCTCGACGGCCCGCTCTCGGCGCCGCACGTCGCCGCGAAGCTCGAGGCGGCGCGCCTCGAGGTGGAGGGCGCCCGGGTCGAGCGGCTCTCCGCCGACGTCGACGTGGCCGGCCTGCCCGATCGTCCGAGGGGCCACGTGCGCGGCGGCGCCGCCCGGATCCTCGCCGGCGGCACCGAGCTCACCGCCGCGCGCGTCGACGTCGAGCTCTCCGGCCGCGGCGCCGACGGCGAGGTCTCGGCGAAGGGGCCGCTCGGGCCGCTGGCGGTGCGCACCCGGCTCGAGCTCGGACCGCGCTACGCCTGGCTCGGCTTCGACGAGCTCTCGATCTCCTGGCCGGGCGAGCGGTGGACCCTGGCGAAGCCGGTGCGGCTCGAGCTCGGAGCCGCGATCGCCGCGAAGGGCCTCTCGCTGCGGAGCGACGGCGGCGGCACCCTGCAGGGCTCGCTGCGCCTCGCCGGCCCGCGCTTCGACGTCTCGCTCGAGGGCCGCGACGTGGACCTCGCCAGGCTCCCGCGCGAGGTGGTGCCCGCGGAGCTCGGCCTCGCCGGCAAGCTCGACGTCGACGCGGCGCTCGCCGGCACCTTCGCCTCGCCGCGCGGCAGCGCCAAGGTGCTCGTCTACGGCGGCAAGGCGCGCGGCTTCGACGGCCTCGGCGTCCGCGGCGAGGTGGAGCTCGCCGGCGACCGGGGCACGGGCGCGTTCACCGTGGTCCGCGGCGAGACGCAGGTCGACGTGCGCTTCGACGGCCCGCTCGCGCTCGAGGGCAAGGGGCCGGTGGCGGTGAAGGCCGAGGCGCTCGAGCTCGACCTCGAGGAGCTCGCCAGGCTGCTCGAGCTCGACGAGCCGCTCCGGGGCAAGGTCCGCGCGGTGGCGGAGCTGCGCGGCACCACCGCGCGGCCCGAGGGCCGGCTCACCCTCGAGGGCCGCGGCCTCGCCGCCCGCGGGATCGAGGGCCTCGAGCTCGACGCCACGCTCGACGTCGCCGGCGGCAGCGCCCACCTCGACGGCACCGCCTCGCTCGCCGACGCGAAGGTCGCCGCCGACCTGCGGGCCGCGGTGGACGTCGGCGCGATGCTGCGATCGGGCAAGGTCGACCGGGAGCGGCTGCTCGCCACCCGGCTCTCGGGCACGGTGCGGCTCGCGCGCGCCGCGCTCGCGCGCCTCGCGGCCGCGCCGCAGGCGAAGGGGCTCGGGCTGCCGCGGGAGCTCGCCGGCCGACTCTCGCTCGAGGCCGCCGTGGAAGGCACGGTCCGGGCGCCGCGGGGGACGGTGCGGGCGTCGGTCGAGGGCCTCCGCCGCAGCCGCGCCGCGCCGCTCGACGTGACGCTGTCGGTCGCCGCCGCCGACGCCTCCACCCGGGCGGAGCTCGGCGCCACGCTCGAGGGCAAGCCGCTCCTCACCGCCACCGGCTCGCTCGGCGCCGCGATCGAGGCGCTCGCCGCCGAGCACGGCCTCGAGGCCGCGCCGCTCGCCGTCGACGCCTCGGTCGCCGAGGCCGACGCCCTCGCCCTCGCCGGCCTCGCGGGCACGACCTCGCCGGTGGCCGGCCGCGTCTCCGCCACCGCGCAGCTCCGCGGCACCCTGGCGGCGCCGACGGCGAAGCTCTCCGTGCGCGGCACCGGCGTGAAGCTCGGCGCCGGCCGCCTCGGCGACGCCGCCGCCGACGCGCCCTACGGCGCGGGCAAGCTCGCGGCG
>CAZDGH010000081.1:0-16955 GCA_964504805.1 uncultured Myxococcales bacterium | reverse complement strand
GGCGGCGGCACCGGCGGCAGCGGCGGCAGCGTGATGCCCGGCGGGATCGGCGACGCGTGCGCCGACGACGCCGGCTGCAGGCCCGGCCTCGCCTGCGGCGCCGGGGGCACCTGCGAGCTCGGCCACAGCCGCGGCGCCGGCGAGGCGTGCGTCGTCTCCGGCGAGTGCCAGGCGGGCCTCTTCTGCGGGCCCGCCGGCGTGTGCATGCCGTCGGCCGGCGGCGCCGAGGGCGCCGCGTGCCTCTCCGACGAGGCGTGCGGCGACGGGCTCCGCTGCGGGATCGTCGGCCTCTCGCTGCAGTGCACGGCGGAGGGCGCCGGCGACGTGGGCGACGCGTGCACCGTCCCGACCGAGTGCCTCGGCGGCCTCGGCTGCCTCGCAGGCCGCTGCGGGGTGCCGCCGCCCGGCGTGCCCACCTTCGGCGTGCCGACGTTCCAGGGCGCCGCGTGCGAGGCCGAGGACGGCCCGCCGAAGGCGTGGCTCCGCGTCCCGCGCGGCGACGCCGGCGACGGCGACTTCTTCCGGATGCCGTTCCCGAACGACGCCCGCCGCACCGCCGGCGGGCTCGACCTCTCGGGCTTCCCGACGCCCGGCCCCGGCCTCCTCGGCTACGACGCCGTCGACCGCTGGCTCCGCGCCATCGAGGCGGACGACGACGGCTTCGCCGCGTACGGCAGCACGCTCTTCCGCTTCAACACCTCCCTCGACATCGACACGCTGCGCCCCGACGGCGTGGTCCGCATCGTCGACGTCACCCCGGGCGATCCGCTCTTCGGCCGGAGGCTCGGCCACCGCTGGTACATGTCGAACGGCCGCGGCGCCTACGTCTGCCCGCACTGGCTCTCGGTCCGGCCGTCGACCGGCCGCGCGCTCCTGCCCGGCCACACCTACGCGATCGTCCTCGCCGGCGCGATCACCGCCGACGACGGCACGGCGGTCGCGCCCGGCGACGACCTCGCGGCGCTGCTCGCCGACGCCGCCCCGGCGGATCCAGCCCTCGCCGCGGCGCACGCCGCCTACGCGCCGCTCCGGGCGCACCTGCTCACCGCGGTCGATCTCGATCCGGCGTCGATCGTCAGCGCCACGGTCTTCACCGTGAAGGACACCCAGCGGACGATGGCGCGGCTCGCGGCGGCGGTGCGGATCCTCGACGCGCCGTCGGCGACCGGCTGGGTCCGCTGCGGCGACGCGCCCTCGCCCTGCCCCGAGGCGGAGGGCGACCGCGCCTGCGGCGCCCCGCAGGCCGGCTTCGACGAGCTGCACGCGCTCGTCGAGCTGCCGATCTTCCAGCGCGGCACCGCGCCGTACCTCCGGCCGGAGGACGGCGGCGACGTGCCCGACGAGCCGACGCTGGTGCGGACCGAGCCGGTCTGCCTCTCGCTCACGGTCCCGACCGGCGACCCGATGCCGGCGTCGGGCTGGCCGCTGGCGATCACCGCCCACGGCACCGGCGGCAACTTCCGCAGCCACGTGACGCGCGGCCAGGCCGCGGCGCTCACCGAGGCGCCCGACGGCCAGGGCGGCACCGTCCGGTTCGCCACCCTGGGCATCGATCAGGTGTCGCACGGCACGCGGCGGAACGGCTCGACGCTCGCGCCGCAGGACCTGTTCTTCAACCTGGCGAACCCGGCGGGCTCCCGCGGCAACGCGCTCCAGGGCGCCGCCGACCAGCTGGCGCTGCTCCGCTTCGCGGAGGCGCTCGTGCTGCCGTCGGACGCCTCGCCGACCGGCGCCGAGCTCCGCTTCGACCCGGCGGCGATCGTCTACTGGGGCCACAGCCAGGGCGCGACCCACGTCGCCACCGCCGCCGGCCACGCCGGCGGGCCGAAGGCCGTGGCGCTCTCCGGCGCGAGCGCCGGCCTCGTCCACGCGCTGCTCGAGAAGACGAGCCCGGTCGACGTGCGCGCCGCGGTGCCGCTCGTCCTCCAGGACCCGTCGTCCGGCGACCCGCGGCAGGTGCCGGGCGGGCTCTACCACCCGGTCCTCGGCCTCCTGCAGGGCTACCTCGACGACGCCGACCCGCTCGACCACGCCCCGCTGCTCGCGTTCGCGCCGCCGCTGGGCGTGACCGCGAAGCACGTCCTCCAGGTCTACGGCCAGGGCGACACCTACACCCCGAACGGCCCGCAGTCGGCGCTCGCCGTGTCGGCGCGGCTCGCGGAGGTCGAGGCGGACGCGTCGGTGACGGCGCCGGACGACCTCGGCCTGAACCCGGTGGCGCCGCCGCTCGAGGGCAACCTGATCGCCGGCGGCGAGCCGTTCACCGCCGCGGTGCGGCAGTACGCGCCGCCCGCGGAGGAGGACGGGCACTTCGTGGCGTACTCGGTCCCCGCCGCCGCCGCGGCGATCGAGGCGTTCCTCGGAGAGGCCGCCTCGGGGATCGTGCCGGTCGTCGGACGTCCTTGAGCCCGCTGCGCGCGGGCGCCGCGTTCGTCCTGCTGCCGCTCGCCATGCTCGTCGAGCGTGGCGCGTACTACGGGATGCGCTCGGTGCTCGTGCTCTGGCTCGTCCGCGGCGGCCTGCCGCACGCGGAGGCGATCGAGGCCGCCCGCGACCTGACGGCGCTGGCGATGATCACCCCGCTCGGCGGCGCGCTGGTGGCGGTCGCCGTCGGCCCCCACCTCGCCGCGGCGGGCGGCGCGCTGCTCGCGGTGGTCGGCTACGGGCTGCTCGCGGGGCTCGAGCCGACGTCGCACGGCGTGCCGCTCCTGCTGGTGGCGCTCGGCACCGGCCTGCTGCGTCCCGGGCTCCTCGCCGCGGCCGGCACCGCCTTCCCGGCGCCCCACGAGACCGCGCGCCACGCGCTCTTCGTGCTGCTGTACGGCGCGGTCCAGCTCGGCGCCGCGGCGATCTCGCCCGCGGCGGCCGCGCTCGGCGAGGGCTCGGGCTTCCGCGCCTCGTTCGCGCTCTCGGCGGCGCTCGCGGCGCTCGCGCTCGTGGTCGTGCTCGCCGAGGGCGGCGTCCGCCTGGCGACCCGCGCGGCCGCGCCGGCGCAGCCGGTGCTCGACGGCCGGGTGCCGCTCGGCGTCGCCGGCCTCGCCGCGATCGTCACCCCGATGTGGGTCGCCTTCGAGCTCTTCACCCAGCGCGAGTACGACTACTTCCTCTCCGGCGCGGAGCCGTCCACGCACCGCTGGGTCTCGATGCTGAACCCCGGCGTCGTCCTCCTCGCCTGCGCCCTGCTCGCGCCGCTCCTCGGCGTGCTCGCGCTCAGGCGCAAGCGGGTCCCGGCGCTCGTGCCGATCGGGGTCGGGCTCGCGCTCTTCGGCCTCTTCGCGGTCGTGGCGGTCGTGCCGGTCCCGTTCGAGCTGCGGATCCCCTTGCTCGTGGTCGGGCTGATCGGCGTCTCGCTCGGCGAGGCGCTGGTGCAGCCGTTCGCGCTCTCCACCGCGGCGGGCGACGCGCACCCGCGGCTGGCGCCGCTCCTGGTGGCGGTCTACGGCCTGTCGAGCGCGCTCCCGGGCTGGCTCGCCGGGCGCGCGCTCGCGGACGCCCCCACCGGCGTCTCGGCGGCGCTGCTCCTGCTCTCCTCCGGGACGTGCGTCGTCCTCGGCGTCGCGCTGGCGCTCCTCGGCCGCTGGCTGCAACGGAGGGTGCTCGTGGCCGTGCTGCCCGCCACCCGGGTCTCGCCGTGATCCTGGCGCTGCTCCTCGCCGCCGCCGATCCCGCGGCGGCGGCCGCGGCGCTCGAGAAGGCGTGCGCCGCCGGCGATCTCCCGGCGTGCGGCGAGCTCGCGCTGGCGCACGCCGCCGGCAAGGGCGTGCCCCGCTCGATGGAGAAGGCGCGGGCGCTCTCGAGGCGCGCCTGCGACGGCGGCGTGGCGGTGGCCTGCGCGAACCTCGGCGCGCTCCTCGCCGCCGGCGAGGGCGGTCCGGCCGATCCGGCAGGTGCCGCCGCCGCGCTGCGGAGGGCGTGCGACGCCGGGCGGGCCTCGGGCTGCACCGGCCTCGGCCGCCTCCACGAGGAGGGCCGCGGCGTGGCGAAGGACGACGCCGCCGCGGCGGCGCTGTTCGCGAAGGGCTGCGACGGCGGAGACGGCGCCGCCTGCATGGCCCTCGGCGTCCTCGCGCGCACGGGGCGCGGCGTGGCGAAGGACGCGGCGCGGGCGCAAGCGCTGTTCGAGAGGGCGTGCGGCGCCGGGAGCGCCGGCGGCTGCCGCAACCTCGCCCTCTTCCTCGAGCGAGATCCCGCGGGCCCGAAGGACGCCGCGGCCGCGCTCCCGGCGTGGACGCGCGCCTGCGCGCTCGGCGACACGAAGGCCTGCGACGAGGCGGTGCGCCTCCGCGGGGGAACCTGAGCGGGTACGCCCACCAGGGCCCGCGCGCCCCGGACCGTGGCGGCGGCATCCTCCGGGTCGGAGGCGCCGATGACGAAGGCCACGAGGAGAGAGCTGCTCGCCGCGGGCGTTGCCGCGGGCGCGGCCGTCGCCGGCGCGGCGGGCGCGGGCGCCGCGCCGGAGGCGAAGCGACCGGACGGCGGCCGCCTCCCGCGCCGTCCCCTCGGCAAGACCGGCGCCGAGGTCTCGGTGCTCGCGCTCGGCGGCTACCACCTCGGCACCCTCGCCAGCGAGAAGGAGGCGGCGCGGCTCGTCCACGAGGCGATGGAGCACGGCCTCGACTTCTTCGACAACGCCTGGGAGTACCACGACGGCAAGAGCGAGCTCTGGCTCGGCAACGCCCTCGAGGGACGCCGCGACCGCGCCTTCGTGATGACCAAGCTCTGCTCCCACGGCCGCAACGGCAGGACGGCGATGGAGCAGCTCGAGACCTCGCTCCGGCGCCTCCGCACCGACCACCTCGACCTCTGGCAGCTCCACGAGGTGATCTACGCCGACGACCCGAGACGGCACTTCGAGGGCGGCGCGGTCGAGGCGCTCGCCCGCGCCAAGAAGGAGGGCAAGGTCCGCTTCGTCGGCTTCACCGGCCACAAGTCCCCGGCGCTCCACCTGGAGATGCTCGCCCGCGGCTTCCCGTTCGACACCGTCCAGCTGCCGCTGAACCCGCTCGACGGCACCTTCGAGAGCTTCGAGCGGCAGGTGCTGCCGGTGCTCGCGAAGCAGCAGATCGCCGCGCTCGGGATGAAGGCGATGAACGGCACCGGCGCGGTGGTGAAGGAGAAGCTCCTCACCGCGGAGGAGTGCCTGCGCTACGCGCTCGGCCTGCCGGTCGCGGCGGTGGTGAGCGGGATCGACTCCGCGAAGGTCCTCCGGGAGAACGTGGCGATCGCGAAGCGGCCGCCGATGGACGAGGCGGAGCGCGCCGCGCTGCGCGAGCGGGTGCGCCCCGTCGCCGCCGCCGGCTCGCACGAGGCCTACAAGGTGAGCCGCGGCTTCGACGGCCCGATCGGCCGCGCGCACCACGACCTCTAGGTGCCGCGCCGCACCGCGACGACCCGGATCGCCCGCATCTTGCCGCCGGGGAGCGGCCACTCGATCCGCTGGCCCACCGAGAGGCCGAGCAGCGCGCAGCCGATCGGCGCGAGCACCGAGACCTTGCCGCGGGCCGGATCGGCGTCGCGCGGGAAGACGAGGCGCACCTCGTGCCGCTCGCCGGTCGAGAGGTCCTCGTACTCGACGGCGGCGTTCATCGACACCACGCCGTCCGGGACCTCGTCGAGGACCTCGGCGCGGGAGAGCTCGGAGCCGAGCCGGTCGGCGAGCTCGGCGTCGCGGCCGCCGGCGCCGGCGTCGACGAGGCGCTCGAGCCGCTCGTGGTCGGAGCGGGAGACGACGATCTTCGGGAGGGTGATCGCCATGGGGCGTGCCTTTCCTCGCGGGCGCAGCGCGCTCGCGTCGTGCGAGAGGTTCGGGGAGGAGGCGCGGGCCGGTGCGGGGGAGCGGGAGCTGCGCCGGCCCGTCAGCCCAGCCAGTCGCGGCTCTCGCCGCACACGCGCGGGCGCCGCGACGCCGGCCGGGAGGCGGGCGTCGCGAGGACCGAGGCGCGGCTGGGGAGCGCGAGCTGCACGGACGGAGCGTAGCGGCGGTGGGGCCGCCGCGCAACGCGGCTACGAGGCCACGCTCGCCCGCCGCCGGCGCTTCTTCGGCGCGGGCACGTCGCCGTCGGACGGCGGCTCCTCGTCGGCGAGCGCCGCGGAGGCCTCCTCCTCGTCCACCGCCGCGACCGCCGCGGCGCCCTCCTCGAGCAGCGCGAGGAGGTCCTCGGTGCCGAGCGTCCCGGCGGCGTCGGTGCCCTCGAGCAGGTCGGAGACGAGCGCCCGCTTGTCGGCGTGCAGCCGCAGGATCGCCTCCTCGATGGTGCCGCGGGTGACGAGGCGGAGCACGGTCACCGGCCGCGTCTGCCCGATCCGGTGGGCGCGGTCGGCGGCCTGGTCCTCGACCGCGGGGTTCCACCACGGGTCGAGCAGCACCACCGCGTCGGCGGCCATCAGGTTCAGGCCGGTGCCGCCGGCGCGCAGCGAGATGAGGAACAGGTCGCCGCCCTCGCCGCGCTGGAAGGTGTCGGCGAGGCGCCCGCGCTCGCCGGCCGGGGTGGCGCCGTCGAGGTAGAGGTAGCGGATGCGCCGGTCGTCGAGCGCCTCGCGCACCAGCGAGAGGTGCTTCACGAACTGGCTGAAGACCAGCACCCGGTGCCCCTCGGCCCGGAGCTCGTCGAGCAGCTCGAGGAGCCGCGACAGCTTCGACGACGGCACCTGCGACTGCGGATCGGCGAGCCGCGGGTGGCACGACAGCAGCCGGAGCCGGGTGAGCGCCGCCAGCACCTCGAAGCGCCGCTTCTCCGGCGCCTCGGGCGCGAGGCCGGCGAGGTGGCCCACCGCGGCGAGCCGCGTGTCCTCGTAGAGCCGCCGCTCGCTGGCGGAGAGCTCCACCGGCACCTCGACCTCGGTCCGCGGCGGCAGCTCGGCGGCCACGTCGCGCTTGCGCCGGCGCAGCAGGAATGGCCGGAGCAGCGCCGCGAGCGCGGCCCGCCGCGAGGCGTCGCCGTCGCGCTCGATCGGCAGCGCGAAGCGGTCGCGGAACTGCTCCCAGCTCCCGAGCAGCCCGGGCAGCACGGCGCGGAGCAGGCTGTGCAGCTCGCCGAGGTGGTTCTCGACCGGCGTGCCGGTCAGGGCGAAGCGGGCGTCGGCGGCGAGACCGCGCACCGCCTTGGCGCGGCGGGTGGCGGCGTTCTTCACCGCGTGCGCCTCGTCGAGGACGAGCGTGGAGAAGCGCGCGCCGGCGAGCAGCGCCGCGTCGCGGGCGACGAGGCCGTAGCTCGCCACCAGCACGTCGTTCGGCCCGAGGGCGAGCGCCTCCTCGCGATCGCGGAGGGTGCGGTAGAGCCGTGGCCGGAGCGACGGCGCGAACTTGCCGAGCTCGGCGATCCAGTTCGGCACCACCGAGGTCGGCGCCACCACCAGCGCCGGGCCGCTCGCCGCCCGCGCGCAGAGCAGCGTGATCGCCTGCACCGTCTTGCCGAGCCCCATGTCGTCGGCGAGCACGCCGCCGCCGCCCCAGGAGGCGAGCCGCGCCATCCAGCGGAAGCCCTCGAGCTGGTAGCCGCGCAGCTCGGCGGCGAGCTCCGGCGGCCGCTCCGGATCGAGGGAGCGGGCCGCGCGCATGCGGCCGAGCAGGTCGTCGAGCTCCGGCGCCGAGACCTCGGCGCCCGCCTCGGCGAGCTCCTCGATCGCGGCCAGGCCCGGCAGCGACAGCTCGATCCCGTCCTTCGACGCGAAGGTCGCGTCGGCGGTGAGCGCGAGCTTCTCGCGGAGCGCGCCCTCGAGGGCGACGAAGGTACCGGGGCGCACCTCGACCCAGCGCTTCCCGCGGCGCGCCGCCTCGAGCAGCAGCGCCAGCTCGATCCGCTCGCCGTCCACCTCGAGCTCGCCCTCGAGGCCGAGCCAGTCGCGCTTCCGCGCCACGCGGAGCTTGAGGTCGGAGGTCCGGCCGGCGCGGACGGTCCGGCGGCCCTCGGGCCACTCGATCACCACCTCGCCCTCGGGCGACGGCGTCCGGGCGAGGTGCGAGACGAGGTCGAGCGCCTCGTCGGGGCGGTCGATCACCCAGCGGAACGGGCCCTGGGCGGCCTCGGCCGGGAGCGGCAGCGTCGCGGCCACCGCCTCGGCGCGGTGCCGCTCGCCCGCGAGGTCGCGCAGCGCGTGGACGGTCTTGCCGCCCTTCTCGCCGAGCACCTCGGCGAGGCCCTCGCCCGGGGTGACCACGAACGGCGGAAGCGGCCGCGCCAGCAGCTCGGCGATGACGCCGGCGGCGCCGAGCGGCGAGAGGCGGAGCACCAGGGTCGGCTCCGGCGGGACCTTCTCGCCCTTCAGGTTCTCCGGGAGGAGCAGCGGGAGCACGCCCTGCAGCGAGGGGGCGCGGCTGGCGAGATCGGGCGCCGCCTCGGCGGGCAGCGAGGCGCCGCGGGTCGCGAGCACCTCGAGCAGCTCCGCCGCCGCCGGCTCCACCCGCACCACGTGGAGCACCTCGCGCTCGGCGTCGAGGAGCGCCACGTGCGGGCCGGGGGCGTGGGCGGCGACGGCGTCGCGCAGCACCGAGAGCTCGACCGGCCTGCCGTCCACCGCCGGCACGAGCTCGAGCCCGTCCTCCCGCGGCAGCGCCAGGAGCGCGAGCCGCGCCTCGCGGATGCGCAGCTGGGTGTCGTCGTCGCCGAGGCCGAGCCGGGGGTGGCCGGCGAGGGCGAGCGCGGCGCGCGCGACCATGAGCGGCGTCGGCACCGAGCGGCTGGCGGCCGCGCCCACGGCGAGCTCCGGCGCGAGCGCCTCGAAGGCCCGGCGATCGGCGTCGCTCGAGAGGAGCTCCGGCTCGCGGGAGAGCTCGCTGAGCGAGAGGCGGCTCCCGCGGGTGAAGCCGCCGGAGGTCTTGCGGGCCTGCCGGTACGCGACGATCTCGAGGTACGGGCCGAGCGGCTTCACGCGCCAGGCGAGCCGCGCCTCGGGCGCCTCCGCCTTCGCCGCGCGGCGCGCGACCGTCGCGTCCACGGCCCGGAGCATCCGCGCCCAGCCCGGCGTGGCGAGCTCGGCGGCGATGCGCCGCGCCTCGTCGGCGCGGGTCGGTTCGGTGAGCAGCTCGCGCGCCGCGCCGAGCGCCGCGAGGGCGTGGCCGCAGGCCGACCCGCCGTCCTCGCCGCGGGCATTGCCGCAGGTGCAGCGGGGCGCGAGCGTCTCGGCCTCGAGCGGCAGCCGCACCGTCACCGGCTCGAGGGCGCCGAGGCCTCCTCGCGGCGGCGCGAGCGCGCGGTAGACCAGCGCCGCCGGCTCGCCCTCGACCGAGAGCGGCTCCTCGCCGGCGAGCGGCGGGCCGCGTCCGGGGAGGCGCGCCCGCACCGAGGCGCGGGCCTCCAGCAGGCGTCGCAGCATCGCCACCTGCGTCGGCGCGGCGTCGGCGTCGCGCATCACCGCGGCGGCGCGGGCGAGGAGCTCCTCCTCGGTGGCGCGCACGCGGCGCCTTCCCTCGGCCTCGTCGACGAGCCAGATCCAGGCGGCGCGCGAGAGGCGATCGCCGTCGGCGCCGGAGCGGAGCAGCTTCTCGAGCGGCTTCTTCGGCTCGCGCGGCGGCACCACCAGCTCGGAGATGGTGAGCTGGGTGCCGAACCCGAGACGGAAGAAGGAGGCGAGCTCGCGCGGCACCACCGGCGCGATGGCGTCGGCGAGCGCGTCGAGCGCGTCCTCGACGCCGCGCTCCTTCGCCCAGGCGCGGAGCTCCTCGGCGGTGCGCGGCCGCGGCGGGCCGACCTCGGCGCCCTCGGTGCCGACCTCCCCGGCGGCGACGCCGGCGGCGAGGTAGCGGCGCGCGACCTCGAGCAGCACCTCCCGGGCGCGACGGGGCACGCGGAGCGCCGGCTCGGGCTCGGTGAGGAGCTCGCCGACCGACGAGGCGACGCCCTCCTCGGCGATCGTGCCGACGAGCTCCGCCACCGACGCGCCGGCGCCGGGGACGTGCAGGAGCTGGGTCACCGGGGCCTCGAGGCGGCCCCGGAGCCCGAGGCGCTCGGCGGTACGGCCGAGATCCTCGAGCGAGCGGGCGGCGTGGAGCTGGTCCAGAGGAGAGGGCATCGGATCGTGCAGGCTACTCGCTCCCGCCCCCGCGTGGTCGGGAAAGCGCGCCTCGAGCAGCCTGGGACAACCCCCGGGCGGGCGCGGACCATGCCCGCCGTCGTTCCATGTGGGTGGCGTGCGACCCACACTGCGGCACGTCCCCGAACCGGTTAGGAGAGCGACCATGCTCGCCCTCGACGTCTTCGCGGACCTCGCCTGCCCGTTCTGCTTCCTCGGCCACCGCCGGCTCGCGCGGATCCTCGCCGAGCCCGGCATGCCGGCGGCCGAGGTCCGGCACCGGGCGTTCGAGCTCCGGCCCGACCTGCCGGCCGGGGGCGTGCCCGCGGGGCCGCTCTACCGCGAGAAGTTCGGCGGCGAGGCCGGGATGCGCGCGGCCTTCGCCCGGGTCGAGGCCCTCGGGCCCGAGGAGGGGATCCGGTTCGCCCTCGACCGCCAGCCGAAGGCGCCGGGCACGTTCCTCGGCCACCGCGTCGTGAAGGTCGCCGGCCGGCTCGCCGGCGCCGGGGCGGAGCACGAGGCCCTGGACCGGCTCTACGCGGCGCACTTCGAGCGGGCCCTCGACGTCACCGACCTCGAGGTGCTGCTCGGGCTCGTGGCCGACGTGCCCGGGCTCGACGGCGCGGCGCTGCGCGAGGCGATCGCGTCGGGCGGCGGCGCCGACGAGGTCCGCGCCGACGAGCGCGAGGCGGCGGCGCTCGGGGTGACCGGCGTGCCGCTCTTCGTGGCGAACGGCCGGCTGGCGCTCTCGGGCGCGCAGCCGCCGGAGGTCTTCCGCGCGTTCCTCGCGAGGGTCAGCTCGACGTCGTGAGCCCGCCGTCGACGACGATCACCTGGCCGGTGACGAACGAGCTCGCGTCGCTCGCGAGGTAGAGCGCGGCGCCCGCGATCTCGTCGGGCTGGGCGTGGCGGCCGAGGGCGGTCCGGTCGGCGATGCGCTGCCGGAGCTCGTCGTTGCCGACGATGGCGCCGGCGAGCCGCGTCTCCACCAGGCCCGGGGCGATGGCGTTGACGCGGATGCCGCTGGCGCCGAGCTCCTGGGCGAGCGTCTGCGTCATCGAGATCACCGCGGCCTTGCTCATGCCGTAGATGCCCTGGAACGGCGCCGCCCGGATCCCCGCCACGCTGGCGACGCTCACGATCGAGCCCTTCGCCGAGCGCTCCTGCAGGTGCCGCGCGACCTCGCGGGCGCACCAGAAGTAGCCCTTCAGGTTCACCTCGAGGGTCTTGTCCCAGGCGGCCTCCTCGGTGTCGAGGAGCGGCCCGAAGTACGGGTTGGTGGCGGCGTTGTTCACGAGCACGTCGATCTTGCCGAACGCCTCGAGCGCCCTCGCGACCAGCGCCTTCACCTCGGCCTCCTTGCCGGTGTGCGCGGCGACCGCGAGCGCCTTGCCGCCCCGCTCGCGGATCCTCGCGGCGACGCCCTCGAGCGCCTCCGCCTTCCGCGCCGCGAGCACCACCGACGCGCCCGCCTCGGCGAGGCGCACCGCGACGGCCTCGCCGATGCCGCGGCTGGCGCCGGTGACGATCGCCACCCGGTCTTCCAGGGAGAACATGGTCACAGCCAGCGCCTCCTCGTCCGCCGCAGGATCGCGCGGCAGCGCCAGTCGAAGTAGTGGATCAGGATCCAGAAGCGCCTGAACGCGGGGTTCCGGGTCTGGCGGTGGAAGTACCGGTAGTAGATCTGCTGGGCGATCACCGCGAGCCGGAACAGCCCGAACACCTCGTAGAAGGTGAAGCTCTCGAGCGTGCGGCCCGTGCGCGCGAGGTAGCGCTCCACCACCTCCTCGCGCCGGAGCATCCCGGGCAGGTGGGTCGGCTGCCGCCGCGTCAGCTGCATCAGCCGCCCGTCGCCGGCCTCGACCCAGTAGGCGAGCGCGCTGCCGAGGTCCATCAGCGGATCGCCGATGGTGGCGAGCTCCCAGTCGAGGACGCCGACGATCCGCCGCGGATCCGCGGGATCGAGCACAAGGTTGTCGAAGCGCCAGTCGCCGTGGACGACGCACGAGCCCGCGTCGTCGGGGACGTGGTCCGCGAGCCACGAGCGCACGTACGCGAACGACGGCACGTTGATCGTCTTCGCCTTCACGTACCGCTCCGACCAGCCCGCGACCTGGCGGCGCGGGTAGCCGGGGCCCTTCGAGAGCCAGGCGAGCCCGAGGGCCTGCCAGTCGACGCCGTGGAGCGCGACCAGGCCGTCGACGACGTTCAGGCAGAGCTCGCGCGTCTCGGCCGGCGAGAGCCGCACGCCCTCCGGCAGCCGCGCCCGCGGGACGAGCCCGTCGATCCGCTCCATCACGTAGAAGTCGCAGCCGAGCACCGAGGGGTCCTGGCAGAGCCCGACCATCGCCGGCACCAGCGGGTAGCCGGGCTTCAGCGCGGCCTGGATGCGGTGCTCGCGCGCCATGTCGTGCGCGCTCCTCGCCTTCGCCCCGGCGGGCGGGCGGCGCAGCACCAGGTCGCGGTTCGCGTAGCGGAGCCGGTACGTCCAGTTCGAGGCGCCGCCGGTGTACTGCGACACCTCGGGACGCCCCTCGAGGTCCGGCGCCACCGTGCGCAGCCAGGCGTCGACCCGGTCGAGGTCGAGCGCCTCCTCGGGGCGCGCGATCCCGGCGGCGTCGGTCACGCCCGCGCCTTCGAGAAGCCGCGCTTCGCCAGCTCGATCCTGGCGATCACGCCCTTGTGCACCTCGTCGGGCCCGTCGGCGAGCCGGAGGCTCCGCGCCATGGCGAAGAAGCCCGCGAGCGGCGTGTCGTCGGAGAGGCCGGCCCCGCCGTGGAGCTGGATGGCGTCCTCGACGACCTTCAGCAGCACGTTCGGCGCGACGACCTTGATGGCGGAGATCTCCGTCATCGCCCCGAGGGCGCCGACCTCGTCGAGCTTCCACGCCGCGTACAGCGTGAGCAGCCGCGCCTGGTCGATGGCGATCCGCGCCTCGGCGATCCGCTCGCGGTTGCCGCCGAGGTTCAGGAGCGGCTTGCCGAACGCGCTCCGCGACATGCCGCGGTCGATGGCGAGCCCGAGGGCCTTCTCCGCCGCGCCGAGGCAGCGCATGCAGTGGTGGATGCGGCCGGGGCCGAGGCGGCCCTGGGCGATCTCGAAGCCCATGCCGGGCCCGCCGACGAACGCCGAGCGAGGGAGGCGGACGCCGTCGAAGCGCACCTCGCCGTGGCCGTGGGGCGCGTCGTAGCGGCCGTAGACCGGCAGCATGCGCTCGACGGTGACGCCCGGCGCGTCGAGCGGCACGAGCACCATCGAGTGCTGGTGGTGGCGGTCGGCGGCGGGATCCGGCGTCTGGCCCATGAAGATGGCGACCTTCGCCCGGGGATCGCCGGCGCCGCTCGACCACCACTTCCGCCCGTGCAGCACCACCTCGTCGCCCTCGACGACCGCGGTGGCGCGGAGGTTCGTCGCGTCGGAGGAGGCGACCTCGGGCTCGGTCATGCAGAAGACCGAGCGGATCGTCCCGTCGAGGAGCGGCCGCAGCCAGCGCTCCTTCTGCTCCTCGCTGCCGTACCGGAAGAGCACCTCCATGTTGCCGGTGTCCGGCGCGCTGCAGTTGAAGACCTCGGGCGCGAGGAAGCTCCGGCCGGTCTCCTCGGCGATCGGCGCGTACTCGAGGGTCGAGAGGCCGGCGCCGAGCCCGGGGTCGGGGAGGAACAGGTTCCACAGCCCGGCGGCCCGCGCCTTCGCCTTCAGCTCCTCGAGCAGCGGGTGCACGCGCCAGGCGCGGTGATCCGGGCCGGGGTTCAGCTCCCGGACCTCGCGCCAGTACCGCTCCTCGACCGGCTCGACGTGCTCGCGCACGAACGCGCGCACGCGCTCGAGGTACGCGACCGAGCGCTCGCTGGGGCTGAAGTCCACGCGTCTCCTCCGGCCGGCGTATGCGCGCCGAGCGTACGGGCTGCCCGGCGGCACCTCAAGCGCCGGCCGCTCCGGTCCGGCAGGCGCGGCGTTGCCAGCGTGATCGACGATGGCTCGGAACCCGAGGCGCGCCTGGGACGGCGTCGGGCTGTGGGCGCGGGTCGCCGCGTTCGTGGCCGGCTACGTCGCGCTCATCTGGGTCACCTATGCGATGAGCGGAGAGCTCGGGGTCATCGGGGTGCTCTGGTGGCCGCTCGACGGCCTCGCGCTCGGGGTGCTCCTGCGCGCGCCGCGCTCCGCCTGGCTGCCGCTCCTCGGGACCCTGGCCGTCACGTTGTTCGTGCTCGGCCTGGTGGGGTTTCCGCCGCCCCGGAGGCTCCCGCTCGCGACCTCGCTGGTGTTCGCCGCCGGCGACGCCCTCGGCCCGTTCGCCGGGGCGCTGGTGGTGCGCTGGCTGCTGTCGACGCCGCTCTCCCTCCAGCGCGTGCGCGAGGTCGCCGCCCTCGTCGCCGGCGTGCTCGCGACCGCGGTGGTGCAGGTGCCGGCGAGCGTGCTCGGCATCTTCGTCTGGCCGGAGCCGAGGCCGCCGCACGACCTCGCCGCGATCCCGCTCGGCCAGCCGCTCGGTGCGCTGCTGGTGGCCGCCGTCGTGGTCACCTGGCCGCGACGCCGGCGCGGCGCGAGGCTGCGGCCGGAGCGGCTGCTCGAGGCCGCGGCCTGCACGCTCGCGCTCGCCGCGCTCGCCACGCTGGTCTTCTACGGCACGACCTCGTGGCTGCGCACGCTCGCGGTCGGCGCGCTCACCTTCCCGGCGCTCGGCTGGGTCGCGGTGCGCTTCGGGAGCCGCGGCAGCGCGTGGGCCCTCGCCGGGCTGACGGTGGCGGCGTCGCTGCTCGCGCAGCAGGGCATCGGCCCGTTCGGCGTCGTCGGCGAGCCCGGCATCCGCCGCGCGTTCTCGGCGCAGATCTACTGCGGCTTCGTCGCGCTCGGCACGCTGTTCCTCGCGGCGCTGATCGCGGATCAGCGGCGGGTGCACCGCTGGCAGGAGCTCAACGTCCGGGCCGAGGCGGCCCTGTCGAGGCGCGCGCCGCTCGACGAGCGGCTGGAGCGGGTCGCGGCGCTCGTCGCCTCGGGGCTGGCCTCGCGGTGCACCATCCGGCTCGACGGCGCGGTCGCGACCTCCGGGCTCCCGCGGACCGACGGCGCTCCCGACGGCTCCTGGCAGCTGCCGATCCCGCTCGCCCACGGCGAAGGGCGGCTCGAGCTCGAGCCGTCCCAGGACCTCGGGACGATCTGCCGCGCGGGTCGCGCCGGCGCCCGGGTCCTCGCGGAGCACCTCGCCGCCGCCGCCGCCGAGGACGACCTCCGCCGCGCGCTCTCGGGACGCGAGGCGGAGCTCCGGCACGCCATGGCGATCCTCGACGCGCTGCTCGCCAGCGCCCCGATCGGCATCGCCGTGCACGACCTCGAGCTGAACCTCGTCCGCGGCAACCCGGCGCTGGCGACGATCGTCGGGGTGCCGCTCGAGCAGCTACCCGGCCGGACCGTGGCGGAGCTCCTCCCCGACGTCCACCCGTTCGTCGTCGACCGCATGCGCGAGGCGATCGCCGGCGGGCAGGCGGTCGTCGCCGAGGTCGCGATCCGGTCCGGCCGCACCGGCGAGGTCCGCCACTGCCTCTGCACCTGGTTCCCGATCGCGCCGCCCGGCGGCGCCGTGGCGGGGCTCTCGTGGATCGCCTTCGACGTGACCGAGCGCGCCCAGGCGCGCCGGGCGGCGGAGGCGGCGCTCGCCGAGGCGCGGGAGGCCATCCGGATCCGCGACCAGTTCCTCACCGCGGCGTCGCACGAGCTGAAGACGCCGCTGACGCCGCTCGCGGCGCGGCTGGCGCTCCTGCGGCGCGGGCTCGCCGACGGCACCCGCGAGGCCGCGCTCGCCGACAAGTCGCTGGCGACGCTCCGGCGGCTGCAGCGCCTCGCGGCGGACCTGGTCGACACGTCGGCGCTCCGCGCGAGGGGCACGACGCTCGAGCGCGAGCCGGTGCCGCTCCGGCGTGTCGTCGAGGCGGCGGCGGAGCCCTGGCGCGGCTACTCGGACCGGCACCACGTCGAGCTCGTCCTGCCCGAGGAGGAGCTCCGCGTCACGGGCGACGCGCGGCGGCTCGAGCGCGTCGTCGACGCGCTGCTCTCGAACGCGCTGAAGTTCAGCCCACGCGGCGGGACGATCCGCGTCTCGCTCCGGGCGGAGGGCGGCGAGGCGCGGCTCGACGTCGCCGACGAGGGCATCGGCATCCCGCCGGAGGACGGGCCGCGGCTCTTCGAGCGCTTCTACCGCGCCTCGAACGTGAGCCCGCGCTCCTACGGCGGCCTCGGGCTGGGGCTGCCGCTCGCGCGCCTCGTCGTCGAGGGCCACGGCGGGCGCGTCTGGGTCGAGAGCGCCCTCGGCCGCGGCACCACCGTGCACGTCGCCCTGCCGCTGCTCCGCCCCTCCGACGAGCACCGCGGCGCGCCCGCCGACGGCGCGACGTCGGCCCAGGCGCCGGTGGAGCTCGCGCGGCAGGAAGCCGACGACGGCGCGTGACGAGCTCGCCGCGCCGGGGCTCGGTCCGGCCTCGGACCGCGTCACGGAAGCTCGCGCGTCGAGGCCGCCTCGGTCGCGGAGAGGAGGTCGGGGCCGCCGAGCGCGAGCGGCGCCGCGCCAGGGGCGCGGAGCGACTGGGCGAGGAGCGCGGCCCGGGCGCCGCCGTCGCGGACGAGGCGGTCCTCGAAGCCGTCCGGAGGCGGCGGCAGCGTGAGCGTGCCCTCGGCGGCGGGCGCGAGCACCGCCCAGCTCCGGCCCGCGACGCCGCGGAGCTCGAGCCGCACGTGCGTCGCGCCGCCGAGGCCGCCGAGCGTCACCGTGCGCGCGGCGGCGTCGACGAAGACCGCGGCGGGCGGCGCGAGGAACGGCGGGAGCTGGATCTCCTCGCCCGGCTCCAGCGCCGGCCGGCGCACGCGGACGAGCGCCTCGACGCGGCACGAGCCCGGGCGGTCGCGGGCGCAGGCGCTCTCGCGGTGCGCGAAGGGATCGCCCTGCGCGGCGATCG
>CAZDGH010000080.1:0-16994 GCA_964504805.1 uncultured Myxococcales bacterium | reverse complement strand
GGCCGCCCCGGCGGCGCCGGGGGCGACCGCCGCGGCCGTCCCTGCCGCCGCCGTCGCCGAGGCCGAGCAGATCTACACGCAGCGCTGCGTGGTCTGCCACGGCGCGAACGGCAAGGGCGACGGCCCGACCGCCGCCGCGCTCAACCCGAAGCCCCGCGACTACACCGACGCCGCCTGGCAGAAGACGGTCACCGACGAGGTCATCGCCAAGACGATCGTCGAGGGCGGCATGGCGACCGGGAAGAGCCCGCTCATGCCCCCGAACCCCGACCTGAAGGACAAGCCGGAGGTGGTGAAGGCCCTGGTCGCGAAGATCCGCGGGTTCGCCGCCGCGAAGTAGCGTTGACCGGCCCCGCGCCGCTGCCTACGCTCCGCTTCTTGGCCCGCGCCCTCCCGCCCGGAGGCCGCCTCGCGATCGGGGCGGCCTTCCTCGTCCTCTCCACCGGCTGCGTGAAGCAGCTCGCGGTGAACTCCCTCGGCGACGCGCTCTCGTCGGGAGGCGACACCTTCGCCTCCGACGACGACCCCGAGCTCGTCGAGGCGGCGATCCCGTTCTCGCTGAAGCTGATGGAGTCGCTCCTGGCGGAGTCGCCCGAGCACGACGGGCTCCTCCGCGGCGCGGCGGCGGGCTTCACCCAGTACGCCTACGCGTTCGTGGCCGAGAAGGCGGCGAAGGTCGACGAGCAGGACCCCGCCCGCGCCAGGGAGCTCCGCGAGCGGGCGAAGCGGCTCTACGACCGGGCCAGGCGCTACGGCCTGCGCGGCCTCGAGGTGCGCCACGAGGGCTTCGGCGCGCAGCTCGCGCAGGATCGCAAGGCCGCCCTCGCCGAGCTCGAGGAGGAGGACGTCCCGCTCCTTTACTGGACCGCCGCCGCCTGGGTCTCCCGGATCGCGCTCTCGAAGGACGACATGACGGTCGTCGGCGAGCTGGCGCAGCCGGAGGCGCTCATGGCCCGCGCGCTCGAGCTCGATCCGGACTGGGGCGACGGCGCGATCCACGAGTTCTACGTCGCCTACGACGGCGGCCGGTCCGAGGCGACCGGCGGCAGCGTGAAGCGCGCCCGGGAGCACATGGACCAGGCGCTCGCGCTCACCGGCGGCCAGAAGATCGGCGTCTACGTCACCTGGGCGGAGACCGTGAGCGTCCAGGCGCAGGACAAGAAGGAGTTCGACGCGATGCTCGACAAGGCGCTCGCGTTCGACGCCGACGACGCGCCGAAGTACCGGCTCGTGAACCTCATCTCGCAGGACCGCGCGCGCCGCTTGAAGGCGGCCGCGGGGGATCTGTTCCTGGAGGAGTGACCCGATGCGCGTGGGAAAGCTGCTCGCCGGCCTCGTCGCCGGCCTCGCCCTCTTCGCCGCGAGCCCCGCGGACGCGGCGAAGGTGAAGGTCAAGCTCGGGACGCTCGCGCCCGACGGCTCCTCTTGGCACAACCTGCTCAAGGAGCTCGCCCAGAAGTGGAAGGCCGAGTCGAACGGCGACGTCGACCTCAAGATCTACCCGGGCGGCGTCGCCGGGAACGAGGGCGACATGGTCCGGAAGATGCGCGTCGGCCAGCTCCAGGCCGCCGCCATCACCGTGATCGGCATCCACGACATCGACCCGGCGCCGCAGGCCGCCGGCGTGCCCGGCCTGATCGACAGCGACGCCGAGCTCGCTTACGTGATGGAGCGGATGGGCCCGCGCTGGGAGAAGGTGCTCGAGGAGAAGGGCTTCGTCGTCCTGGCCTGGGGCGACACCGGCTTCGCGCAGTTCTTCTTCAAGGAGCCGGTGAAGACGCCGGCGCAGGCGCAGGGGAAGAAGATCTTCGCCTGGGCCGGCGATCCGAAGAGCGTCGAGGCCTGGCAGGCGGCCGGCTTCCAGCCGGTGGTGATCAGCGCCACCGACATCATGCCGTCGCTCACCACCGGCATGATCGACGGCTACGCCACCTCGCCGATCATGAGCGCCACCGCGCGCTGGTACGAGCAGGCGAGGTACATGCCCGACGTGCGCTGGGGCCGCCTCCTGGCGGCGACGGTGATCAGCAAGCAGACCTGGGAGAAGATCGATCCCGCGCTGCGGCCGAAGCTGCTCGAGATCGCCCGCACCACCGGCGGGAAGATCAACGTCGAGGTCAACAAGATGGTGAAGGACTCGGTCGAGGCGATGAAGAAGAACGGCCTCACCGTCCTCGAGGTCACGCCGGCGGAGCGGGCCGAGTGGGAGAAGCTGGCCGAGAAGACCTGGCCGGTGATCCGCGGCGGCGTCGTGCCGGCGCCGGAGTTCGACGAGGTGAAGCGCCTCCGCGACGAGTTCCGCGCGGGCAAGAAGTAGCGACAAGGGAGCGGCGTGGAGCTCGCCCACGGCACGCAGGCCACGCCGCAGCCGGACACCGCCGCGGCGCGGGTCGTCAACGCCATCGAGCGTTGGGTGATCGTGGCGGTGATCGCCGTGATGGCGATCCTGCCCATGCTCGAGATCCTGGGCCGGAAGTTCTTCGGCGCGGGGGTCCCCGGCGGGCTGCTCTACACCCAGCACCTCACCCTCTGGGCCGGCTTCCTCGGCGCGCTCATCGCCACCGGCCAGGGCAAGCACCTCGCCCTCGCCACCGGCGACCTGCTCCCGGAGAAGCTCCGTCCGGCGGCGCGGATCTACGTCGACATGCTCTCGGCGGGCGTGGCCGCGCTCCTCGCCTACGCCTCGTACAAGCTCGTCGAGGCCGACACCGAGCGCACCGCGACGCTGCCGGGCGGCATCCCGGAGTGGTGGAGCGAGACGATCATGCCGGTCGCGCTCGGCCTCATGGCCGTGCGCTTCGCCTGGCGCTCCTCCGACAAGTGGTGGGGCAAGGCCCTCTCCTTCGCGGCGATCGGCTTCTGCCTCGCCCTCGACCTCGCCGAGGACCACGCCGACGTGCTGGTGCTCCCCGGCGCGATCCTGATCGTGGTGGGCCTGCTCCTCGGCGCGCCGGTGTTCGTGGCGATGGCCGGCCTGGCGATGCTGCTCTTCTTCGGCGAGGGCACGGCGATCGCCTCGGTGCCGACCGAGACCTTCCGCCTCGTCGCCTCGCCGACGCTGCCGGCGATCCCGCTCCTCACCGTGGCCGGCTACGTGCTCGCCGAGGGCGGCGCGTCGAAGCGGCTGCTCGCGCTCGCCAAGGCGCTGGTCGGCTGGATGCCCGGCGGCATCGCCCTGGTCGTCTGCCTCGTCTGCGCGCTCTTCACCACCTTCACCGGCGGCTCCGGCGTCACCATCCTCGCCCTCGGCGGCCTGGTGCTGCCGATGCTCCTCCACGAGAAGTACCCGGAGGGCTTCTCCCTCGGCCTCGTCTCCTCGTCGGGCTCGCTCGGCCTGCTCTTCCCGCCGAGCCTCCCGGTGATCCTCTACGCGGTGGTCGCCGGCGCGAGCGTCGAGGAGCTGTACATCGCCGGCTTCCTGCCGGGCCTGGTGATGCTCGCCCTGGTCGCCGCGTACGGCATGGTGATCGGCGCCCGGGAGAAGACGGTCCGCACGCCGTTCGACCTGAAGGCCGCGGGCCGCGCGCTCTGGGACGCGAAGTGGGAGCTGCTCATCCCGGTGCTGGTGATCGCCTCGATCTTCACCGGCCTCGCCACCCTGGTGGAGTCGGCGGCGGTGGCGGTGGTCGCGGCGGTGGTCGTCGAGTGCTTCGTCTTCAAGGACCTGCACCCGACGAAGCAGCTCCCGGTGACGATCCACCGCGGCGCGACCTTGCTCGGGGCGGTGCTGATCCTGCTCGGCGTGGCCATGGGCCTCACCTCGTGGCTCGTGGACGCGGAGATCCCCTCGGCGCTGCTCGAGTGGACGAAGGAGCACATCGACTCGCCGCTGGTGTTCCTGCTGGTGCTCAACGTGGTGCTGCTCGTCATCGGCAGCGTGCTCGAGATCTACGCGGCGATCGTCGTGCTCGCGCCGCTGCTCACGCCGATGGCGGCGGCCTACGGGATCGACCCGCTCCACCTCGGGATCGTCTTCCTCGCGAACCTCGAGCTCGGGTTCCTCTTCCCGCCGATGGGGCTGAACCTCATCCTCTCGTCGAGCCGCTTCAACCAGCCGCTGACGAGGCTCTACAAGGTCGCGCTGCCGTTCCTGGCGATCCTCGCGGTGGGCGTGCTGCTGGTCACCTACGTGCCGGCGATGACGACCGGCTTCCTCCACTTCGTGAAGGGCACGCCGGCCTCGGAGCGGCACCCGGGGATCGTCGATCCCGAGGACCTGGAGGGCACGCCGAAGCCGGGCGTGGTCGACGAGGACGACGGCGACTTCTAGGCGTGCTCGCGCTCGAGCACGAGCAACCCGGTCGGCCCAGGCATCACCGGCGGCGGCTGCGGCGTCGCCACCACCCGCCAGCGGCGCTTGCCCACGTCGGCGGTCTCGCCGACCTCGAGCGGCCGCCCGAGCTCGAGCAGGTACCGCGGCAGGTTGGCGAGGAGCGCGTCGGCGGCCTGCGCCGAGTCGGGATCGGCGGCGGCGCCTTCGACCGTGACCTGGCAGGCGAGCTCCGGCAGCCCGACCTGGTGCAGGCCGAAGGTCCGCGCCCAGGCGCGTCCGCGCGCGTCGGGGTGGCTGCCGAAGCCGTGCGAGCAGAGCAGGCCGAGGTCGTCGGCCGTGAGCTTCGCGGGGTCGACGCCCGCGAGCTCCGCCGGCACGTGGGCGATCCGGCCGTCCGGGAACGCGAGCAGCGACGCGCCCTCGTCGAGGAACGCGAAGGCGAGCCGCGAGAGCGCCCGCACCTTCTCGATCGGCCCCGCGGCCGGCGGCGCCTTCACCAGGAACGCGAGCACCGCCGCCTCGTGGGCCTGCGCCGCCGCGTGACCCGCCTCCGGCAGGTGGGCCCGGGAGAGCGCCTGCCCCACCGCCGGTGGCATCCCCTCCCGATCGAGCAGCACGTGCAGCTCGTACCCCTCGTGCTCGATCGGCCCGTACGCCACCTGCCGCGGCTCGGTCCGCTCGACCCACCGCGACGGATCGAAGGTCGCCCCCGGCAGCCGCCGCCCCACCGCCCCCCGGATCGAATCGAGTGACGCCGGTGACTCGGGCAACAGCAGGAGGCAGTGGAGCAGCGCGTGCTCCGGAACAGGACGCATCCGCGCCGTCTAGCAGACGATCCCCTCGACCGCTACGCCCCCAAACCACACCGCGCCGCTTGCCGGAGCCTGGAGCCTGGAGCCCGGAGCCTGGCGCGCCTCCTAGCTCGCCTCACCCGAACAGCTCCGGCACGTGCCCGCTCACCTCCCCGAGCGGCCCGTCCACGCCCACCGCGCGCATCGCCGAGATCACCACGTTCGCCGGGTGGTTCCGGTCCGGCGGCGCCACCACGTGCTGCCCGGGCGCGAGGCCGCCGGCGCGGCCGGCGAGGAGGCAGGCCATGTTCTCGGTGGAGTGCGAGCTGTGCGCCTCGCCGCTCGACGGGTCGTGGCCGTGGCCGCCCTCGTGGAGCATCAGGATCGCCGAGTGGTCGAGGAGCGTGCCGTCGAGGTCGGGCGTGTCGCGGAACTTCCCAACCAGGTAGGCGAAGTGCTTCATGTGCCAGGCGATGCCGTCGGAGACGAGGCGGGTGCCGCGGCCGGAGTGCCCGAGCTCGTGCAGGTCGTAGGCGTGGCCCGTGAGCGCGTGCATGTTCATGTGCGACTGCGCCATGGTGAACATCAGCGTGCCGACCCGCGAGAGATCGCAGGTGAAGGCCATGTGGACGAGGTCGCAGAACGCGCGCAGCCGCGTCTCCTCGTCGGAGTAGCCGAGGCTGGTGTCGTAGGTGTTGTCGCCGTTTCCGTCGGTGCCCTGGTCGCCGCCGAACGCCGGATCGGCGCCGGGGTCGGCGAGCTGGCGGCACTCGCCCGCGGCCACCGGCGGGATCGCGGCGACGCGGAGCTCGAGCGCCCGGAGCTCGTCGAGGTGCCGCTCCATCCGCTGCTTGTCCGCGGCCCCGAGCTTCGGCAGGAGCCGCTCGGTGTTGCCGCGCACGAGGTCGAGGACGCTCTTCCGCCGCCGGAGCAGGAAGTCGGCGCGGGCGCGGTCCTCCTCGGAGTCGGGCGGGGTGAACTGGAAGAAGAGCGTGTCGTAGGCCTGCTTCGGCGAGACGGTGGGCAAGACCTCCTGCAGGTTCCCGCCGCCGTCGACGCGGTAGCTCATCACGTCGCGGCCGTAGGGCGCCGAGACCGACAGGTACCAGCCGGCCTGGGCGCGGTAGGCGAGCACCTTGTGGATGGTGTCGCCGGCGATGGCGCGGGCCACGACCTGGTCGCTGGTCTCGCCGGCGACGCGGAAGCCGCTCTCGTCGTAGCGCACGCCGGAGAGCAGCGCCGAGAGCGAGGTGACGTGGAAGTCCACCGGCCGGCCGCCGGCGGGGATGGTGCCGCCGTTGTCCGCCGAGGTGGGGATGCGCAGCCCCGAGATGACGCTCACCTCGTCCTGCACCGGCGCGAGCGGGGCGAGGGCATGGCGGAGGTCGTAGCCGCGGCCGACGATCGTCGGGACGTACTCGTTGGCGAGCTCGTCGTCGCCGTCGCAGCCCAGGGACTGGCCGCCGAAGCAGACGAGGTAGCGCATCGGCGCCACCGAGCCGCCCGCGGCCTGGGCGGCGGCGCGGCGCGGCACCATCACCTCGAGCATCGGGAGCGCGATCGAGGCGCCGAAGAGGCCCTTCAGGACCGCGCGGCGGGGGAGCTGGAACGCCATGGCTAGAGCGCCTCCCGGCGGTAGGCGAAGGTCTCGGAGGAGACGACGTCGAGGAGGAGCCGGTCGAAGGCCCGGCCGCCGTCGACGAAGTCCTCGGCGATCGCGGCGATGAAGGCCTCGTCCTCGGGCAGCTCCTTGCGGCCGGCGGCGAAGCGGAACACCTGCCGGCTCACGCAGGCCTCGAGGCGCCCCGAGCCCGCGAGCAGCTCGCCGAGCTCGGCGGGGCCGGAGAAGTCGCCGACGCCGTCGACCCGTCCCTGCCCCTCGATCACGCACTCGGGCAGGCCCGCCTCCGCCTCGCGGAAGCGGCCGGCGTTGTCGTAGTTCTCGAGGCCGAAGCCGATCGGATCGAGCTGGCTGTGGCACGCGGCGCAGGAGCCGTTGCTCGCGTGGGCCGCGTAGCGGTCGACCTTGCAGGGGCTGCCGTTCTCGGCCTCGGGCGCCTGATCCACGTTGGCGTTCGTGGGCGGGTCGCGGACCACGTCGCAGAGCAGCCGGGTGCGGATGAAGATCCCGCGCTGGGTCGGGCTGGTGTCGCCGAACTTGCCGAACGCCGAGAGCACGGTGCCGTGGGAGAGGATCCCCTTGCGGCCGCTCGCGCCGTACGGCGTCCACACCGGCGTCGCCGAGCCGGGCTGCGGGATGCCGTAGTGCTCGGCGAGGAAGTCGGAGACGAACGTCTCCTCGGCGAGGAAGAGCTGCCGGTAGTCGGCCCGGTCCTCGAAGACCACCTTGCGCACGAGCGCGCCGGTCTCCTCGCGCATCGCGGTGGTGACCTCCGCCGCGTGCGGCAGCTTGTCGTAGCCGAGCCAGAGCGCGTGGAAGCGGTCGACGCGGTCCCTGGCGCGGTCGTCGAGGAGGAGCTGCTCGGCCACCGCCCGGCGCTGCGCCGGGGTCTCGAGCTCGCCGGCGGCGGCGAGGTCGAGGAGCGCGTCGGAGGGCGTCGAGCCCCAGAGGAAGTACGAGAGGCGCGTGGCGAGCTCGTAGGGCGAGAGGCGGTACATGCCCGGCTCGCCGTCGACCGGGATGCCGAGCTCCACGCGGTAGAGGAACGCGGGCTCCTGCAGGAAGACGCGGAGCGCGGTCTCGACGCCGACCCAGAAGTCGCCGGCCTCGATCCCGAACGCCTGCAGCGCGAGGTAGCCGGCGAGCTCGTCGTCCTCGAGCGGGCGCCGGAGCGCGCGGCGGCCGAAGCTCGTCACGAAGGTGCGGAAGCAGGCGGCGTCGTCCGGGCCGGCGGGCGTGCAGGAGACGACGCGGGCGCGGCCCTCGGGCGTCGAGAGGGCGCGGGCGGCGGCCTCCTCCGCCAGGACCTCGGCGGTCTCGATCAGCTGCTGGGAGACGCGCTGCTGGGTGTAGTCGTTGTCGAAGGGATCGGCGGCGTCCTCGGGGAGCCGCTGGTAGCCCGCGCGCGTGCCGTCGCCGAGGAGGTCGCGGAGGGTGGCGTCGTACTCGTAGGCGGTGAGCCGGCGCAGCTCGGCGACGGGGACGGCGATCGACGGATCGCCGCCGGGCGGCGGCGCGGTCGGTCCGCCCGGACCGCCGCCGCCGGCGCCGCCGACGTGGCTCGCCTCGCCGATGGTGCCGGTGCAGGCCGCGAGGGCGAGCGCGGCGGGTGCTGCGAGTCTTCGCAGGATCATGGGCTTCCCCGGGGAGGGAGAGCCCATCGCAAGGGCCGCGCCACGGCGGAGCCTCGGCGGGCCGCGCACTTGGGCCGTCGGCCCGGGGGCCGAAGGCCGCAGCTGGGGACATCGATCCCCGGCGATCCTGGAGTCAGCGTGTCCTGCGCGCGGCCTTCCTCGCCGCCGCGCGCTTCGCGGGCTTCGTCGCCTTCGCCCCCGCCGGGGGCGCGCCGTCGAGCGTGGCGACGAGCTTCTTCGGCGCCACCGCGCGGTAGCTCTCGTCGAGCCAGGCGAACAGCAGCGGGAGCGGCACGGGGTCGCCGGGCTGGAAGACGGCGCTGATCCAGCCGGCCTTGCCGAGGCCGTAGCCCGTGGGCGACGCGAACCTGAACGCGAGCGCGGCCTCGGCGCTGTGGGGCAGCTTCACCGAGAGGCCGAACGCGGCCTCCTGCGGGTGGCCGAGGAAGACGAAGACCTTGCCCTTCACCTTGGCGACCCGCTCGCCCCAGGGGAAGTGCTCCTCCGCGCCGGGGTACGAGAGCGCCTTCTCGCGCAGGGCCTTCGCCGCCGGGTGCTCGCGCTTCGCCATCGCTCACGCCCTCCGCTTCGCCGCGGGCTTCGGTCGCGCGGCCACCGGGATCACGAGCTTCTCCGCGGTGTGCGTCGCGGAGAAGGAGACGACCTTCACGTCGACGAGGCCGGCGTCGAGGGCGGCCTTCCGCACCTCGGCCTCGGTGATCGTCGCGACGCCCTTGGGCCGGATCACCCAGAGGGCGCCGGCGGGCGCGAGCCGCGCCTTGGCGGCGGGGAGCTTCGCGAGGGCGGCGCGGCCCTCCGCGGCGAGGAAGAGCGCGTCGACGCCCTTCGCCCGCGGCGACGCCAGGGTCGCGCCGGCCTTCGCGAGCTCGCCGGCGAACCCGTCCTCGTGACCGCCGACCAGCGCGACGAGCAGCCCCGGCTTCACGCCGAGCTTCTCGAGCCGGCCCTTGGGCCTCAGGATCTTCTCCGCCCAGCGCGCCGCCTGCGCGCCGAGCTCGAAGCCGTAGCGCTCGCCGCGGTGCACGACGACGAGCACGCCGTCCTTCGCCTCGACGCGCGCGAGCTCGGCGAGCGGCAGCGCGAGCCGGAGCGGGCCGTCCTCCCTGAAGCGCAGCTCGGCCGTCTCGAGCAGCGCCTTGCCGGCGACCGCGCGGCCGCGGACCGTGGCGGTGCAGTGCGCCTCGTTCCCCATCTCAGCACCCCGGCGCGCGGGCGACGCCCTTCTTCATCCGCGCCAGCTCCTGCAGCTCCTCGGCGAGCTCGAGGGTGCGGCCCACCGCGACCCGGGCCCGCTCGCGGTCGGCGTCGGTGACGACGAGACGGGCGAGGAGCTTCCGCCCGAGCTGGTGGTGGTGGAGCTCGTCGGGGTTCACGACGTCGCGGTAGAGCTTCGCGGTCTCGTGATCGCCCTTCGCCTCGCAGTGCTCGAGGAAGACCTGGTTGCGCACCTTGGCGAGGGCCTCGCGGGCGAACTGCCCGGCGGCGACGCGCTCGACCGTGGTCTGCAGGCCCTTCAGGTAGCCGAAGAGCGGGCTGTAGCCGGAGGCGAGCGGATCGATCGCCCTGGCGTCGACGCCGAGCTCCTCGAGCCGCTCGGCGATGAGGCGGTAGTGCTTCGCCTCGTCGCCGACCTGCCGCGCCAGCGCGAGCTTCACCTCCACGTCGCGCTCGGAGACCAGCCAGAGCGCGGCGATCTCGGTGGCCTCGAGCTCGTTCTTGAGCGCGAGCTCGAGCAGCGCGGGGATGTCCACCGCCGGCTCGCCGGCCTGCGAGAGGGCGCCGATCCGGGCGAGGGCGTTGTCGATGCGGCCGTCGAGCTCGAAGAGGAAGTCGCCGCTCACGGCTGCCTCCGGAGCGCCTCGACCAGCGCGGCGCCGAACGCCGGCAGGTCGGCGGGGACGCGGCTCGAGACGATCGTGCCGTCGACGACCACCGGCTCGTCCACCCAGGTGGCGCCGGCGTTGACGAGGTCGTCCTTGATGCCGACGGTGGAGGTGAGGCGCCTGCCGCGCACGATCCCCGCGGAGATCAGGATCCACGGGCCGTGGCAGATGGTGCCGACGATCCCGCCGCGGCCGTGGACGTCGCGGACGAGGCCGAGCACCGCCGGATCGCGCCTCAGCTTGTCGGGCGCCCAGCCGCCGGGGGCGAGGATCCCGGCGAGGTCCTCGGCGCGGAAGTCCTTCACGTGGCCGTCGACCTTGCACGGGTAGCCGTGCTTGCCGCGGTAGCTCGCCTCGCCCAGGCCGGCGAGCGGCGCGGCGAAGCCGGCCTCCTCGAGCCTCAGCTTCGGGTACCAGACCTCGAGATCCTCGTACTCGGGACCCACGAGCACGAGCACGGTCCTCTTCGCCACCTTCCGCCTCCCGCGAGGCGCGCAGCGTAGCGCGTTTCTTCCCGGACCGCGGCACCGCGTGGTACGTCGGCCGGGCACCCACGGAGGCCCGATGAACCGCCCGCTCGCAGGCGCCGCGCTGATCGCGCTCGCCGCCTGCGCCTCCCCCGCGCCGGCACGCAAGGGCCCCGAGAAGCCCGCGCTGCCGCTGCTCTCGACGCCGAAGCCGCCCGGCGACGCCGCGACGCCGGCCGCGCCGCCGCCGGTGCTGATCCGGAACGCCACGGTGCTCACCGCTGCGGGGCAGGTGTTCGAGAAGGGACACGTGCTCCTGGTCGGCGGGCTCATCGCCTCGGTCGGCCCCGGGGACGTGCCCGCGCCCGAGGGCGCCGCGGTCGTCGACGCGACCGGCAAGTTCGTGACGCCGGGCCTCATCGACACCCACAGCCACCTCGGCGTCTACCCGTACCCCGGCGCCGAGGCGCACCTCGACGGCAACGAGATGACCGCGCCCACCACCGCCGGCGTCTGGGCGGAGCACGCCTTCTGGCCGCAGGACCCGGGCCTCTGGCGCGCGCTCGCCGGCGGCGTCACCACCATCCAGGTGCTGCCGGGCTCGGCGAACCTCATCGGCGGGCGCTCGTTCACCGCGAAGCTGAGGCCGGGGGTCTCCGCCCGCGAGCTCCGGTTCCCGGGCGCGCCGCAGGGCGTGAAGATGGCCTGCGGCGAGAACCCGAAGCGCGTCTACGGCGAGCGGAAGAGCCCGCCGATGACGCGCATGGGCAACGTCGCCGGCTTCCGCGCCGCGTTCCAGCGCGCCCTCGAGTACCGCCGCGCGCTCGAGCGCTACGAGCGCGACCTCGCGGTGTGGAAGGAGCGGCAGGAGGCGCGCAAGGCGGGAAAGGAGCCGCCCGCCACCGACAAGCCCGACGACCCGCCCGATCCGCCGGTCCGCGACCTCGGCAACGAGACGCTGGCGGCGGTGCTCGACGGCGAGCTCCTCGTCCACGTGCACTGCTACCGCGCCGACGACATGCACGCGATGCTCGATCTCGCCGAGGAGTTCGGGCTCACCATCCGCTCCTTCCACCACGGCCTCGAGGCCTACAAGCTGAAGGGCCGGCTCGCCTCGAAGGGCGTCGCGGTCTCGACCTGGGTCGACTGGTGGGGCTTCAAGCTCGAGGCGTTCGACGGGATCCCGCAGAACGTCGCGCTGCTCGGGAAGGCCGGCGTGAGGCCGATCCTGCACTCCGACTCGGCGCGCGAGATCCGGCGGCTCAACCAGGAGGCGGCGAAGGCGCGCACCGCCGGCCGGAAGCTCGGCCTCGACTTCACCGACGACGAGGTGCTGCGCTGGGTGACCGCGAACCCGGCGTGGGCGCTCGGCGTCGACGACCGGACCGGCACCCTCGAGCGCGGGAAGATGGCCGACGTGGTGGTGTGGAGCGGGAGCCCGTTCTCGGTCTACTCGCTCGCCGAGCAGGTCTACGTCGACGGCGCGAAGGTCTGGGATCGCGCCGCCGATCCGCGCCTCTCCGACTTCGAGCTCGGGATCGTCGATCCCAGGGAGCAGCCGTGACCCCCGCCGCCGCAGCGATCTGCGTCGCCGCCGCCGGGTGCGCCATCGTCGGCGCCCGGGTCGAGGTGGGCGACGGCACCGTGCTCGAGCGCGCCACCGTGGTGATCCGCGGCGGCCGCATCGCCTCGGTGGGCCCGGGCGCGCCGCCCGCCGGCGTGCCGGTGGTCGACGGCACGGGCAAGGTGCTCGCGCCCGGCTTCGTCGAGGCGCGCTCGCAGCTCGGCCTGGTCGAGGTCGGGATGGAGAAGGCCACCGTCGACCACACCGTCTCGGGGCAGCCGCTGGTGCCGGCGTTCCGCGCCGCCGACGGCTTCAACCCGGCCTCGGTGCACTTCGCCCTCGCCCGCGAGGAGGGCGTGACGAGCGCGGTGACGCACCCGCTCGGCGGCGTGCTCTCCGGCACCGGCGCCTGGGTCGACCTCGGGCCGTCGCCGTCCGCGGATCCGTCGCGGCCGGTGGGCCTGTTCGGCGCGGTCGGCGCCGGCGCCGCGCAGGGCGTCGGCGGCGCCCGCGGGGCGCTGTGGCTGAAGCTCCGCGAGGCCTTCGCCGACGCGCGCTTCTACGCCAGGAACCGCGCGGCGGTGGACCGGAACGCCGCGCGGACCCTGGCCTTGCCGCCCCTGCACCTCGAGGCGCTCCTGCCGGTGGTCGAGGGACGCCTCCCGCTGGTGCTCGAGGCGAACCGGGCCTCCGACATCCGCGCCGCGCTCGCCTTCGCCCGCGAGCAGAAGGTGCGCCTGGTGATCGCCGGCGGCGCCGAGGCCTGGGCGGTGGCCGCCGAGCTCGCCGGGGCGAAGGTGCCGGTGATCCTCACGCCCTCGTCGCAGGATCCGGCGAGCTTCGAGACGCTGCGCGCCCGCGACGACGCGGCCACGGTGCTCGATCGCGCCGGCGTGCCCCTCCTGCTCTCGACCGCCAGCTGGGACCAGAACCTGCGCCGGCTGCGGCAGGAGGCGGGCCTCGCCGCCGCCTTCGGCCTGCCCCGCGGGAAGGCGCTCCGGGCGATCACCCTCGGCCCCGCCGAGGCGTTCGGGAAGGCGGGCGAGCTCGGGAGCGTCGCCGCCGGGAAGCGCGCGAACCTCGTGCTCTGGTCGGGCGATCCGCTCGAGCTCTCGTCGATCGCCGAGCGCGTGCTGGTCGACGGCGTCGAGGTGCCGCTCGACACCCGGCAGCGCAAGCTCGCCGAGCGGTACCGCTGAACGACGAAGGGCCCCGCCCGAGGTCGGACGAGGCCCTTCGCGCGTCGCGCCGTCGCGCGCCGCTACGGCACGTTCGGCGCGCCCGGCGTCGGCGCGCTGCCGACCACGAAGTCCACCGAGTCGTCGCCGGTGTCCGACCCGTCCGGCATGCGGTGCAGCGTCGTGCCCGCGGCGTCGAGGTCGACCGCCGGGGTGGCGGTGCCGTCCACGAGATCGTAGGCGGTGCCGTCGATGACGATGCCGTTCATCGCGCCCTCGTAGGAGAGGGCGTCGACGAGGTTCCCCGCGCCGTCGAGGAGCACCACCGCGTCGGGCGCGCCGTTCTGGATGTTGTTGGTGGCGACGGCGAAGCGCATCACCAGCGCGGCCGGGTCGACGACCACGGTGTTGCTGGCGATGACCGCGTAGCCGCCCGCCGGGAGCACGCCGAAGGTGAGCGGGTCGGTCCGGTAGACGGTGCCGTTCGAGCCGTTGACGAACACCAGCGAGTAGCCGGTGAGGTCGATCGGCGCGGCGGTGCCGTTCTTGAGCTCGACGAACTCGTCGGCGTCGGCGCCGGCCTGGTCGTAGTCGACCTCGTTGATGACCAGGCCGCCGGTGGCGAGGAGGACGTCCACGGTCGCGGTCAGGCTCGCGGCGCCGAGCGTCGCGGTGATCTCGGCCTGGGAGGCCGCGGCGCCGGCGGTGAACACGAACGACGCCGAGACCTCGTTCTCCGGCACGGTCACGGTGGCGGGCACGGTGCCGCCCTGGTCGACGGCGAGGCCGACGACGGTCCCGCCCGGGGGCGCCGGGAGGTCGAGGCCCACGGTGAGGGTGACCGCGCCGTTCACCGCCACCGTCGAGGACGGCGGCGAGATCGAGACGAGCGCCGGCTGCTCGGTGGCGCCGAGCACCTGCACGGTGGCGTCGAAGCTGTCGGCGCCGAGGGTGGCGGTGACCGTGTACGAGCCCGGCACCAGGCCCTCGACGTCGATCGCCGCCGAGGCCTGGCCTGCGGGGACACCGACGTCGAAGGCGGCGAGGCCCGTCGGGTCGGACGAGGTCACCTGGACGAGGACGTCGGCCGCCGGCGCGCGGGTGAGGCTCACCGTGAGCGCCTGCGGGAAGGTCGGGCCGGCCCCCGCGCCCTCGCGGGCGTAGGCGAAGGCCGGCGTGATCCCCCGGAGGCGCGGCGCGCCGGCGACGAGGTCGGTGTCGGCGCGCGGCTCGAGCTTCGAGTCGTTGTTCCGGTACTCGAGCACGCCGGTGATCGAGGCGAAGTTCTCGCCCACGGTCGGGAACGGCTGCACCAGGTAGACGAGGTCGTTCACCCGGAGGCCGCCGGTGACCACGAACTCGTTGCTCGGGGCGCGGTCGCCCGGCCCGAGCGGCGGCGCCACGTCGGTGACGTCCACGTTCTCCACGGTGACGAGCACGGCCTCGAGCGCCACGGCCCGCGCGCCGCCGGTGGCGACGTCGGCCGGGGCGGCGAGCACGGGATCCGGCACCACGCCGGTGCCGGTGACGCGGAAGGCGGCGTTGCCCAGCTGGAGCTGGCCGAAGAAGTCGCTCACCGCGGCGGTGTCCACGTCGACGAGGTCGCCGATGGCGGCCGCCGGCGCGGCGCCGGTGAAGACGAAGACGCCGCTGTTCTCGGGGCCGGCGTAGTCGGGGTGCGCCACCGGGACCTGGAGGAAGAGGCCGTTCCCGGCGACGGCGGTGACGATCACGCCGGAGATCGAGACCGTCGAGCCCGGGGCGACGCCGCCGGACTTCACCGCGTAGATCGTCGACGGGCAGGCCGCAGGGCCCGGGTTCGGGTCGGCCGGGCAGAGGTCGCAGACGTCGCCCTTGCCGTCCTGATCGCCGTCCTCCTGCAGCGGGTTCGGCACCTCGGGGCAGTTGTCGTTCGCGGACGGGATCCCGTCGGCGTCGCGGTCGTTCGGGTCCGGCGCGGAGCAGACGGTGGTGCCCGGGTCGAGGGGGCACGGGTCGCAGGCGTCGCCCTCGAGGTCGAGGTCGAAGTCGGCCTGGGCGCCGAAGTCCACCGGCCGGATCGGGTTGAAGACCATCGGGCAGAGGTCGGCGGCGTTGGGGATGCCGTCGCCGTCGGCGTCGTCGTCGGTGCGCGCGCCGGTGTAGCGGTTCGAGCCGTCCACCACCGGGTCCGGCGTGGCGGCGTCGCGCGAGGGCACGCAGGTCGGCTCGCCCGGCGGCGTGCCGCACGAGGTGAGCAGGTAGCTGCCGGCATTCGCCGCCTCGAGGGCGGCGAGGGACTGGCCGAGCTCGCGCTGGACGCAGGCGCGCTTCTCGGCGCCGCAGACGTCGAGCGGATCGCAGCCGGCCTCGAGCGCCTCGACCAGCGCCGCGTCGCCGTAGAGCACGTCGCCGCCGCGGAGCACGAGCGCCACGTCGGACGGCTCGGCGTCGATCACCGCGCGGTGATCCACCCGGCCGTTCCTGGCGAAGATCGCCAGGTCGGCCACCAGGCCGGGGCGGATCGAGCCGGTGGCGTCGTCCACCTGCAGCACCGCGGCGGCGTGGTGGGTCGTCATCGCCCAGAGCTGGTCGTCGCGGAAGAACCCGGCGTAGTAGTCGCGGTTCAGCGAGTCGGCGCACTTGAGCTCGCGGAGCATGTTCATCGAGCCCGACGCGGTCCAGTCGGTGCCGAGGGCGATCTGCACGCCGAGGCGCGCGTACTCGGTGACCCGGGCGGTGTCGCCGTAGAGCGAGACGTTCGAGCGCGGCGACCAGATGAGCGCGGTGCCGTCGGCGGCCATCTCGGCGATGTCCGGCGGGAGCAGGCCGATGCCGTGGATGATCGCCACGTGCGACTGCACGATGTCGAACTCGCCGGCGCGCTGGCAGAGGTACTCGTTGTGCGCCTCGTCGTCGATGCCCTCGGCGACGTGCGGCAGGTACGCGTCCTCGGCGGCGACCTCGGCCCCGGTGGTCGGCGACGGGTAGGTGCAGTCGGCCGAGCGGAGCTGCCCGCCGGTGTCGCCGAGCGGGAAGGTGTCGGAGTTCGCCGCCGGCTGGTTCAGGCCCTGCTGGTTGCCGCCGTCGAGGTTGCGGAGGAGGCCCGCGGCCGAGCCGGCGCCGGCGGTGGAGGTGGCGCCGGCGACCACGAAGCGCAGCTCGCCCCAGGAGACCTCGGCGCCCGAGGCGCCGCCCGGCACCGGGATCTCGGTGTGGCCGCGGAGGCCGCGGCGCCAGTCGTGCCGGTGCTCGTAGCGCTCGTCGGACGCGGGGGCCGGGGCGTTCTGGGTGAAGGTGATGTGGTCGTGGGTGTTGATGAGGCCCGGCGAGATCACCGCGTCGGGGCAGACGAGGCGCGTGGCGCCGGCGGCCTGCGCGCTGCAGTCGCACGCCGCGCAGACGATCGTGCCGGCGGCGTCGACGAGCACCTGGCCGCCGCGGAGGACCTCGTTCGGGAGGAGCACGTCGCCGGAGACGAGGAGCGCGCCGTCGCCGGCGGTGTGCTCGCAGGTGCCGGCCGCGATCGGGGCGAGCGCGCCGCACTCGGTGATCGTCGGGGGCGGCTCGCCGCCGCCGCCCG
>CAZDGH010000079.1:0-17216 GCA_964504805.1 uncultured Myxococcales bacterium | reverse complement strand
GCCGCGCCGCCCGCCGAGCTCCCGCCCGCCGAGCTCCCGCCCGCCGAGGATCCCGCCGCGGCCGAGGCGGCGCTCGAGGACGACGACGTCGAGGAGCTCTCGGTCGTGGTCACCGGCCGCCGCACCCAGGGCAACCGGATCTCCGGCTCCGCCCACGTCGTCGACGAGGAGGCGCTCGAGACCTTCGAGCACGACGACGTGCACCGCGTCCTCACCCGCGTCCCCGGCGTCTACGTCCGCGACGAGGACGGCCTCGGGCTCCGGCCGAACATCGGCATGCGCGGCGCCTCGTCGGATCGCTCGTCGAAGATCACCCTGCTCGAGGACGGCGTGCTCCTCGCGCCGGCGCCGTACGCCGCGCCCGCCGCGTACTACTTCCCGCTCTCCACGCGGATGGTGCGCGTCGAGGTCTTCAAGGGGCCGGCGTCGCTGCGCTTCGGCCCGCAGACGATCGGCGGGGTGCTGAACCTGGTGACCCGGCCCACGCCGCGGAAGCTCGAGGCCGGCCTCGACCTCGGCACCGGCACGTTCCGGACCACGAAGCTCCACGGCCACGCCGGCACGCAGGGCGGCTCGTTCGCGGGGCTGGTCGAGGCGGTGGCGCTCGGGAGCGACGGCTTCAAGGAGCTCGACGGCGGCGGTGGCACCGGCTTCGAGAAGCGCGAGGCGATGGCGAAGCTGCGCTGGGAGACGAGCCCGTCGGCGCCGGTCTACCACCGGCTCGAGGCGAAGGTCGGCTGGTCCGACGAGCGCTCCGACGAGACGTACCTCGGCCTCACCCCGTCGGACTTCGAGGCCACGCCGTACCGCCGCTACGCCGCCAGCGCCCGCGACCGGATGGAGTGGGGCCGCTCGCAGCTGCAGCTCTCGTGGGTGGTCGACGCCAACGTCGCCGACCGGCTCAAGATCCGCACCGTCGCCTACCGCCACGACATGTCCCGGACGTGGACGAAGGTGGACGGCTTCCGCGACGGCCCCGACCTGCCGACGCTCCTCGCCACCGATCCCACCGGCACCGGCGCGGTCTACCTCGAGATCCTGCGGGGGAAGCTCGACTCGTCCTCGGCGGCGGAGGCGATCGTCCTCGGCGGCAACGAGCGCACCTTCGTCTCCGAGGGCGTGCAGTCCACCGCCGATCTCGGGATCACCACCGGCGACGTGCGCCAGACGATCCAGCTCGGCGCGCGGCTCCACCACGACCGCATCCGGAGGCACCACGTCGCCGACGGCTACCTCGTGCAGTCGGGCACGCTGGTCCCCGACGGCGCCGAGACCCTCGACACCGTGGTCAACGAGGGCCGCGCCACCGCCCTCGCGCTCCACCTCGTCGACGACGTGGAGCTGTTCCGGAGGCTCCAGGTCTCGCCCGGCGTCCGGCTCGAGGCGATCCGCACCACCTTCGTCGACGAGCTCGCCGGCACGCCCGAGGAGGAGCGCGAGGACGTGATCGTCCTCCCCGGCGTCGGCGCCTGGCTGCCTTTGACCGACGAGCTCGCGCTCCTCGGCGGGATCCACGAGGGCTTCAGCCCGGTGAGCCCCGGGCAGGACGACACCGTCCGCCCCGAGGAGGCGTGGAACTCCGAGCTCGGCGTCCGCGGTGAGTGGAGCCGGTTCCGGGCCGAGGCGATCGGCTTCTTCTCGGACTACGGCAACCTCACCGCGACCTGCACGCTCTCCACCGGCTGCGAGGACGCGGCGCTCGACGAGCAGTTCAACGGCGGCGCCGTGGACGTCTACGGCGCGGAGCTCTCCGCCCGCGCCGACGCGGAGCTGCCGCTCGGGCTGGCCGGCAGCCTCGAGGCCCAGTACACCCACACCCGCAGCGAGTTCCGCTCGAGCTTCGTCTCCACCAACCCGCAGTTCGGCGAGGTGCACGAGGGCGACGAGCTCGCCTACGTCCCCCGGCACCAGGGCGCCGTCACCGCCGCGGTCGACCACCGCCGCGCCGGCGTCGCCGCCACCGTCTCCTACGTCGGCGCGCAGCGCGACCGGGCCGGGAGCGGGCCGATCCCGGAGGAGGAGGAGATCCCCGGCCACGCGGTGCTCGACCTCGCGACCCACCTGCGGCTGACGAAGCACGTCGACGTCTACGCGAAGCTCGACAACGCCCTCGACGAGGTCTACGTCGCCTCGAAGCGTCCGTTCGGCCTCCGGCCCGGCAAGCCGCGGCTGTTCTTCGCCGGCGTGAAGGTCACGCTCGACTGACAAGCGGCCCGGGCGCGGTCATGATGCGCGCGTGCGCGGCGTCCTCCTCATCGCCCACGGGTCGCGATCGTCCGAGGCGCTCGACGCCTGCGCGCGGCTCGCCGCCGAGGTGGCCGCGCGGCTCGGCGGCCCGGCCCGGGTGGGCTACCTCGAGCTCGCGGCGCCCGCCGCCGCCGGCGCCGGCGCCGCCCTGGTGGCCGACGGCTGCGCCGAGATCGTGCTCCTGCCGCTCCTGATCGCGCCGGGGCGCCACGCCCGCGAGGACCTCCCGCCGCTCGCCGGCGCGCTCGCCCGGGCGCACCCGTCGGTGCGCTTCGTCGTCGCGCCTCCCGTCGGCGAGGACCCGGCGTTCCCGGCGCTCGTCGCCGCCGCCGCCGCCCGCGCCGGGGGCGGCGGGTGAGGCGCGCGCTCCTCGCCGCGCTCCTCGCGCTCGCCGCCTGCCGGCCGGACCCGCTGCCCGAGCCGCTCGACCTCGTGCTGCCGCGGGCCGACGACGGCAAGCCGTTCTCGCTCGCCGCCCGCCGCGGGGAGGCGACGGTGGTGTGGCTGTTCGCGACCTGGTGCGTGCCGTGCCAGGCGATGGAGCCCCACGTGGCCGCCCTCGCGCGGCAGGGGCCGGCGGAGGGCATCGAGGTGGTGGCGATCGCCATCGACCGCGAGGGCCGCCGCACGGTGTCGCCGTGGACCTGGGGCCTCGCGCCGCCGTACCCGGTGCTCGTGGGCGGCGACGAGGTCGCCTCGGGGCGGAGCCCGATCGGCCCGATCCCCGAGCTCCCCGCGACGCTCGTCCTCGACCGCGACGGCAGGCCCGCCGCGTCGATCTCCGGGATCGCGCCCTACGAGCTGCTCCTCGATCGGGCGCGGACGGTGCGGGACCGGTAGGGCACAGGCGGTTTTCTTGCCGGGTCGCGTCCCGCCGCTATCGTCGGGAAGCGCCATGCTCTCCCGCTACCAGGGCCTCCTGTTCGCGCTCCTCGCCCTGGCGGCGACGGGGCACCTGCTCCTCGCGTCCGGCGGCCTGCCGCGGACGGTGGCGCTGCGCGAGGACCACGAGCGGATCGAGAAGGCGAACGAGCGGCTGCGCGCCGAGAACGAGCGGCTGCGCCGGGAGCTAAAGGCGCTCGCCGACGATCCCGCGGAGCTCGAGCGGGCGGCGCGCGAGGAGCTCGGCCTGGTGAAGCCGGGCGAGGTGGTCTTCCGACTGGAGGACGGCGATGAAGCGGCACGTCCGTAGGCTCCTCCGCCTCGCCGGCGCCGCGGGCCCGGCCGCGATCGGCCTCGCCGCCGCCGCCGCGGTGGTCACCGGCAGCCTCTCGGAGCTGCGGCGGCTCTCGCCGGGCCACGCGCTGCTGCTCGTGGCGCTCGTCGGCGCCATCTGCGCCCGGGGCCTCGAGCGCTTCCGCCGCGCGGCCCAGGGCAGGGCCACCACGGCGTGGAGGGACGCGGAGCTCGGAGGGCTCTTGCTCGTCGCCGGCTACGCCATCGCGCGGCCGGTGGGCGGCCTCGACAGCCCGATCCAGCCGGTCGTCTACCTGCTGATGGCCTTCCTGGTGGCGTTCCTCCCGCGGGCGGTGGGCCTCGGCCTCACCGGCTTCGCGGTGGCGATCGAGCTCGCGTCGTTCGCCGCCGAGGGCGCGCTCGTCGACCGCTGGCCGGTGGCGCTCGCCCACGCCGGCTTCCTCGCGGTCTTCGCGGTGCTCTACCACGTGGTCCTCGCCGGGCAGGTGGCGGCGAGCCGGGCGTCCGACGAGCTCGCCGGCCGCGAGCGCCGCCGCGAGCTCGAGGAGCGGGCGCGCGAGTACCGGCTCCTCTCCGCGGGCGAGGGCGACGACTCCGACGAGCGCTGGGTGATCGCCGCGGTGAAGGAGGTCGAGGAGGCCGTCGGCAACGCCCTCGAGGTCGCCGAGTGCGCGCTGAAGACGCACACGGTGGCGGTGTTCCTCGTCCACGGCGACGATCGGATCCTCAAGCTCCACGACTGCCGCTCGGCGTCGGACGACGTGCTCCGCGCCGGCTTCGACGCCCGCGAGGGGCTCCTCGGCGCGGCGCTGAAGCGCAAGCTGCCGATGCGGCTCTGCGGCGACCTCAAGGGCGTCACCTGGTACGAGGGCGACAAGGGCGTGAAGAGCGTGCTGGTCGCGCCGCTGCTCGATCGCCGCGGCGCCGCGCTCGCCGGCCGCGACGACGGCTTCGTCCGCGGCCTCGTCGTCGCCGATCGCCTCGACGCCGCGCCCTTCGACGAGGACGACGAGCGGCTCCTGGTCGCGACCTCCCGCGAGGTGCTCCGCGCCATCGAGATCGAGCGGGTGATGGGCTACATCAAGAAGGCCCGCGACGAGAAGGACCGCTTCTACCGCTCGATCGAGGAGCTGAACCGCGCCTCGAAGCCGTCCGAGGTGTTCGCCTCCACGCTCGAGGTGGCCCGCGCCGCGGCGCCGCTCGACTTCGTGGCGCTGACGACCTGCGAGGAGGGGGAGGGCGGCGCGCGCACGCACCGCGTCGAGGGCGTCGCCGGCGTCAACGCCGGGCAGGCGCTCTCGGGCTACGCCTTCGCCGACAACAACGGCCTCTGCGCCAACGTGATCCGGTACGGCGCCACGCTGCCGGGCCGCGAGCTCCGGGCCAAGGAGACGCCGCTCGTCTTCGACGAGGCCGCGCAGCTGAAGGGGCTGCAGGCGCTCCGGATCGTCCCGCTCCGCGCCGGCGACCGGATCCTCGGCACGCTCGTCTGCGGCTCGCGCAAGAAGGCCGCGCTCGGCCCCGACGCCACCCGGATGCTCGAGGTGATCGGCATCCAGGCGGCGCAGTCGCTCCTCCGCGCGCGGCTGTTCGAGCAGACCGAGCGGATGGCCACGACCGACGGCCTCACCGGCCTCGTCAACCACCGCGCCTTCCAGGCGAAGTTCGACGACGAGCTCGCCCGCGCCGCCCGCAGCGGCCGCAAGGTCACGCTGCTGCTCACCGACATCGACCACTTCAAGTCGGTGAACGACACCTACGGGCACGCCACCGGCGACCTGGTGCTGAAGGGCGTGGCCCGGATCCTCCGCGAGACCGCGCGCTCGACCGACATCGTCGCCCGCTACGGCGGCGAGGAGTTCGCCATCGTGCTGCCGGAGACCGACGCCGCCACCGGCAAGCAGATCGCCGAGCGGATCCGGCTGCTCATCCAGGCGCACACGTTCCAGACCGACCTCGGCCCGCTCAGGTGCACGCTCTCGCTCGGCGTCGCCACCTTCCCGGACTCGTCCACGGTGAAGGCGGAGCTGTTCGAGAAGGCCGACCAGTGCCTGTACCACTGCAAGCGCATGGGCCGGAACCGCAGCACCACCGTCGAGGAGATGAGCCTCGAGGCCCGGCTCAAGGCCGCCGGCGAGTAGGGCCGCTACTTCTTGAAGAGCGCCTCGAGGGCGGCCTTCGCCTTCGCGGCGGGGTCCTCGTCGCCGGGCCTGCCGTGCCGGAAGTCGAAGAAGTCGCAGAAGTTCCCGGCGTCGCGGTCGCGGACGGGCTCGGTGCCGGGCTCCTTGCACTGGTTCTGGGCGAACGGATCGTGGTGCTTGCAGTTCAGGCAGCAGTGCAGGGCGGCGTTGCACGTCTCGCAGAGCTCGCGGCGTCCCACCCGGGTGAGGCCGGCGACCTCCGTGCCGCACTTGTGGCAGTGGCGCATGGCGGATCTGTAACACGCGGGCCCGGCCCGGCCCTCCGTTGACCCGCCCGAAAGCCGATCGATAAACTTCGCGGCCCCCGGGAGGTCTCGCGTACATGATCCGCTCCGTCTCCGTCGCCGCCTTCGCCTCGCTCGTCCTCGCCGCGCTGCCCGTCGTGGCCGCGCCGCCCGACGTCTCCCACGACGACTTCAAGCTCTTCCTCGAGGTCCGCGACGTCCTGCAGGACGAGCGCCTCCAGAAGATGCCGGAGGCGAAGCGGATCCCGGCGATCGCCCAGAAGAACTACAAGATGAAGCCCGCGGCGCTGCAGGCGGTCCTCGACAAGGTCGAGGCCGCCGGCGGCGAGAAGGGCGTCGCCCAGAAGACCAAGGAGTCGATCGAGCAGGCGCTCTCCGCCACGTCGCTCAAGGGGCGGATCAAGGAGGTCCGGGTCGACACCGGCGCGCCCCACGTCGTCACCTACGTGACCTGGACGGTGACCGACGCGAAGGCGCTCGACGCCGAGGCCGCGCTCCTCGCCCTCAAGGCCGGCGAGGCGGGCCCGGTGACCTCGACCTTCTACCTGACCGCGAAGGACGGGAAGGGCGCGGACCTCTGGGCCGCGAAGATCGGCCACGACCGGACCTCCCGCATCAAGGAGGACCGGATCGCCGACTGGGCGACGACCCGCTACGCGAAGCTGTTCGAGGTCGAGGCGCCGAAGGCGGCGACGCCGTAGCGAGCCGCCCCGGGACGGGGCGCGGGAACCCGGTGACGCCCTGCGGCGTCCCGGGGCGTTCCCTTTGACCGGGGCCCAAACGCCTCGTAACATCGCTGGCTTCGAAGCCTAGAGGCGCGTGGTTCCGGCGGCCGCCGGCGGGGAGGGTCCGCCGCCGCGGGAGCCTCACGGGCCCAAGGAGCGTGCTCTGAAGCGCCCGATGCCCTTCGGGAAGTACCTGCTGCTCGAGCGCGTGAACGTCGGCGGCATGGCCGAGGTCTTCGTCGCGAAGGCCTTCGGCGTGGAGGGCTTCGAGCGCATCCTGGCGATCAAGAAGATCCTGCCGACCATGGTGGAGGATGAAGAGTTCATCACCATGTTCATCGACGAGGCGCGGATCGCCGTCCAGCTGAACCACGCCAACATCGTCCAGATCTACGAGCTCGGGAAGCACGACGAGAACTACTACATCGCGATGGAGTACGTGAGCGGCCGGGACCTCCGGCTGCTCCTCGATCGCTACCGCCGCCGCGGCGAGATCATGCCGACCGCGCAGGCGGTCTACGTGGTGTCGAAGATCTGCGAGGGCCTCGACTACGCCCACCGCAAGAAGGACGCCCGCGGCGCGGACCTGCACATCGTCCACCGCGACGTGTCGCCGCAGAACATCCTCATCAGCTACGACGGCGACATCAAGCTCATCGACTTCGGCATCGCCAAGGCGGCGAACCGCGCCCAGAAGACGCAGGCCGGCATCCTCAAGGGCAAGTTCGGCTACATGAGCCCGGAGCAGGTCCGCGGCCTGCCCATCGACCGGCGCTCCGACATCTTCGCGGTCGGCGTCATCCTCTACGAGTGCCTCACCGGCGAGAAGCTGTTCGTCGGCGAGAGCGACTTCTCCACCCTGGAGAAGGTGCGCAACGCGGACGTGACGCCGCCGCGCGAGTTCAACGATCAGATCCCGCCGGGCCTCGAGAAGGTCGTGCTCCGGTCGCTGGCCCGCGAGCCGGAGGAGCGCTACCAGTACGCCTCGGATCTCCAGGAGGACCTGATGCGGTTCCTCCTCGCCGGGGACACGGTCTTCTCGTCGAAGCACCTCGGCTCGTACATGCGCGACGCGTTCGGCGACGACGTCAAGCGCGAGAGCTCGCGGATGGAGCAGTGGCTCGCGGTGGCGCGGCCCGACGACGTGGAGAGCTCCGTCGTCACCGCCACCCCGACGCCGAGCCCGCTGGCGGCGCCGCCGAGGGCGCCGAAGATCGACCCGGTGCACGCCGCGGCGATCGCCGCGGGCCACGACCTCGACGACCTCGAGCCGGAGCCCGAGGACCGCACCGAGATCTTCCGGCCGAGCTTCGACGGCGCCCGTCCCGCGCCGTCGGAGGCGTCGGACGTGAGCCCGGCGCCGGCGCCGCTGCCGGAGCGCACCGTGGTCGCCGCCGCCGCCGACGTCGAGGCCGCGGACGAGGGCACGGGCCGGGTGACGCAGCCGCTCGCCCCGCCGCCGGGCCGCGACTTCGCCGACGACGAGGACGACGACGAGCCCGGCCTCGACCGCGCGGCCGGCGAGCGCACCTCGATCCGGATCGCGGCGCCGCCGCCACGGAAGCCGGAGCGCAACGGCCACCTCCCGCCCCCGCCGCCGCCGCGGGACGCGATCGAGGAGGAGACCGACGACGAGCTGCTCGACGGCGCCGCCGACGACCGCGACGCGGACGACGGCTACGAGGAGGACGAGCTCACCGATCCGCCGGCGCCGCCGCCGAGGCTGGTGCCGCAGGCTGCCCCGCGGGCGCCGGCCTCTCCCGCGATCAAGGTCGCGGTGCTCGCCGGCGTGGCCGCGTTCGTCGCCGTGCTCGGCGTCATCGGGGTGTGGGCAGCGTTCTTCCGAGGCCCGGGCACGGCCGGGGGCGCCGCGACGCTGGTGGTGCTGACCGAGCCGGCCGACGCGCCGGTGACCTCCGTCCGCATCGACGGCAAGGAGGTCTCGAAGCAGGCGCCGTACGCCGCGCCGTTCCCGCCGGGACCGCACGCGATCACCATCGTCACGCCGGCCGGGGAGCGCACCCGCGAGGTCGAGCTCGCCGGCGGCGAGCAGCTCAAGGTCGTCATCCAGCTGCCGGTCGCCGAGGCGAGGCCGGCGGTGGCCGCCGCCGAGCCGAAGCCGGAGCCGAAGGCGGAGGAGCCGAAGCCCGAGGAGCCGAAGCCCGACGAGGCGGCAGCCGCCGCTGCGGCGCCGGAGGTGCCGGTCGAGGCCGCGGCGGCCGCCGAGCCGAAGCTCGACGGCGCCGGCGCCGGTGCGGCCGCCAGCGCGGCGTCGGCGAAGCTCGCCGCGAAGATCACCACCGAGCCGCCGGGCGCCACGGTGAAGCTCGACGGCAAGAAGGTCGGCGAGACGCCCTACGCCTTCGAGGCGGAGCCCGGCCAGGGTTACGACGTCGAGCTGGTCGGACCGAGCGGCTACGACGCCGCCAAGCTCCGCCACACCTTCGTCGAGGGCGACCTCACCCTCGCGGTGCAGCTCCCGGAGAAGCGGCAGCCGGTGGCGAAGAAGCCGCCGGAGAAGTCGGACCGGCCGTCGTCGAAGCCCGCGGGCGGCAGGACCGCGAGCGCCTCCGCGAGCAAGAAGAAGGGCTACCTGATCCTCAACTCGAAGCCCACCGCCCAGGTGTTCGTGAACGGCAAGAACACCGGCCAGTGGACGCCGATCCCGCCGGCCCGCAAGCTCGAGCTCCCCGTCGGCAGCCACAAGATCACCTTCAAGACCCAGGACGGGAAGAAGGTCGACCGGACGGTCACCATCAAGGAAGGCGAGACGGCCAAGCTGATCGGCGTCGAGCTCTAGCGCCGGGCGCCCAGGAACACGAAAGGCCGCCCGGAGGCGGCCTTCCGTGCGCTTCGCGAGGCGCGGCGCGCTACTTCTTCTGGGTGAGCTTCGCGTAGAGCTGGTCGGGCGGGGTGCCCTTCTTCAGCTCCTCGTTGGCGCGGGCGAGCTCCTTGTCGATCTGCTCCTTGAACTTCTCGAACGGCTGCGCGCCCGAGAGGAGCATGCCGTTGATGAAGAACGCCGGGGTCCCGCGGGCGCCGACGGAGTTCGCGGCCTTGGCGTCGGCCTCGACCTTCGCCTTGTACTTGCCCGAGTCGAGGGCGGCCTTGAACTTGTTCATGTCGAGGCCGATCTCCTGGGCGTACTTCTCGAGATCCTCACGCTTCAGCGCCTTGTTGTTGGCGAAGAGCGCGTCGTGCATCTGCCAGAACTTGCCCTGCTCGTGCGCGGCCATCGAGGCCTCGGCGGCGAGCGGCGCGTCCTTGTGGAAGGGCAGCGGGAGGTGGCGGAAGGCGATCCGCACGTCGTTGCCGTAGGTGTCCTGGATCTGCTTGAGGGTCGGGTTCACGCGGCTGCAGAAGGGGCACTGGAAGTCGGAGAACTCGACGATGGTGACCTTCGCGTTCGGCGCGCCCTTCACCGGGGTGTCGCCGGGGACCTCGACGTAGACCGGGCCGGTCGGGGCGGCGGGCTGGCCGGGAGGCGCCTGGGCGGCGGTCGGCTTGCCCTCGATCAGCTTCGCGTAGAGGTCCTTCTTGGCGACGCCCTTCTTCAGCAGGGCCTCGGCGTTGGCCTTCTCCGCGTCGATGACCTCCTTGAACTTCTCGAAGGGCTGCGCGCCGGAGAAGTAGCGACCGTTGATGAAGAAGGCCGGCGTGCCGCGGGCGCCGCGGGACACCATCAGCTTCTGCTCCTTCTCGATCTGGTCCTTGTACTTCTGCGAGTCGAGGGCGGCCTTGAACTTGCCCATGTCGAGGCCGAGCTCCTGCGCCCAGGCCTCGAAGTTCTCGCGGGTCAGCGCCTTCTGGTTCGCGAAGGCCTTGTCGTGGAACTCCCAGAACTTGCCCTGCTCGTGGGCGGCGTAGGCGGCGATCGCCGCCGGCATCGCGTCCTTGTGGAACGAGAGCGGGTTGTTCGCCCAGACGATCCGGACGTCGTTGCCGTAGGTGTCGGCGATCTGCTTCACCGTCGGCGCCACCCGGGCGCAGAACGGGCACTGGAACTCGGACGACTCGACGATGGTGACCAGCGCGTCCGACGGACCCTTCTGCGGCTGGATCGGGTCGACCGGCACGTTGTAGTACTGCGCCGCCGCAGGCGCGCCCGGCTTCGGCGGCGTGGCGGGCTTGGCGCCGACCTCGCTCGGCTTCGCCGCCATCTCCGCCGGCTTGCTCGTCGGGCTGCCGCTCTTGGAGGCGCGACCGCCCACGAACCCGATGGCCGCGCCGACGACCAGCGCGACCGCAATCGATCCCGTCGACTTTCCCATTCCGATCCAGCTCCTTCGGTGCGCCCGGTGGGCGCCCTGTTGCGACCGCTCTCGCGTGTCCCCGGCGCGAACCCGGGCGTTCTAGAGACCTCGACGGCCCCGCGACCGCGCGGCGCGCGGATCACGGCACGTCCTCGACGGGACCTTCGAGCCGGCCCTGAACCAGCGACCCCCTGGTTTGTTCCCCGCCACCCGCCGAGGGGCGCTTCTCTACCATGGTCGTCCTGGAAATCCAGCGAGATCGACCATCTACGGCACCGGGCCGGAGCCGGTGCTAGGATCCGTGCCGCATGTGCATGTCGCCCCAGCACGTGGACTTCCTGGACGTGGCCAACGAGCGCCACTACCGGGAGGGCCGCATCGGCTACGAGACGTACGTCCGCTTCGCGGACCTCTCGATGCGCTGCCGGGCCTGCGACCTCTGCGGGAACGGCCGCCACGGCGACATCCTCGAGGAGTGCCGGGTGGGGTTCCTCCGGTTCTTCGTCTCGATGAAGCGGGACGCCGAGAAGCGGGCGAAGGCCGCCGCCACCCAGGCGCCCGCCCCCGTCCCCCTCCCCGTCACCCAGGGAGGGAGCTAGGCGGCCGCTTCCGGACGCCCCGGTTCCCGTGTAGAAGCCCGGCCGTGGAGACGCCCCCGCCCGATCGCGTGCTGGACACCTCCGGCAAGTACTGCCCGGTGCCGATCATCGAGGCCGCCAAGGCCGTCAAGGAGCTCGGGCCGGGGCGGGTGCTCTGCGTGATCTCCACCGACCCCGGCATCCAGGCCGACCTGCCGGCCTGGTGCAAGGCGACCAAGCACGAGCTGCTCGGCATCTCGCGCGAGGGCAAGGCGTTCCACGGCTGGGTGCGGACGAAGGCGAAGGTCGACGGATGACGAAGCGGAAGCCGAAGGCGCTGGGGCTGATCTCGGGCGGGCTCGACTCGATGCTCGCGCTCAAGCTCGTGCGCGACGTCCTCGGCTGCGAGGTCCGCGCCGTCAACTTCTACACCGGCTTCTGCATCACCGAGACCCAGCGGCGCCGCGGCGGCCGCGCCGACGGCACCATGCCGGCGAACGAGGCGCTCGCCGCCGGCGCGGAGCTCGAGACCGAGGTCGAGCTGATCGACATCTCGGACGAGGGCTACCTCGACGTCATCACCCACCCGAAGCACGGCTACGGCGCCAACGCCAACCCCTGCGTGGACTGCCGGATCGACATGTTCGTCCGCGCCCGCAAGCTCCTCGACGAGTGGGGCGGCGACTTCGTCTTCACCGGCGAGGTGCTCGGCCAGCGGCCGAAGTCGCAGCGCCGCGACACCCTCCGGGTGATCGAGCGAGACTCCGGCCTCGACGGCCGGCTGCTCCGGCCGCTCTCGGCGAAGCTGCTGCCGCCGACCAGGCCCGAGCTCGAGGGCCTCGTCGATCGCGAGAAGCTCCTCGACCTCTCCGGCCGCGGCCGGCAGCGGCAGATCGAGCTGGCCCGCACGTTCCAGCTCGGCTCGTTCCCGCAGCCCGCCGGCGGCTGCTGCTACCTCACCGACGAGGCCTTCGCCCGGAAGTTCTTCGACCTCGTCGATCGGCGCCCCGACCGGAAGATCGTCAAGGACGAGATCCCGCTGCTCGCCACCGGCCGGCACTTCCGGATCTCGGAGCGGGCGAAGCTCGTGGTCGGCCGCACCGAGGGCGAGAACTTCCAGCTCGACCTCCACGCCCCCGGCCGGTTCCGGCTCGAGGCGGTCGGGGTGATGGGCCCGGTGGCGCTGGTCGAGGGCGACCCGTCGCCCGAGGACAAGGTGCTGGCGTCTCGCATCGTGGCGCGGTACGGGAAGGCCAAGGACGAGCCGTCGGTGCGCGTGGCCTGGAAGCGCGCCGACTTCGTCGAGTGGGTCGCGGTCGAGCCGCTCCGCGACGAGGCTGCGATCGAGAAGCTGCGGATCTGAGCGAGGCCCCGCCGCGGGGCGGGCACGAGGGGGCTCTCATGGGAACCAGCGTCGCGGTGACGGCGATCGGCAGGGATCGTCCGGGCATCGCCGCAGCCGTCGCCGAGGCGCTCTTCGACGCCGGCGCGAACCTCGAGGACTGCTCGATGAGCATCCTCGCCGGCGAGTTCGCGATGATCCTCATCGCCAAGCTCGACGACGAGGCCCACCTCGAGCGCCTCGAGAACCGGGTCCGCACCGCGTCGGAGCCGCTCGGCCTCACCGTCTCGTTCCGCCGCCTCTCGGCGCAGGAGTCGATGCGCAAGGGCAGCCGCGGCCGGCCGTACACCATCTCCGTCTACGGCGCCGACCGGCCGGGCATCCTCGCGAAGATCACCCGCCTCCTCGCCGAGGCCGGCGTCAACGTGAGCGATCTCGACACCCACCTGGCGCCCGGCGGCGGCGGCGCCGGCATCTACACCATGCTGCTCGAGGTGGACGTGCCCCCGGGCGTGGACGAGAAGGCCCTCGAGGCCGAGCTCAAGCGCACCGGCGACGCGCTCGGCGTCGACGTGGCCATGAACACGGTGGACGCGGACGTCCTGTGAGCGTCCGGCAGGTCCTCGTCTACCCCGATCCGCGGCTGAAGCGCCCCTCGGCGCCGGTGGGTCGGATCGACGACGAGGTCCGGGCGCTCTGCGCCGATCTCGCCGACACCCTCGCCGCGGCGCCCGGCGTCGGCATCGCCGCGCCGCAGATCGCCGTGCACCGCCGGGTGGTCCTCGTCGACATGGGCCGCGCCTCCCGCGTGCCCGAGGGGACGAACCACGGCCGCCTCTTCCTCGTCGATCCGGTGATCGTCCGCGGCGAGGGCTCGCGGCGCGGACGCGAGGGCTGCCTGTCGCTGCCCGAGGTCGTCGCCGACGTCACCCGGCAGAAGGCGCTGACGGTGCGCGGCCTCGATCCCGAGGGGCAGGAGCGCACCTGGGACCTCGAGGGCTTCGAGGCGACGGCGGTGCAGCACGAGCTCGATCACCTCGACGGCGTGCTCTTCGTCGACCGGGTCACCTCGCTGCACCGCGGCCTGCTCCGGCGCGGCGCGGTCGGTCCGAAGGGCTCGGCGGCGGCGGCCGAGGCGGTGGTGGAGCTCCTCGCCGGACACCTGCCGCAGGGCCGCGCCCTGGTGCGCGAGGCGCTCCGCATCGCAGCGCGGATCCACGAGGGGCAGGTCCGCGACGAGGGCACGCCGTACCTCGACCACCCGATCCGCGTGGCGCGGACGCTGGTGCGCGATCTCGGCGTCGCCGATCCCGAGGTGCTCGCCGCGGCGGTGCTCCACGTCACGCTCGATGACGCGGCCGCGAACGGCCACGACCTCGCCGAGGGCGACCTCGCCCGGGAGCTCTCGCCGCGCGTCGCGTCGCTGGTGCGGCTCCTGACCAAGGAGCCGGCGGACGCGGCGGGGAAGGCCGCCCGCGACGACGCCTACTTCGCGCGGCTCGCCGAGGGGCCGCGCGAGGCCGTGCTGGTGAAGCTCGCCGACCGGCTCGACAACGTGCGCAGCCTGCTCGCGTGCCCGTCGCCCGAGAAGCGCTCCGCCTACGCCCGCGAGACCCACGACCGGTTCCTGCCGCTGGCGCGACGGGCCGGGGCGCTCGCGGCCGAGCTCTCGTCGGCGCTGCTCGCGGTGATCGCCGCCGACGGCCTGCCGCCCGCCGAGTTCCCGGACCTCGCGCGCAGCTGAGGGGCTCGGCGCCCGCGGCGCTCAGGTGAGCTCGAGCACCCGCTCCTCGAGGCGGCGGCCCTTGGCCACACCCGAGATCGGGATCCCGGACTGCAGCAGCACGCCGAGGACCTGGGCGATCACCTGCTCGGCCTCGAACTTGCCGTCCTGGAACCGCGCCACCAGCAGGCGGCGCTCGGCATCCCACTCGGCGTCGGCGACGCAGGCGAGCTGCTTCAGCATCGGCAGCGGCGGCTCCTTGCCGAGGACGAAGCGCACCTGGGCGTTCGCCGCGGTGATCTCCGACATCGCGCCGGCCTGCACGCACTTGCCGCGGCTCATGATCGCGGCGTGGTCGCAGAGCTCCTCGAGCTCGTGGAGGTTGTGGCTCGAGATGACGACGGTGCTCCTGCCCTTGAGCGAGCGCACCAGGTCGCGGACCTGCGCCGCGGCGACCGGGTCGAGGCCGGCGGTCGGCTCGTCGAGGAGCACCACCTCGGGCTCGCCGAGGAACGCCTGGGCGAGGCCGACGCGCTTCGCCATGCCGTGGGAGAGCGCGCCGCCGCGGGCCTTCTCCCAGCGCGCCATGTCGGTGAGCTCGAGCGCGCGCTTCGCGGCGGCGCGGGCCTTCTGCCGGTCCCAGCCGAGGAGGCGGCCGTAGAAGGTGAGGCTGTCGATCACCGGATCGTGCGGCGGGAGCAGGGCGTCCTGCGGGAGCGCGGTGAGCCGGCCCTTCAGCTCGTAGATGCGCCCGACGTCGGTGCCGAGCACCGTCGCCGCGCCGGCGTCGGCGCGGACGTAGCCGCACAGCATCGAGAAGGTCGTGGTCTTGCCGGCGCCGTTCGGCCCGATGAGGCCGAACACCGAGCCCTCGGGCACCGACAGGTCGAGGCCGTCGACCGCGGTGACGAGCTTGTAGCGCTTGACGAGCTGCTTCGCCTCGATGACCGCGCCCACTAGAGATCCTTCCCGCGCACGAGCGCGTAGGCGGCGCCCATGAGCACGGCGGTGAAGCCCGCGTAGATGCCGATCCCGGAGAGGAGCTTCCCGGGGTGCGGCGAGAACAGGAAGCCCCAGTGGGTGAACGGCGAGCCGTGGGAGAGGAACGAGAGGCTCCACTCGCCGAAGCCGAACATCCAGAGCACGCCGAAGACGCCGAGCGCCGAGACCGCGAGGAGCAGCGAGAGGAGCGGGTAGCGGGTCAGCGAGGAGGAGAGGACGGCGAGCGCGGTGAAGACGAGGCCGTAGACGAGCGCGAGCGACCAGTACCGGGAGAGCGAGACCAGGCCCGCGGCGAGGTCGAAGTCCGGGACGCGCAGCGCGGCGAAGCCGAGGAGCACGAGGTTCGTCGCCAGGGTGAAGACCGCGAGCAGGATCGCCTGGCCGAGGAACTTCCCGCCCACGTACGCGCCTCGTCGGGCGCGGAGCAGCGTGTACCGCACCGTGCGGCCCTGCACGTCGCCGGCGATGGTGTCGTAGCCCATGAGCGCCGTGAGCAGCGGCAGGAAGAGCAGGGCGGAGACAAAGAAGAACAGCACGATCATCGGCGTCTCGCTGAGCGAGGCCGCCAGCTCCGCGTCGTCCCCGGCGAAGCCCTCGAACAGCTTCAGCTTCGCCTGCTTCTCGATCATCACCGCGTCGATCGGCACGCCGCCCGCCGCGAGCTCGGACCTGAGCCGCTTGGCGACGCTCTCCGACGCCAGCACGAAGCCGGCGCCGGCGAGGAGGAAGCTGCCGACGAACAGGGTGAGCAGCACGATGCCCTTGGCGCTCTTCAGCGAGCGGCGGGTGTCGTGGAGCGCGATGGCGAGGGCCTCGCGGACGGCTTCCATGGAGCGGACCTCAGCGGCGCCGCAGGGCGGCCGCGACGAGGAGCAGGGCGAGGGGGCTTCCGCCGGCGGCGGCGGAGCAGCCCGCGCCGGGATCGTCGTCGTCGAGGTCGGCGCCCCCCTCGGCGCCGCCGCCAGCGTCCCCGCAGGAGGGCGAGCCGTCGACGAGGTTCGAGAAGTCGTTGGTCCAGTAGACGCCGTAGGGCGAGCCCGGCACCTCGACGCGGCCGATGCCGATCGACGTGAAGGCGGGATCGCGCATGTTCCGGTCGTGGCCCTCGCTGTTGCGCCAGACCTCGAAGACCTCGGCGGCGCTCGGCGATCCGGCGGCGATGTTCTCGCCGGCGGTGGTCCAGCCGGCGTGCCCGAAGTCGGCGATGCGGACGAAGGGATCGCGGCCGGTACACTCGTGGCCGCTCGGATCGCACGGCGGCTCGGAGTGCGAGAAGAACGGCTGCTCGCCCATCGCCCGGCTCATGAAGTCCGCCGCCTCGTTCATCGTCGGCGAGGCGGTCAGGCAAGGCGCGCCCACCGACGCGCGGTACTCGTTGAGGAGCCCGAGGAAGGCGAGCTCCTCGGCGTCGAGCGCGGCGTCCGCGGAGGCGGCGGCCGGCACGAGGAGCGCGGCGAGGAGCGGGACGAGGTGGCGCACGTGGGCTGGCTCCGGCGCCGCTCGCAGCCTCCCGCTGCCGGCGGCGCGCGCATGCTACCCCACCGGGGCATCCACGGCAGGGGCGATCGCGCGGGGCGCCTCGGCGGCGCCGAGGTCGCCGCGGACCAGGCCGGCGAGCGCGGCGACGGCGAGGCTCGCCCCGGTCGTCCCGAGCGTGACGAGCGCGGCGCCCGCCGGGCCGATCGCGCCGGTCGCGGCGAGGG
>CAZDGH010000078.1:5485-17233 GCA_964504805.1 uncultured Myxococcales bacterium | reverse complement strand
GCACCGCGCCGCGTGCCATCGCCGGCTCCTACGCCCCCGGCACCACGCCCGCGGCCTGGTCGAGCTCGAGCCGCACGCCGCGGAGCGCGGCGAGGCAGACGTCGTGGAACTCCTCGAGCTTCTCGGCCTCGAGCTCGAGCAGCTGCTTCTCCTGCTCGTCCGCCCGCGCCGCCGAGAGCGTGAGCCGCTCGAGCCCGGCGTCGCGCTCGGCCCCGAGCCGCAGCGCGGCCGTCTCCAGCGCCGCCTTCAGGCGCTGCTCCGCCTCCGCCTTCGCCGCGGCGTACGCCTGCGTCACCACCTGCGCGAGGTCCGCCTGGGGGAGGTTCGGCGGGCGCCCGGCCTCCGGCTCGTCCTCCTCGAGGGCGGCGAGGAGCGCGTCGCGCACGTGCGGCGTGCCGCCGCCGCGGGCCGACTCCACCGCCACCGGCAGCCGCTGCAGCTCGAGGTACCGCGCCGCCTGCCGCGAGGGCACGCTGGCGCCGGCGGCGAGGTCCTCGGCCTCGGGGAAGACCACGAGGAAGGTGAAGGCGAAGCCGAGGGCCGCGCGCCGCACCTCGTCGCTCTCGATCCAGGTGGCGCGCCCGAGCTCGCCGTCGCGCGCCCACGCGAACAGCGACTCCACCAGCGGGTGGCCGGTGGCGAAGTAGTCGTTCTCCTCCTGCACCACCGCTGTGTCGCGCCAGAAGGAGCCGAGCATCTGCCGCTCGCCCTCGTCGAGCTCGAGGCCGGGGAGCGCGTCCACCGCCAGCTCGCCGCCGAGCTTGAAGAGGCACTGGAAGGCGTCGACGTGCTCGTCGGTGTCGGCCTGGATGCCGACGCGGCGGGCGAGGTCGATCACCGTCTCCTCGAGCCGCTCGTCGAGCTCGCGGGCGATCCCGGTGAGCGCCTCCTCGAGCGGCTCGTCCTCGCCGAGGGCGACGCCGAGCCGCGAGGCGGCGCGCTCGAGCTGCGCCCGCACCGCGCCCTGGTCGAACGAGCGCAGATCGAGCAGCGGGTCGTAGGCGCGGCGCACCTCCTCGCGCGCCTCCGCCACCCGCCGCGCCAGCACCGCCTCGTACCTGGCGAGCTCGGCGGCGTCGCCCTTCAGCGCCAGGCGGCCGAGGTCGCCCTCGACGAGCTCCAGCACCGGGTCGAGGCCGCCCACCGTCTCGTCGAAGACCCGCACCGCGTTCGCCATCAGGTCGAAGACGTTGGCGGAGAGCGTGCCCTCCACCCGGAAGCAGTGGACCATCACCTCGCGGTGCTGGCCGATGCGGTCGAGGCGGCCGATGCGCTGCTCGATCGCCGCCGGGCTCCAGGCGAGGTCGTAGTTCACCAGGTGGTGGCAGAACTGGAAGTTCCGCCCCTCGCCGCCGACCTCGGTGGAGAGCAGCACCACCGGCCCGTCGGGATCGCGGAAGCGCGCCACCTGCCGGTCGCGCTCGAGCTGCGAGAGCTCGCCGTGGTAGACGGCCGCCGCGGCGCCGGCCCGGCCGAGCAGCTCGCGCAGGTACTCGAGCGTCTCCTTCGCCTCGCTGAAGACGAGCACCTTGGCGTCGGGCTCCGCCTTCCGGAGCTCCCGCACCAGCTCGACCAGCGCCTTCGCCTTCTGGTCCTTCCCCTCGAGCGCCGCGGCCTGCTGCGCCAGCTCCTTGTTCCGGTGGGCGAGGAGCGCGGCGGCGGCGGCGCGCGGCGACGACTCCACCCGCCGGAGCAGGGCGGCGAGCGCGGCGCCTTGTGCGCGGAGGCGGCCCCTGGCCACCTCGCCGGCGACCTCGTCGCGGAAGGCGCGCTCCGCGGGAGACGGCGTCACGTCGTGGCGCACCAGCCGGCGCGGGGCGAGCCCGCCCACCACCGCGCGCCGGTTGCGGATGAGGCGCGAGGAGATCGAGTAGGTCTCGGCGAGGTGCGAGACGAAGCGCGCCTTCGCCTGCGCGCCGGCGGCGCCGCCCTTCGCCACCTGCCCGGCGGAGCGCTGGAGGAGGTCGTCCTTCGGCAGGAGCGCGGCGATCGCCTTGGCGGCGGCGGCGGCCTCGTCGGGCTTCTTCGCCGCGAGCAGCGACCGCGTCTTCTCGGAGATGTCGCCCTGCCGCTCGAGCCGCTGCTCGAACGCCTCGAACGACTCCGGCGCCGCCGGGTCCACCAGGAGCAGCAGCTTGTAGTGCTCCACCGGATCGAGCTGCAGCGGCGTGGCGGTGAGCAGGAGCAGCCCGAAGGTGTTGTCGGCCACCGCCTCGGCGGCGGCGTAGTTGCGCTCGGCCTCGAGGTGGTGGGCCTCGTCGAAGATGACCAGGTCCCACTCGGCCTCCTCGGCGGCGATCGCGGCGCGGTGCTCGGGGTCGCGGGCGAGCAGCTCGAGCGAGGTGACGATCTTGTCGTAGCGCCACCACACCGGCCTGGGATCGGCGTCCTGCTCCTTGGCGATCCGCTCCCCGTCGACCAGGGTGAAGAGGGTGTGGAACTTGTGGAAGAGCTCGGCGAGCCACTGCACGGTGAGGTGCGCCGGCGCCACGATCAGCACCCGCCGGGCGAGCCCGGTCTGCTTGAGCGCGGCGAACACCATGCCCGCCTCGATGGTCTTGCCGAGGCCGACCTCGTCGGCGAGCACGAAGCGCGGCTGCCGCGCCGAGAGCACGCGCTGCACCACCGCGAGCTGGTGCGGCTTCGGCATCACCCGGCTGCCGAAGAGCGCGCCGAGCGCGTCGGCGCGGCGCTCGAGGTCGAGCTTCACCGCCCGCTGCCGGAGCACCCACGCGCCCGGCTCGCCGCCGCGGCCGCGGGAGAGCTGCTCGAGCGCGCCGGCCTTCGGCGGCCGGGGCACGAGCTGGTCCTCGCCGAACTCCCGGGCCGCGCCGCCGTCGAGCTCGACGACGTAGCGGTAGAGCGCGCGGCCGCTCGTCTCGCGGCCCTCCACCACCTTGCCGCGGGCGCCGCCGGGCAGGCCCACCTCGTCGCCCGGCGAGAAGCGCCAGCGGTGGAGCGCCGGATCCTTGGCCGAGACGAGGATCGGCGCCGCCCCCCGGCCCGAGAAGCGGACCGCCAGGTACCGGCCGCCCTCCTGGAGGGAGACGATCTCGCCGATCCCCCAGGCCGGCTGCGCCTGGTGGACGATCTTCATGCCTGGGATCACGCGTGCGTGGGGTTAACAAGCGGACGTCGATTCGTCAATGAAACACCCGGGTTGGCATGGGAACGGCCGCCGGTCATGATCATCCCATGGCCTTCTCCCAGGACGCCTTGCGCCGGCTCGAGGAGGCGCTCGAAGCCGGAAACCTCGAAGAGGCGAAGCGGCAGGCCCGGACCGTGACCCAGGCGCACGACGAGCTCGCGAGCGCGTTCGAGCGGCTGCGCCACACCACCCGCCTCGCGGAGCTCGGGCAGCTCACCGCCGAGATCATCCACGAGATGCGGCAGCCGCTGCTCGGCGTGAAGGCCTACGCGCAGATCATCGAGACCGTCCCGCAGAACGCGGACATGGTGAAGGCCAAGGCGACCTCGATCGTCCAGCAGGCCGATCGGATGGAGGCCCTGCTCGAGCGGGTGCGCCGCTACGCCAAGGGCGGCTACGGCCAGGCGGCGAAGGCGAGCGTGAACGCCGCCGTCGCCGGCGCGATCGAGCTGCTCGAGTACCAGCTGAAGAAGACCCACCTGAAGATCGAGAAGGAGCTCGCCGATCCCCTCCCCGAGGTCCGGGTGCACCCGGGCGATCTGCAGCAGATCTTCGTGAACCTGCTGGTGAACGCCCGGGAGGCCATCGGCGCGTCCACCGGCACCATCCGCGTGCGCACGCTGGCGACGGGCGGCTTCGTCGAGGCCTACGTCGAGGACGACGGGCCGGGCGTGCCGAACCACCTGAAGAGCAAGCTCTTCCACCCGTTCGCCACCGGCAAGGCGAACGGCACCGGCCTCGGCCTCTTCATCAGCCGCAACACCGCCGAGCGCGGCGGTGGCACCCTCGAGCTGCTCGAGTCGGAGAAGGGCTGCCGCTTCTGCGTGCGGCTCCCGGCCTTGAGCTAGAGCAGCGCCACCAGCGGCTCGAGCGCGTCGACGTGGACGAAGTGCCCGGCGCCCGCGAGCGTGTCCACCGGGCAGCCCGCGGCCTCCAGCCGCGCGGCGTCCGCGTCGCTCACGTAGCCGCCATGCTCGCCGCGGATGCAGCGCACGGGCCGCACGCGCCGCTCCACCGCGGGCCAGAGGTCCTCGGCGTTCACCCGCGGGTGCAGCGCCTCGAGGGCGCGGCGGTCGAGGCGCCAGCCGTAGCCGTCGCCCTCGCGGACGACGTTCATCATCAGCCAGTCGACGAGCGCGTCGGAGAGCGCAGGATCGACGAGGGCGAGGCGGAGCTCGTCGCGCGACGCGGCGTGGGCCGGCGCCGCGACCAGGCGCGAGAGCGCCGCGTGGCTCCGGGTGCCCGGAGTGACGATCGGCGAGGGCGTGATGTCGAGGAGCGTCACCGAGGCGACTTCGCCGGGCGCGTCGAGCAGCGCGCGCAGGCCGACGCGCCCGCCGAGCGAGTGGCCGATGATCCGGTACGGCCCGGGCACGCCCGCCTCGCGCGCGGTGGCGAGGACCTGCGCCGCGAAGTAAGCGAGGCCGGCGTCGTCGGGGAAGCGCGGCGAGCTGCCGTGGCCCGGCAGATCGGGGAGCACGATCCGCAGCGACGGATCCTTCTCCACCAGCCGCCGGGCGAGCGTCGAGAGGTTCCGCCCCGAGCCGAGGAAGCCGTGGAGGAGCAGCGTCGACGAGGCGCCCGCGCCGACGATCGCGTGCGACAGGCTCATGGCGTGAAGAAGCCGAGGACGTGGAAGGCGTCGACCTTCGCGTCGTAGCGGAGCCGCACCGTGAGCACCGCCGCGCTCCCGGCGAGCAGCTTCACCTGGTGGGAGGCGCTGCCGTCCCCGGGCGCGGGATCGCCGGCGAGGACCTCCACGCCGTAGCCGGGGGCGAGCTTCGGGCCGAGCTCCCGCAGCTTCGCGCGCAGGTCCGGGCCGACCGCCACCGCCTCGTGCACCCGGGCCGTGTCGTCCTGGGCGACGGCGGCGGCGCAGAGCGAGAGGCCGAGGTGCTTCGCCCGCGGCGCGAGGGCACGGGCGGGGTCGCCGCAGGCGGCGAGGGCGAGCAGGACGAGGAGGGCGGAGGCGAGGGCGCGCATGGCGGGCGAGACCTTACGCGCGAGGCCCGCCCTCCGCAAAGCCGAAAGGTTCCGGGCGGTTATCGGGGTGTAGATCGAAGTCTCGGCAGGCGCGTGGAAGGAGGCGAGGCCGCGGCGTCCCGCGGCGACTTCCCCGAAGGAGCAAGGAACCATGGCGAACCGGATCTTCACGGCGGCGGCAGCGGCCCTCTTCCTCACCCTGGCGGCGTCGCCCGCCGCGGCCCTCAGCCCGGAGGCGCGGCGGGAGGCGGCCGAGGCGGAGGCCCGCCGCCACCGCGACCAGCGGCCGACGATCGAGGTCGCGTTCGTCCTCGACACCACCGGCTCGATGGGCGGGCTGCTCGAGGGCGCGAAGCAGAAGATCTGGTCGATCGCCTCGAAGATGGCCGAGGGCAAGCCGACCCCGCGGATCCGGGTGGCGCTCGTCGGCTACAAGGACCGCGGCGACGCCTACGTCACCAAGCGCTTCGACCTCTCCGAGGACCTCGACGCGGTCTACCAGAACCTCCGCACCTTCGAGGCCTCGGGCGGCGGCGACTGGCCCGAGCACGTGGGCCAGGGCCTCGGCGAGGCGGTGAGCATGCTCTCGTGGTCGAAGGACAGGAAGGCGATGAAGATGATCTTCGTCGTCGGCGACGCCCCGCCGCAGGAGTACCAGGACGGCTGGGAGTACCGGACCTGGGCGAAGCGCGCGATCGCCCAGGGCATCGTCGTCAACACCGTGCGCTGCGGCGACGCGCCCGACACCGCGCTCGCGTTCCAGGAGCTCTCGCGCCTCGCCGACGGGTCGTTCATCTCCATCGGCCAGACCGGCGGCTTGGTCGCGGTCGCCACGCCCTACGACGCCGAGATCGGCGCGCTCAACGCGGCCATCGCCTCGAAGACCGTGTACGCCGGCGGCGAGGGCGCGCGCCGCGCCTCCCGCGCCAAGGCCAGGGACGTCGGCGGGATGAGCGCCGAGGCCGCCGCGGATCGGATGGGCTTCCTCGGCAAGTCGGGCGGTGGCGGCCTCGCGGCGCCGGCGGCCCCGGCGCCGGTGGCGGGCGCGGTCGACCTCGCGGCGGAGCCCTCGGCGATCGCCTCCTTCTCCGACGACATGCTCGACGGCGAGCTCCGCCGGATGGACAAGGACGAGCGGAAGGCGCACGTCGCGAAGGTCGCCAGGGAGCGCAAGGAGCTCGAGGCCAAGGCGGTGGAGCTGGCGAAGAAGCGCGACGCCTGGATGTCGAAGAACGCCAAGCCGAAGGCCGACTCCTTCGACGCCACGGTGATGGAGACGGTGAAGACCCGCGCCGCCGAGCACGGCATCGCCTACTGACGAAGCGCGCGCGGCGAACGGGGCGGCGGCTCGGAGACGGGCCGCCGCCTCGCGCGTTCCTGGGGGCGATCGTTGATCGCGCCTTCGGGCTCCGCTATATCCGGCGGCCATTCCCGAACGAGGAGAGCACCATGGCTGCGAAGCGCGGCAACCGCACCAAGAAGAAGACGGCGAACCGGGCGAAGACGAAGCGCGACGCCGTGAAGCGGAAGCGCGTGCGCCGCAACAAGAGCCTGCGCCGGGGCAAGCGGGGCAAGTAGCCGTGGCGGGCGCGGACGGCTTCGGCCGCGACCTCGGCTACCTCGAGAAGTTCTTCGACGCGCTCGAGGCGCACGCCGGCACGCTCCCGAGCTACACCGGGGCGCGGCTGACGTCGTTCGTCCGCGAGGAGCGGGCGCGCTGGGCGGACATCCGACCGGTGATCACCGGCGTGCCGCGCGCCGCGCCGCCCGAGCCGGAGGCGGCGCCCGGCGAGCCCCCGCCGAAGGCGGCGCCCCGCGAGCCGCCGGCCGCGGTGGCGAAGCTGCCTCCGATCGGGCCGCCGCCGGGCCCGGCCGCCGAGGCCGCGCCGAAGCCGGGCGTCTTCACCGTCGGGAGCCTGAAGGGCGAGCGGTGAGCGATCCGGTGGTGTCGGCCGGCTGGCTGGCCGCGCACCTCGAAGATCCCGCCGTCGTCGTCGCCGACGTCCGCTGGTACCTGGGCGGCGCCCGCACCGGCCGCGACGCGTACGCGGAGGGTCACGTCCCCGGCGCGTGCTTCGTCGACCTCGACGCCGAGCTCGCGGCGCCGAAGGGCGCCGGTCCGGGCCGGCATCCCCTCCCCACCGACGCGCAGCTCCGAAGGCTCCTCTCTCGCCTCGGGGCCGGCGCCGACACGCTCGTCGTCGCCTACGACGACGCCGGCGGCGCCATCGCCGCGCGGCTCTGGTGGCTGCTCGAGGCGTCGGGGCACCGGGGCGGCCGCGTCCTCGACGGCGGCCTCCCGGCCTGGCTCGCCGCGGGTGGCGCGCTCTCCACCGAGGTGCCGCGGGATCGGGCGGCGCCGGAGCTCCCGCTCGCGCTCGATCGCCGGGACGTCGTGGACGCCGGCGCGGTTGCGCGCCTCGTCGCCTCCGGCGCGCTGCTGCTCGATGCGCGCGCGAGGGAGCGGTACCGGGGCGACGTCGAGCCGGTGGATCCGCGGGCCGGCCACGTCCCGGGCGCGGTGAGCGCCCCGGTCGCGTCGAACCTCGAGGGCGGCCGCTTCCTCGCGCCCGAGGCGCTGCGCGACCGCTACGAGGCGCTCGGCGTCGCGCCCGGCCGGACGGTGATCGCCTCGTGCGGCTCGGGCGTCACCGCCTGCCACACGCTCCTCGCCCTCGCCCGCGCCGGGCTTTCCGGCGGGCTCCTCTACGAGGGCTCGTTCTCGGACTGGTCGGGCGACCCTTCACGCGCCGTGAACGTGGGCGACACGCCGTAGAGCTAGCACTCGTCGACGCCGAAGCAGTCGTCGTCGGCGCAGTCGATCTCGCCGTCGCCGTCGTCGTCGTCGCCGTCGCTGCAGTCCCGCTCGCGATCGTCGCAGTCGGCGACGCAGTCGTCGTCGAGGCAGTCGACGAGGCCATCGCCGTCGTCGTCGAGCCCGTCGTCGCAGGCGGTCTCGTGGGGCACCGCCTCGCCCCCGCAGGCCGGCCCGCAGTCCGGATCGTCGCAGTCGGCGAGCTCGTCGGCGTCGTCGTCCGCGCCGTTGTCGCACAGCTCGACGAAAACGCTCACCGGCGGCCGCTCGGGGAAGCAGCCGGCGAGGAGGAGTCCCGCGAGGAGGAGGGAGCGGCGCACGCTCCGTGACGCATACCGCGCCGCGGCCGGCCGGTCGAGGCCGGCGCGGCCGGATCGGTCAGCGCGAGCGCCGCGCCTCGGGCTTCTTCTTCCGGGCGGTCTTCGCCGCCGCCTTCGCCCGGGCGAGGGGCTTCTCCTTCGCCTTCGGCGCCGGCGCCTCGCCCATCTTGGTGACCAGCGTCTCCAGGAACGACGGCGCCTTCGGGGCCGGCGGCTCGCCGCCGAGGTGGCGCTCCTTCAGCCACGCCACCGTGTCGTCGATGGTCTCCATCGGGTCGCGCGGCTCCCAGCCGAGCTCGGTGCGCGCCCTGGTGGCGTCGAGGTACCAGAAGTGCTGGCTCATCTCGACGCCGACGGGATCGAGCGGCGCCCTCTTCTCGCCGCCGCGGAGCCGGTAGAGCGCGTCCACCACCGAGGCGCCGAAGCGCGCCGCGCCGTCGGGGATCCGCGCGGTCGGCGCCCGCACGTCGGAGACCCGGGCGAGCCGCGAGAAGAACTCGGCGAAGGTCCAGTTCGGGCCGCCGAGCAGGTAGCGCTCGTTCCGCTTCCCCTTCTCCATCGCCAGGATCAGCCCGGCGGCGGCGTCGCGGGCGTCGACGAAGTTCAGGCCGCCCGACGGCACCACCGGGATCTTCCGCTCCAGGAACTTGAGCACGTCGCCGGTGGAGGAGAGCCGGCTGTCGCCGGGACCGAGGAGCAGCGACGGGTTCACCACCACCGCGTCGAGCTTCGAGCGCGCGCCGAAGTCGAGGGCGAGCTTCTCCTGGTAGATCTTCGACAGGTAGTACGGCCAGTCGCGCACCGTCTCGTAGCGGTACGGCGACGCCTCGGTGGACACCTCGTCCTCGTCCTTCGACACCGCGACGGTGCCCGAGGTGGAGACCACCACCACCCGCTCCACCTTCGCCGCCTCGGCGGACTCGAGCAGCAGCCGGGTGGCGTCGACGTGGAGCCGGTAAATCTGGCTCGCGGCGTCGTGGTCGCGGGAGACGAGGCCGGCGCAGTGGTAGACGGCGTCCACGCCGTCGACCGCCTCGCGCACGACCGAGGCCTTGCCGATCGAGCCCTCGACGATCTCCACGTCGAGGTCGTCGAGCTCCGGCGCCGCGGCGGCGCGGGTGAGCACCCGGACCCGCTCGCCGCGGGCGACCAGCAGCTTCACGAGGTGCGCGCCGAGGAACCCGGTCGCGCCGGTGACGAGGACCCTCCTCACGGCTTCCCCTCGTGGCGCGCGTGTTTCTCGTGCTTCGACACCTCGACCTCCACCGTGGTCCGTCCCGGGCGGTCCTTCGCCGGGCCCTGCCGCGGCGCGCGCCGCTTGCCCTCGGCGAGGAGCCGCACCTCCGCCTCGACGATCCGCGCCACCTCGCGGTGCTGCTCGCTGCGCGGCAGCCCCTGCACCTTCTCGAGCAGCTCCTCGTAGGAGAGGAACGGCCCGACGTGCGCCGAGATCTCCCGCTGCTTCGGCACCACCCGGCCCTTGGGCAGCGCCTCGTAGGTGCCCTTCAGGTAGACGGGCAGGATGCCGACCTTGTTGGTGAGCGCGAGGTAGCCGATCGACGGCTTGAACTCCTTGAGCGCGCCGTCGGTGGCCCGGGTGCCCTCGGGGAAGATGAGCAGGTTCTTCCCGAGGAGCAGCGAGCGGCTGGCGAGCTTCAGCGACTCGCGCAGCGAGCCGTGCCGGTCCATCGGGATGAGGTTGGTGAAGTTCTCGAAGTAGGTGCGCCGCCAGCGATCCGAGAAGAAGTAGTCGCGGGCGGCGAGCGCCACCAGGTTGTCGCCCTGCTCGCCGAGGGCGTGCTTCACGAGGCCCATGTCGAGGTGCGAGGCGTGGTTCGCGGCCACGAGGAAGTTCACGTGCTGCGGCACGTGGGCGCGGCCGTAGATCCGGGTGGTGAAGAGCCGCTCGTAGACGGAGCGCTGGCCCTCCGAGAGGACGGTGCGGCCGGCGGCGACGAGCGGCTCGGGCAGCTCGATCGACTCGGCCTCCTCCACCCGCTCCGCCGGCTTGCGCGCCAGCGCCTTCGAGGAGGCCTTCTTCTTCCGCGGCTCCGGCGTGCCATCGCCGGCGCGGGCGAGCGCCACGGCGTCGTTCACGAGCGGCACCTTGTCGATCGCCGGCTGGAGCACGTCGAGCACCGCGCCGAACAGCGAGCGCTCCTTCTCGCGGCGCGCCTTGCGGGCGTCGGGCGCCGCCTCGCGCACCACCGCCTCGGTGCGCCGGCCGCCGCCGCCGCGGCGCCAGACCGCGACCTGCCGCACCAGATCGGCCACGGTCGCCAGCGACATCACCTCCTCGGCGGCGGGGAGCTTCACCCCGGCCTCCTCGAGGGCGGCGCCGAGCTCGGTGAACATGAGGGAGTCGAAGCCGAGGTCGCGCTCGAGCCGGGCCTCGGGGACGATCTTCTCCCGCGGCTGCTCGGAGACCCGCGCCACCAGGTCGTAGAGCCAGGCGTCGCCCTCGGCGACGAGCTGCTTCTTGCCGCTCCCGCCCCTGGCGGTGCGCTCGAGCTTCAGCAGCTCCTCGACCACCTGCTTGCGCTTCACGCTCCGCTTCGCGGTCTTCGGCAGCTCCGCGTCGCGCAGGTGCAGCACCTTCACCCGCTTGTAGTAGGGCAGCTTCAGCGACACCTCGCGGAAGTGCGCCTCCGCCTTCTGGCGCACCTCCTCCCTGGAGCCGGAGCTGCCGTACTCGGGCACGCAGAGGCAGGCGACCTTCTCGCCGCCGCCCTCGTCGGGCAGCCCGACGACGGAGAGCTCCTTCACGTACGGGCTCTCCCGGTACAGATCCTCGAGCTCGTCCGGGTAGACGTTCTTCCCGTTGGCGTCGATGATCACGTCCTTCTTGCGGCCGACGATGCTCAGGCGGCCGGCGTCGTCGAGCTTCCCGAGATCGCCGGTGTGCAGCCAGCCCTCGCGGAGCACCGAGGCGGTGGCCTCGGGATCGTTCCAGTAGCCCGCCATCACGTTCGGGCCCTTGGCGATCACCTCGCCCACGCCGTCGGCGTCGGGCTCGTGGATGCGCACCTCGATGCCGGGGAGCGCCTTGCCGACGTGGCCGGCCTGGGCGTCGCCCGGCTCCTGCACGGTGAGCACCGGCGAGGCCTCGGTGAGGCCGTAGCCCTCGTAGATCGAGAAGCCCATGCCCTTGAAGGCGTTGTAGACGTCGGCGCTCATCGCCGAGCCGCCGGAGATGAGGTAGCGCAGGCGGCCGCCGAACTTGCGGTGCACGGGGAAGAACATCGCCTTCCCGAGGCTCACCGGCAGCTTCTCGTCGGCCTTCCGGCCCACCGCCTGGAGCGCCTTCGCCGGCTTCTCGAGGCCGGCGTCGGCGAGCTGCCCCTCGATCCGGCGGAGGAGGAGCTGCCAGAGCGCGGGCACGCCGACCATGGCGGTGAAGCGGCCGGTGGTGAACGCGACCGGCGCGTAGACGGCGGCGAGCGTGAGCGGCTTGTCGCGGCGCTGGTGATGGCCCTGGCGCT
>CAZDGH010000078.1:0-5475 GCA_964504805.1 uncultured Myxococcales bacterium | reverse complement strand
GTGACGCGGCCGGTGGTGAACGCGTCGGCGAGGGTGTCGCCGGAGAGCTCCTCGAGGTAGGCGATCTCCGCGCCCACCGCGAGCGGCATCAGGAAGCCGGCGGTGAACTCGAAGGTGTGGTGCATCGGCAGCACCGACAGCAGCCCGTCGCGCTCGCCGAGGTCGAAGACGCCGGAGAGCTTCGAGACCAGGGAGGTGAAGTTGCGGCCGGTGAGCATCACGCCCTTCGGCTTGCCGGTGGTGCCGCTGGTGAAGATCAGGCTGGCGAGGTCCACCGGGTCGCGGGGCGCGAGCGCGCCCTCGGGCACGTCGGGGAGCCGCGAGTGGAAGAGGTCCTGGAGCTCGACCAGCTTCGCGCCGGCGAGCTCTCCGCCGGGCGCGAGCTCGAGCCGGTCGAGGACCTTCCTCGAGAGGATCGCCAGCTTCGCGCCCGAGCTCTTGATCACGTTCTCGAGCTCTTCGCGCGAGGACTGGTGGTCGAGCGGCACGCTGGTCGCGGCGGCCTTGACGATGCCGAAGTAGGCCATCGCCCACTCCGGCCGGTTCTCGGAGAGCAGCACCACGCGATCGGAGGGCGAGACGCCCGACGCGGCGAGGAAGAACGCCGCCCGCACCGCGCGGTCGCGGAGCTGGCCGTAGGTGTAGCGGTCGTCGCCGTCCTTGCGCAGGAAGCGCATCGCCACCTTGCCGGCGTGCTTGCGGGCCCGCGCCTCGAGCAGCTCCCAGAGGTCGCGGTAGACGGGGACGTGCTTCTTCTTGGCCTTCACCCCGAACTCGTCCTCGAGGTTCGGGTAGACCCACTTCTGCAGGCCCTCGAGGTGGACGTCGAGCCAGTAGTGGAGCCAGTCGTAGGCCTCGGGATCCCAGGGGATCCGCGCCCGGTCCTCGGGGTGCATCCGGGCGTAGAGCGCGCGGATGTGCTTCGACTCGAAGATGTATTCATTTTCCCAGACGAAGGGCATGAACAGGTCGAACATGCCGTGGGCCATGTCCGCCTGCTTGGTCACCTTCTCGAGCTGGTCCTGCACGCCCTCGATCACCGTGGCGATGCGCGGCGCGCCCCAGCGCGGCTTCACCTCGTCGAGCACCTTCACCACCCGCTTGGCGATCGCCGAGATCTGCGGGGCGGAGCGGTCGAGGTAGGCCTCGCGGGTGACGACCTGCGGCTCGATCCGGGCGAGCAGCTCGTTCTTGAGCTTCGACTCGCCCTCCTCCTCCGCCTTCCGCTTGTAGTAGCGGCGGCGGTAGAGGCCGGTGAGCTCGATCGAGCGCGTCACCAGCAGCGGGTTCGAGTCGCTGGTGCCGAGCTGGTAGACCTTCTTGTGCACCTTCTCGAGCACCGCCGCGGTGACGGCGATGAGGCCGGCGGCGATGTGATCCGCCGGGATCACGTCGAGGACGAGGCCCTCCTTGCCCGGGTAGGTGCGGTGGCCCTTCAGCGCCATGAAGGTGAGCGGCGCGGTGGTGGTGAAGCCCTCGTTCCAGCCGGGGAACGGGAAGCGCAGCGCGCTCTCGACGATCGCGGGGCGGACGATCGAGAAGGTGAGGCCTTCCTTCCGCGCGATCCCGTCGATCACCTGGTCGCCGAGGCTCTTGGTGTAGCAGTAGGTGTTGGGCCAGCCCCAGTGCTGGCTGCGCTCGACGCCGGCCTTGATCAGCCGCTCGGTGACCCAGAGCTTGCGCTCGCGCATCGCGCCGGTGCGCACCGCCTTCTCGTCGTTCTCGTCGCGGCCCTCCTCGTGGAGCCGCTCGATCGCCTTGGCGCGGAACTCGCTCTGGAGCGCGCGGTCCTCGGCGCGGTCCTTGATCCGGGCGATCGCCTTCCGGCAGTCCTCGATCTCGAGGAACGGGTCGAAGCTCTGCTGCTTCCACTCGTCGCGCTTCGGGAAGTACCCGAGCATGTCCTCGTCCTCGGGGACGATGCCCGGCGCGGCGCCGGCGACGAAGCAGGTCGACACGTGCACGAGCGCGGCGCCGATGCGCTTCGCGGTCTTCGCCACGTGGATGGCGCCGAGGGCGTTGGCGTTGATCGCCGACTCGAGGGTCGGGTTGAAGTCGACGAGGCCGGCGCAGTTCACCAGCACGTCGACGTTGCCCTCGAGGCGCTTCAGGAGCCCCTCGGGGAACGCGCACCACTCCTTCGACACGTCGCCCGGCACCGCCTCGCACTTCTGGCGGAGGAAGGCGTCCATGTCCGGGCCCTTCTGGGCCCGGAGCGGGTCGAACGGCGGCGCCGGGACGACCTTCCCGTAGAAGCGGTCCTCGGCGCCGGTGGAGACGCCCGGCCGCGCCAGCACGTAGATCTTCCCGATCTCCGGGAAGCGGGTGAGCAGCATCGACAGCGCCACCTTGCCGACGAAGCCGGTGGCGCCGGTGAAGAGGATCCGCTTGCCGCGGAGCGCCTCGGTCACGCTGAAGTCGGGCGCGGGCGGCAGCACCGCGTGGACGCCGGAGGCGCCGTTCGGCGGGTGGTGCATCGACTACTCCACGTCCGCGAGGACGATCGGGGCGTTGTGGACCATGGTGATCGAGGCCGAGCGCCCCATCTCGGAGCGGGCCATGGCGATCGCCTCGGCGAGGGTGCCGGCGCGCTCCCAGCCCAGGATCTTCGGGACGTGGGTGTTGTCGGCGCCGACGACGATCGTCTTGCCGACGTGCTGGCGGCCGTTCTCGCCCCAGTACCACATGTAGAACGGGTGGACGCCGTGGAAGGCGTTCCCGCGGCGGTACATCTCGATGTACGCCGGGTTCTGCGCGAACTCCTCCTCGTACTTCTGCTCGAGGACGAGCGCGTCGCGGGTCTCCGCCAGGCAGCGGTGGAAGAACTCGATGTAGCTCGGGTGGTGCTCGGCGTCGAAGTGATCCGAGACCGGGTGGCAGAGGATGAGCACGCCGCCCTTCTTCACCAGCGGCCGGCCGCGGTAGAGGTTGAAGAGGTAGCCCTGCCCCATCACCTGCACGAGCAGCGGGTTCAGCGACTTCGAGTTGGCGTTGTACGGCGAGATGTACGGGATGCCGTGGATGAGGATGTCCGACTGCCCCTGCACCTTCACCGCGTACTGCTCGTAGGTCTTCTCGATGATCTTGTCGTGCACCGGCTTGGTCTTGCCGGCGTGCACGCCGATGAGCTCGTAGCCGGCGGGCACCTTCATGAACACCTCGCGCCGCAGCGCCTGCGGCGTGCGCGAGAGGGTCCACTTCAGCGCCTGGAACTTGAGCCGGTCGCTCTCGGTGAAGTCGTCCTCGTTCTTGCCGAGGAACTCCATCGGCCCGGTGTACATGCGGTTGTTCACCGCGGTCTCGAGGTGGAAGACGTTGAGCTCGCGGTTCACCACCTCGCCGATGCGGTCGAACGAGCGGTGCAGCTCGCTCGGGCCCTTCGGGTCCATGTACGACCACGAGCCGCGGATCGCCCGCGGGTTGTGGTTGCCGCGCAGGCCCTTGTAGTCGGTGAGGCCGATGCCCACCGACTTGGTGCCGCCGTTCATCGGCACGAAGGTGATGTTGGCGTAGATGACGAGGTCGCTCTCGGCGGCGCGGCGGTTCACCCGCACCGGCTCGCCGTGACGGGTCTCCCCGATCTCGGTCATCCCGTTCGGATCCTCGGCGTCGTGGTGGTAGAGCCGGTCCGGCCAGTGGTCCCGGAACACCTTCGGCCCGACCATCCGCTCCACCTCGGCGGCGGTCATCTTCCGGTGGAGCGCGATGGCGATGACGATCTCGACGTCCTCGACGCCGTGATCGGCGAGCATCTCGAGCAGGATCTCGAGCATCGTCTGCCGGAGATCGGGCCTGGCCATCTGCGGGAGCGGCAGCGAGATGTCGTCCACCGCGATGGTGACCTTCATCCCCGGCTTGAGCTGCGCCGGGAGCGGGTCGCAGCCCTCGGGGTGGTTCAGCGCCCAGCGGATCGCGGCCCGCGGGTTGGGGAGGCCGGCGATCGGCTGCTTCGGGTAGATCACCCGGGTGCCGACCGGCAGGTCCTCGAGGAGGAAGTCCTCGCCGTAGTGGATGATCCGCGGCGCGGACCCCTTGTCGATGGTGACGACCTCGGGGGCTTCGAGCTCCTTCGCAAGTCTCATCGCAGATCCACCACGGGCCAGTCGTGCGACTTCGCCAGGGAGCGAAGCCGGAAGTCGGGGTTGACCGCCGTCGGGCGACCGACGACGGCGAGCATGGGGTAGTCGGCGTAGCTGTCGCAGAAGCCGGAGCACTCGGCGAGGTCGAGGCCCTCGGCCTTGCAGTAGTCGCGCACCGCGGAGGCCTTGGTGGCGCCGGCGATGAGCGGCTTGATCACCCGGCCGGTCGCCTTGCCGTCCACGAACTCGAGGCGGTTGGCGATCACGTCGTCCATGCCGAAGTGGCGGGCGAGCGGGAGGATCGAGAGGTCGATGGCGCCGGTGACGATCACCTGCCGGTAGCCGGCGGCCCGGGAGCGCTCGACGAGGTCCTCGGAGCCCGGGAAGATCGCCGGCTTCAGCACGCTCTCGAAGAGCTCCTCGGAGAGCGCCGCCAGGCGGTCCCGGGAGAGGCCCTTGTACTGGCGGTAGAAGAGCTCGTTGAAGGTGGCGCGGGAGACCTGGTCGACCGCCCAGAACACCGGCAGGCCGGCGACGATCGCCGCGGTGCGGAGCGCGGAGCCGACGAGGGTCCCGCGGTTCGCCGCGTAGTAGCCGAAGGCGTGGACCACGTTGGTCGAGACCAGCGTGCCGTCCACGTCGTAGAAGGCCGCCGCGGTGTCGGGGGCGATCCGCTTCATCGCCGTCCGCGCCCGGGCGGGCTCGTGCTCGTGCATCGGTGTGCGCCCTCCTCGCCGGCGGCCCGCGCGGGGCCCTTCGCGCGCTGCCGCTGCCGGCCGGGGAAGGGCGGTTGTAGGGCCCCGCTCCCCCGAGCGTCAACGCGACTTCGCTTCGCACTGCGTCGGCCCGTTCGCAGGATCGGCGCGGTCCGGGCTGCAACCGGCCGTCTGGATTGGGGATTCCGGCCGGATTTCGGGTGTGCGACAAACCGCCGAGTGGACAGCATGCTGACAGTCTGTCAGCGTTCGATCGATGCCCGAGTCCGAGCTCACCCGCCGGCGGAAGGAGCAGCGGCGGCAGGCGGCGGCCCGCGCGTGCCTGCCGCGGCTCGCCGCCGACGGCTACGCCGACGCGCGGATCGAGGCGCTCGCCGCCGACGCGGGCCTCACCCGGCAGGCGCTGCTCTTCTATTTCGGCGGCAAGGGCGACCTCTGGGCCGAGGCGGTCGCCTGCGCCCACGAGGAGGCGCTCGCCGCGCTCACCCGCCTCGTCGCCGGCGAGGCGGGCGCCGCCGCGGTGCGGGCGCTGCGCCGCGGCCTCGACGAGGTGGCGCGGGTGCTCCCCGCCGCGTTCGCGGTGCTGCTCGACGCCGCCGGCAGCGCCCCGCGCCCGTCGCCCGCCCAGCGCGACCGCCTCCGCGCCGCCGAGGCCGCGCTCGAGCGCACGCTCGCCCGCG
>CAZDGH010000077.1:13191-17486 GCA_964504805.1 uncultured Myxococcales bacterium | reverse complement strand
CTTGCGCTCTCGCTAGTGGACAGTTGCGGCCTTGTCGCCGAACAGCATGTTGAGCCGCTCGCGGAGCTCGTCCGTCGGCGCCACCTTCAGCTCCCGCAGCCCGATCCGCGCCACCGTCTTCCCCGGCTCCACCACCCGCACCTCGACGCCGAGGTTGCCCGGATGCCGCGCCAGCAGCTCCTTCGCCTTCTGCAGCTTCTCCGGCACCACCCCCGACGCCTCGACCGTGATCACCAGCCGCGTCGCCAGCTTCGCCCGCGCATCCGCCAGCCGCACCACCTCATCCGCGATGATCTCCACCGTCGGATTCTCCTCGTCGCGGGCGTTGGTCTGGACCATGCCGGTGATGAGCAGCGGCTCATCCGTCTCCAGCAACCCCTGCCACAGCTCGAACCCCCCCTCCCGCGCCGGCGTCCCATTCCGCGGATCCGCCCGCCGCCCCCCCGGGAAGCAGATCAGCTCGATCGTCCCCGTCAGGTCCTCGATCGTCGCAAACCCCATCAACTTCCCCGTCTTGCTCGGCCGCGACCGCAACGCCGAAACGATCCCCACGATCTTCACCTTGTCCCGCGGCCTCGCATGCTCATGCACCTTCGCCACCGTATGCGTAGCGAACCGCCTCATCTCCTCCGCATACGGCATCAACGGATGCCCCGTCAGATAGAACCCGATCGTCTCCCGCTCCCCAACGAGCTTCTCCTTCTCCGTCCACGCCTCCGCCGCCGGATACTCCCCATCCCTCCCCGGCTCCGGCTTCACCCTCACCGGCCCCCCCAGCAGCCCGAACAGCGAGCTCTGCCCGCTCGCCTTGTCCCGCTGCGTCGCCTGCCCCGGCTCGAACGCCTTCTCGATCCCCGCGAACAGCACACTCCGCGCATGCCCCGTGAAGTCGAACGCCCCCGCCCGCACCAGGCACTCCACCACCTTCTTGTTCACCCGCCGGAGATCACACCGCTCGCAGAAGTCGAACAGCCCGAGGAACGGCCCCTCCTTCCGCGCCTCGAGCATCGCCTCCACCGCCGTCGACCCGACGCCCTTCACGCCGCCGAGCCCGAAGCGGATCTTCTTCTCCCAGCCGTGGAACCCCGCCTGCGACTCGTTCACGTCCGGCGCCAGCACCTCCACGCCGGCCGCCCGCACGTCGGCCACGTGCGACACCAGCTTGTCGGTGTTGTCCGCGTCCGACGTCAGCAGCGCCGCCATGAACTCCGCGGGGTGGTGCGCCTTCAGCCACGCCGTCTGGATCGTCAGCACCGCGTACGCCGCCGAGTGCGACTTGTTGAAGCCGTAGCCCGCGAACTTCTCCATCAGGTCGAAGAGCTCGACCGCGAGCCGCGGCTCCACCCCGTTCTTCTTCGCCCCCTCCTCGAACGCCCCGCGCTCCTTCGCCATCTCCTCGGGCTTCTTCTTGCCCATGGCGCGCCGGAGCAGGTCCGCGCGGCCGAGCGAGTACCCGCCGACGACCTGCGAGATCTGCATCACCTGCTCCTGGTAGACGATCACGCCGTACGTCGGCTCCAGGATCGGCTTCAGCGACTCGAGCTGGTACGTCACCTTCTGCCGGCCGTGCTTGCGCTCGATGAAGTCGTCGACCATGCCCGTCTGCAGCGGGCCCGGCCGGTAGAGCGCCACGGCGGCGACGATGTCCTCGAACCGGTCCGGCTTCAGCTTCTTCAGGAGCTCCGTGAAGCCCTGCGACTCGAGCTGGAACACGCCCTTCGTCTCACCCCGGGTGATGAGCTGGTACACCGCCGGGTCGTCGAACGGGATCGTCTCCGCCGACAGCTCCATCCCCGGGTGGTTCGCCCGGATCATCTTGATGGCGTCGTCGATGACGGTGAGCGTCTTCAGGCCCAGGAAGTCGAACTTCACCAGGCCGGCCTTCTCGACCTCGTCCTTCGCGTACTGGGTGACGAGGAAGTCCTCGCCGGACGGCTGGTAGACCGGCACGTACTCCCAGAGCGGCTTGTCGGAGATGACGACGCCGGCGGCGTGCATGCCGGCCTGGCGGTTCAGCCCCTCGAGCGCCTGGGCGATCCGCACCACCTTCTCGACCCGCGCGTCGCCGTCGACCTTCTCCTTCAGCTTCGGGTCGACCTCGAGCGCCTTCTCGATCGTCGGCGCGTGGCCGTCGATGAGGTTCGGGATGTTCTTGGTGAGCTCGTTGCACTCGCCGAAGCTCATCCCGAGCACGCGGCCGACGTCCTTGATGGCGCTCTTCGCCGAGAGCTGCCCGAAGGTGATGATCTGCCCGACGTTGTGCTTGCCGTACTTCCCGGTGACGTAGTCGATCACCTCGCCGCGGCGGTTCTGGCAGAAGTCGACGTCGAAGTCGGGCATCGACACGCGCTCGGGGTTCAGGAAGCGCTCGAACAGCAGCGCGTACGGGATCGGGTCGAGGTCGGTGATCCGCAGCGCGTACGCCACCAGCGACCCGGCGCCGGAGCCGCGTCCCGGGCCCACCGGGATGCCGTGCTTCTTCGCCCAGTTGATGAAGTCCTGGACGATGAGGAAGTAGCCCGAGAACCCCATCTTGACGATGACGCCGAGCTCGAGCTCGAGCCGCCGCCGGTACTCGTCGCGATCGAGCGGGTACTTGAGCTCGGCGAACCGCCGGTCGAGGCCGGTCCGCGCCAGGTGCGAGAGGTACCCCGGCTCGTCGTAGCCGTCGGGCACCTGGAAGTTGGGGAGGAACACCTTGCCGAGCTGGAGCTCCACCTTGCACTGCTCGGCGATGAGCATGGTGTTGGCGACGGCCTCGGGCACGTCGGTGAAGTGCGCCGCCATCTCGTCCGGGCTCTTGATGTAGAGCTGGTCGGTGTGCTGCTTGAGGCGCTTGGGGTCGTCGATCGTCTTCCCCTGCGCGATGCACATGAGGAGCTCGTGGGCCTCGGCGTCCTCGCGCTTCACGTAGTGGGAGTCGGCGGTGGCGGCGAGCGGGATGTCGAGGTCGCGCGAGAGCTGCTTGAGCGCGTCGTTCGCCCGGTCCTGCTCCACCATCCCGTTCGACTGGATCTCCAGGAACAGGTGGCCGGGCTCGAAGATCTCCTTCATCTCGAGCGCCGCCGCCCGCGCCCCGTCCATGTCGCCGCGCATCGCCGCGCCGGGGATCTCGCCGCCGAGGCACGCGGTCAGGCCGAAGAGCCCCTTCGAGTGCTTCTTGAGCAGCTCCTTGTCGATCCGCGGGTGGTAGTAGTGGCCCTCCATGTAGCCCATGGAGGCGAGGTAGCGGAGGTTCGACCAGCCCTCCTGGTCCTTCGCCAGCAGGATCAGGTGGTGGGAGATCCGCTCGGTGCGGTCCTTCCGGCCCCGGGGCCCGGCGACGTACGCCTCGTAGCCGAGGATCGGCTTCACCCCGGCCTCCTTCGCCTTCTTGTAGAAGTCGACGGCGCCGAACATGTTGCCGTGATCGGTCACCGCCACCGTCGACATCTTCTTGGCCTGCACCGTCTGGATGAGCTCCTTCATCCGGATCGCCCCGTCGAGGAGCGAGTAGAGGGTGTGCAGGTGCAGGTGCGCGAAGTCGGCCATGGGTTTCCGTTAGCACACGGGTCCGACGCCCCGATAGCGGGTGCGGCGAACCTCGCTCTGCTAGGCTCGCCGCCCCATGACCGGCCCCCGGATCGTGCCGCTCTCGCGCCCGTACCCGAGCCGCGACGGCGCCCCCGTGCTCGACCGGGTGGACCTCGCCGTCTTCGCCGAGCGCTACTTCGCCCGCTGCATGGCCTGCACGTTCTGCGGCGACGACTGCTGCTCGTACGGCGTCGACGTCGACGTGGAGGCGCACGCCCGGCTCCTCGCCCACGCGGACGGGCTCGAGGCCTTCGTCGGGATCCCGCGGGCGCGCTGGTTCACCGGCGAGTGGCGCGACGACCCCGAGGTGCCGGGCGGGCTCAACACCCGGACCGCGGTGGTCGACGGCCGCTGCGTCTTCCTGAACCGCGCCGGCCGCGGCTGCCTGCTGCACGCGTTCGCGCTCGAGCGCGGCCTCGACTACCACGACGTCAAGCCGATGATCTCGAGCCTCTTCCCGGTGACGTTCGACGCCGGGCTGCTCCGGCCGTCGTTCGAGGTCCAGGAGAGGAGCCTCGTCTGCGGCGGCGACGGGCCGACGCTCTACGCCGCCGCCCGCGGGGAGCTCGCCCACTACTTCGGCGAGGGCCTCGTCGCCGAGCTCGACGCGCTCGCGCCGCGGCCGCTGCCGCTCGCGACCGCGGGCTGACGGCGGTCCGGCCGCGGGCCGTGCCCCGCTTCGCTTCCGTCCGACCTCGTCGCCAGCGTCTCTTCCGGGATCA
>CAZDGH010000077.1:0-13181 GCA_964504805.1 uncultured Myxococcales bacterium | reverse complement strand
GAGGACGACCATGTACCGGATGGCGCTCGCAGGCCTCGCGGCGCTCGCGATCGCGGGCTGCGCGGAGGAGGGGGCGGAGGGCCGGGTCGGCGAGCCCGGCGCGGCGGAGACCGAGACCGGCACCACCGGCTTCGAGGCGGGCGAGGAGGCGCGCACCGGCTTCGAGGAGGGCGCCGAGACGCGGACCGGCTTCGAGGAGGGGACCGGCTTCGAGTCGACCGAGGAGCGGATGTCGATCGAGCCGCCCTCCGCGGAGGAGGAGCTGGTGACGCCGATCGAGCCGCCCGGGGCCGGGCCGGGTGCCGGCTCGCCCTGACAGCGCCGTGGCGCCCGCCCGCTCGCCCGCCGGCCGCTTCACGCCGCGCCGATCGTCCCCACCGTCCCCCTGCGGGGGCGGAGGGAACATGCGCAAGAGCGGACTGGCGGTGCTCGCGGCGCTCGCGATCGCGGGCTGCGCGCGGGAAGGGACCGAGGAGAAGAGCGTCGTCGAGCCGTCCGGCGCCGGCGAGACCGGCACCGGCACGACGGGCTTCGAGGCGGGCGAGGAGCGGACGGGCTTCGAGGCGGCGCCGCTCGAGGAGCCGGCCGGCGAGCAGGCGCCGATGGCGCCGGAGCCCGGCCTCGGCGAGGAGGGCGCGCTCGAGGAGGAGCTCGGCGTCGAAGAAGACGTCGGTGTCGAGGACCTCGGCGTCGAGGAGGAGATCGGGGTCGAGGAAGACCTCGGCGTCGAGGAAGAGCCCGGCGACACCGGCGTGCAGCCCGGCGCCACCGGGAGCTTCCCGCGCTGATCGCTCAGGCCACCCCGACCGCCCGGGGCCGCACGCCGCGGCGCTGCGCCTCGAGCGCGAGCTGCGTGCGGTTCCCGGCGCCGAGCTTCCGGTAGAGGCTCGAGACGTGGGCCTTCACCGTCCGCACGCTGATGCGGAGCTCGGCGGCGATGCGGTGGTTGTCGTGGCCGGCGGCGAGGTAGGCGAGCACCTCGAGCTCGCGGCCGGTGACGTCGTCGAGGAGGCCGGTGCCGCGGGTGCGCAGCGGCGGCGGCGCCACCGCGCCCTCGCGCACCGGCCGCTCGCCCCGGGCGAGCGCCTGCGCCGCGTCCACGACCTGCGCGCCGAGCGCGGTGCGCCGCGGCAGCCACGCCGTCGCGCCGGCCGCGTAGCAGCGCTCGATCGACTCCGGCGTCGCGCCCTCGGCCAGCAGCAGCGCCGGCAGCGCGGGGCTCCGCGCGTGCAGCTCCGCGAGCAGCGCCAGGCCGCGATCGGCGGCGTCGGGCCCGCCGACGTCGACGATGGCGACGTCCGCGGTCGAGGAACGGCTCGGCGTCGGACTCCGCGGCGACCACCGCGATCCCGGCGCGATCGAGCGCGCCGGTGAGGCCCTCGAGGACCAGCGGCTGCTCCTCGAGGATCGCGACCCGCACCCGCGGCGTCCGCTCGGTCATGAGCTCGTTCGGTACCACGTTCGGCCTCCCGCTGGCTTCGGCCCGCCGAGGGTGGAACGTCCGCGGCCGCACCGGCGTGTGCGACCGCGGCGCGCGCTGCGTCGGACGCCCGACGCTCTCCCCGTGCGCCGGACGGACCGGCCGCGGCGCGCCCGCGGGCCGAGTCGAAGCGGAAGCTGCGAGCGGGCTGCTACCGCGACAACGCGTCTTCGGGGGCCGACCCCACGGCGCCTCCTCGCGGATCCGGGCCCGCGGTCGCGCCCGGGATCGCGCGCGACCGCGGGGCCCGCCGAGCGCGCGGCGCAGGACACCGGGGGGCGACCGCGGCGCCGGTCCCGACGGCCGGGCCCGGCCGAGCCGCTTGCCGCCCGATCCGCACCCTCCCAGCTTCCCTTGCCACTGCGGGGCGGCGGCGGGGAGCTCGCGATGTCCGACGGGTGCACGAGGGCGGGAGGGCGCGCGCCGTGAGCGCGGTGGGCCTGACGGAGACGTTCCGGCCGGGAGACGAGGCGCGGGTCGAGCGCGCGCTGGCGGACCTGCGCGAGCTCTCGGTGTCGCGGCTGCGCACCGCGCTGGACCCCGCGCTGCTCGCGCCGGCCGAGGGCCGCCCGTTCTACCAGCGGCTCCTGGCGCGGCTCGCGGAGGAGGTCGAGCTGGTGGTGGCGCTGCCGTCGTCGGGCGCGACGTCGCTCGTCGAGCTGGTCGACGCGGTGGCGCCGCTCCTCCCCGCGGGCGCGTCGCTCGAGCTCGGCGGGGAGGCCGACGGCCTCGCCTCGGGCCCGCCCTCGTGGAAGCCCGAGCACTTGGCCGCGCTCGGCGCGGCGGCGGCGGCGGCGCGTGCCCTCGGCCGTCGCGTCGTCGTCGGCGGCGCGGGCGCCTGCGATCCGTCGTGGCTGCGCGCCGCGGCCGAGGCGCTCCGGCACGCGGACGCCGTGGCGGTGCAGGCGCTCCCCGGCACGTTCGCGCACTGCCGCTCGGCGCAGGAGGCGGTCGCCTCGGGGCGCCGCGGCCTCGCCGAGCTGGGCCTCGCCCGCGAGGTCTGGATCGGCGCCGCGGGGCACACCACCGCGACGCACGACGAGCGCGGGCAGCTCCGCGCCTTCCTCGACGCGCTCGACGCCGGCGCCGACCGCGTCTACTGGGCGTGCCTCCACGACGGCGAGGCCGAGCGCGCCTGCGCCGAGGCGGCGCTCGACGCGCGGCGGCTGCACCTCGGCCTGCGCCGCGCCGACGGCTCGCCGAAGCTGCTCCTCCGCACCTGGCGCGAGGAGGGGCTCGACGGCGTCCAGGCGGCGCGCTTCCTCACCGAGCGCCGGAACGCGGCGCCGCGGCGCCACGTCGTCGTCACCGGCGGCGCCGGCTTCGTGGGCACGAACCTCGCCGACCGGCTCCTGCGGCAGGGCCAGCCGGTGACGCTGCTCGACAACCTCTCGCGTCCCGGCGTGGAGCGGAACCTGCGGTGGCTGCGCGCCGAGCACGGCGACCTCCTGCGCGTCGAGGTCGGCGACGTGCGCGACCCGGCGGTGCTGCGGGAGGTGGTCAAGGGCGCCGGCGCCGTCTTCCACCTGGCGGCGCAGGTCGCGGCGCCGAGCTCGCTGGCGGCGCCCGTCCACGACTTCCGCGTCAACGCCGAGGGGACGCTCAACGTGCTCGAGGCGGCGCGCGCGTCGCCCGAGCCTCCGGCGGTGCTCTTCACCTCGACCCGCGAGGTCTACGGCGACCTCGCCGACGTGGCGCTGCGGCAGACGGCGACGAGGCACGAGCCGGTCTCGCTCGCGCTCCGGCGCGACGGCGTCTCCGAGGACCGCGGCCTCGCCTGCCACGGCCCCCACGGCTGCTCGAAGGGCGCGGCGGACCAGTACGTCCTCGACTGGGCGCGGAGCTTCGGCCTGCGCGCGACCGCGCTCCGGCTCGGCTGCGCGTACGGCCCGCACCAGCAGGGCGGCGAGGACCAGGGCTCCGTCGCCCACCTCGTCCGGGAGGCGGCGGCGCGTCGGCCGATCACCGTCCGCGGCGACGGCCGGCAGGTGCGCGACCTGCTCTTCGTCGAGGACCTCGTCGACGCGCTGCTCATCGCCCGCGAGCGGATCGAGGCGCTCACCGGTCGCGCCTACAACCTCGGCGGCGGCCCGTCCCACGCCGCGAGCGTCCTCGAGCTGCTCCGGCTCGTCGGCGAGCTCGAGGGCGCGCCGCCCCGGGTCGTGCACGAGCCGCCCCGGGCCGGCGAGCCGCGCTGGTGGGTGTCCGACGTGAGGCGCTTCGCCGCGGCGACCGGCTGGCAGCCGTGCGTCTCCGTCCGCGAGGGCGTCGAGCGGCTCCACGCGTGGATCCGACGGGCGCGGGCGGGTCCCGCGGCGAGGGAGGTGCGGCCGTGAGATCCGACGGTGCGGTACGGCAGGCGCCCGGCGCCACCATGCGGGCCGCGGTGCTGCGCGGGCCGGGCGAGCTCGCGGTCGAGGACGTGCCGGTGCCGTCGCCGGGGCCGCGGCAGGTGCGGGTGCGCGTCGAGGGGTGCGGCCTCTGCGGCGCGAGCCTCGCGGCGTGGGCGGGCGCGGACGGCACGCGGTACCCGCTCCCGCCCGGCGCGCCGGGGCACGACGGCTACGGCGTCGTCGACGAGGTCGGCCTGGCGGTGCGGGGCTTCTCGCCCGGGCAGCGCGTCGCCTGGCTCGGCGAAGGCGCGCTGGCGGAGTACGCCGTCGCCGACGCCGCCGCGCTGTTCCCGCTGCCGGAGCCGCTCGCCGGCGCGCCGTTCCCCGGGCCGTCGCTCGGCGCCGCGGCCAACGTCTTCCGCCGCGGCGACGTCCGCGCCGGGCAGACGGTGGCGGTGGTCGGGCTCGGCTTCCTCGGCGCGGTGACGGTGGCGCTCGCGAGCCGCGCCGGCGCCCGGGTGATCGCGCTCGGGCGCCGGCCGTGCGCGCTCGAGCTCGCGCGGCGCCTCGGCGCCGACGCGGCGGTCGGCCTCTCCGATCCGGGGCGCGCCCTCGCCGAGGTGCAGGAGCTGACCGCGGGCCGGCTCTGCGAGCGGGTCGTCGAGGCCACCGGCGCGCAGGGGCCGCTCGCCCTCGCCGGCGAGCTCGCCCGCGAGCGCGGCAAGCTCGTCGTCGGCGGCCTCCACGACGACGGGCCGCGGGTCGTCGACATGCGGCTCTGGAACCACCGCGGCCTCGACGTGGTGAACGCCCACGAGCGCGATCCGGCGGTGCACCTCGCCGGCATGCGCCGCGCCGCGGACGCGGTGATGGAGGGCGACCTCGAGCTGCCGCTGATCCTCACCCACACCTTCCGGCTCGCGGAGCTCGTCGCGGCGCTCGAGCTCCTCCGGCGGCGGCCGGACGGGCTGGTGAAGGCGGTGGTGATCCCCTAGCGCAGCGAGGCGAGCCGCGGCCGCGACGACGAGGCGCGGGCGAGCGCGCCGCGGAACCAGGCGATCGTCCGCGGAAGCCCCTCGGCGAGGGTCACCTTCGGCTCCCAGCCCAGCGCCTGCCGCGCGAGCGAGATGTCGGGGCGCCGCCGGGTCGGGTCGTCCTCCGGCCGCGGGTGCTCGACGAGCTTCGAGAGGCTGCCGGTGAGCGAGAGCACGAGCTCGGCGAGCTCGCGGACCCGGAGCTCGGCGGGGTTGCCGAGGTTCACCGGGCCGGTGAAGCCGTGCGGCGCCTCCATCGCCCGCACCAGGCCGTCGACGAGGTCGTCGACGTAGCAGAAGGAGCGGGTCTGGCTGCCGTCGCCGAAGATGGTGAGGTTCTCGCCGCGGAGCGCCTGCACCACGAAATTGGAGACGACCCGGCCGTCGTCGGGATCCATCCGCGGGCCGTAGGTGTTGAAGATCCGCGCGACCCGCGCCTGCAGGCCGCGCGTCCGCACGAAGTCGAGGCACGCGGTCTCGGCGGCGCGCTTGCCCTCGTCGTAGCAGGCGCGGGGACCGGTGCAGCTCACCTTCCCGCGGTAGCCCTCGGGCTGCGGGTGCACCTCGGGATCGCCGTACACCTCGCTGGTCGAGGCCTGCAGGAAGCGCGCGCCGTGACGCTCCGCGAGCCGGAGCAGGTGCAGCGTCCCGACCACCGCGGTCTCGAGCACGTGGGTCGGGTCGTCCTGGAACCGCCGGGGCGAGGCCGGGCAGGCGAGGTGGTAGACGCGCTCGACGGCGAGGTCGAGCGGGAGCCGCACGTCGTGCTCGAGGAAGACGAAGCCCGGGCGGCGGAGGAGGTACCGGAGGTTCTCGATCCGCCCCGTGACCAGGCTGTCGACGCAGACGACGTCGTGGCCGTCGTCGAGGAGCCGCTCGCAGAGGTGCGAGCCGAGGAAGCCGGCTCCGCCGGTGACCATGATCCGCAGCCCGCCCATCGCGCCTCCCGGTCCCCGAGGGGCATGGCGCTCGCCCGGGGCGTGGCAAAGGTGGGACGGGCGGCGAGGCCGGGCAACGCGCGCTCGGGGGGCGTGCGGCAGGGGCCGTTGCGGGCGGGCGGGGCGGGCGCCAGCTTCTCGGTTCGGAACGTGGCGAAGACGATCCTGATCACGGGCGGCGCCGGGTTCGTCGGCGCCCACCTCGCCGACCAGCTCCTGGCGCGGGGCGACCGGGTGCGGGCGCTCGACGACCTCTCCGCGGCCCGCGGCGGCGGTCGCGCCCTCGATCCGCGCGTGGAGCTCCAGGTCGGCGACGTCCGCGATCCGGTCGCCGTCGCGCGGGCGCTCCGGGGCGTCCAGGTCGTGTTCCACCTCGCCGCGCTCGGCGAGGGGCGTTGCGCGCGGGAGCTCGCGGCCTGCGCCTCGGTGAACGACGTCGGCACCGCGGTGCTCCTCGAGGCGCTCGCGAAGCGACCGGTGGAGAGGCTCGTGGTCGCGTCGAGCATGGGCGTGTACGGCGAGGGGCTCTTCCGGGACGCCGACGGCCGCGTGGTGCCGGGCCGGCCGCGCACGCGGCTCCAGCTCGACCGCCGCCGCTTCGAGGTGGAGGACGAGCGCGGGCGCCCGATGGAGCCGCTGCCGACCTCGGAGGACGTGCCGCCCTCGCCGGGATCGCCGTGGGCGGTCACCAAGCTCGCCCAGGAGCGGCTCTGCCTCTGCGCCGGCCGCGCCTTCGGCGTGCCCGCGGTGGCGCTGCGGCTCTTCGGCGTCTACGGCGCGGGGCAGGCCCGGCCGGGCGCGCACGGCCGCGCGCTCGCCGGCGCCGCGTCGCGGATCCTGGGCGGGAGGGCGCCGCGCCTCCGCGAGGACGGGCTGCAGCGGCGCGACCTCGTCCACGTCGCCGACGCCGCCCGGGCCTTCGTCCGGGCGATGGAGGTGCGCGAGGCCGAGGGCCGGGTGCTCAACGTCGGCAGCGGCGCGGGCGTCCCGCTCCTCGCGCTGGCGCGGCGGCTGGCGGCGGCGCTGGGGCGGCCCGACCTCGAGCCGGAGCCCACCGGGAGGTACCGGCTCGGCGACGTGCGGCACTGCTTCGCCGACGTCACCGCGGCCCGGCAGGTGCTCGCGTGGGAGCCGCGGATCGACCTCGACCACGGCCTCGCCGAGCTGGCGTCGTGGCTCGCGGCGCGGGCGCGGCGGCGCGTCCCGTGGCCGGCTACGGGCGCTCTTCCGGACGCTCGGCCCTGAGGTGGCTCGAGGCGACGTGGGCGAGCTCGTGCAGCGGAGGCGGGCGCTCGCCGCGCCGCGCGCAGAACGCCCGGAACGTCTCGAGCTGCGGGAGGGTCGGGGCGATCCGCGCCCGCGCCCGCTTCGCGGCGACGAGGGCGTCGAGCGGCCGGCGCCCGCACGCGACGAGCACGCAGAGGCAGACGAGCGCGCTCCGCCCGACGCCGCGCTCGCCGTGGACGAGCACCTTGTCGCCCCTGGCGAGCCGCGCGAGGGCCCACGCGGTGCCCGCGTCGAGCAGCTCCTGCGGCGCGGCGACGAGGGCCGGCAGCGGCAGGTGGAGCCGCTCCACGCCGTGCCGCGCGAGCGCGTCGCCGGAGCCGCCCTCGAGGCGGACGTCGACGACGCTGCGGATCCGGAGCCGGCGCGAGAGGTGACGCGCCGCGGCCGCGACGGGCGGGAGCGCGCCGCCGACCGCGAGGTCGTCGGTGAGCCAGCTCAGCTCGAGGGCGTCGGCGCTCATGTCGGGGACCTCCGGCGCGCACCACGGTGGGACGTCCCCCGGCGGTCGGCAACCCCGGGCGGACCGTGGAGGGACGCCCCCGGAGGGCCCGTACCGCCGTCGCAGGCGGCGGGAGCGACGGGCGAGGCGTGCCCGGGGTCCCGGCCGCGACGGTGCCGACGGTCGGGGAGGTGCCGGCGGACCGCCGCGGGCTCCACCGTGATCGCACGGCGCCGTCGCGTTCGGAGGAGGTGGCGTGCAGCTCGTCGAACGAAGCGGCACAGCGGGCCGCGGAAGGAGGGTAGCGACATGTGGGGCATCGTGCCTGCGGCGGGGTCGGGCGCTCGGTTCCGGCCCCTGGCGTTCTCGAAGGAGCTGCTCCCGATCGGCGGTCGCGCCGGCGAGGACGGCGAGCGGCCGAAGGCGGTGTGCGAGTACCTGCTCGACAGGATGATCGCGGCGGGCGCGAGGAAGATCGCGCTGGTGGTGTCGCCGGGGAAGAGCGACATCGTCGAGTACTTCGGCGGCAGCTACCGCGGCGCGAGCCTCTGCTACCTGGTGCAGGAGGAGCCGCGGGGTCTGTGCGACGCGATCTTCCGGGCGCTCTCGCTGGTGCGCGACGACGAGCCCGCGGTGGTGGGCCTGCCCGACACGGTGTGGTTCCCCGAGGACGGCCTGCGCAAGCTCCCCGACGTCGGCCTCTCGTTCCTCCTCTTCCCGGTGCAGCGGCCCGAGCTCTTCGACGCGGTGGTGCACGACCACCAGGGCCGCGTCCTCGAGATCCAGGTGAAGCAGCCGCACGCGGTGACGCCGTGGATCTGGGGCGCGTTCCGCCTCGACGGCGCGATCTTGCGGCAGCTCCACGAGCTGTGGCTGGAGCGCAACGCGGCCGACCCGCACCTCGGCACCCTGGTGAACGCCTGGATGGCCCGGGGCGGCCACGCGCGGGCGGTGCGCGCCGGGACCGCGTACGTCGACGTCGGCACGCTCCACGGCTACCGCGAGGCGGTGGCGGCGCTCGGGGGCCGCGGCTGACGGGTGACCGGGATCGGGCGGCGGGCTAGCATCCGCCGCGTGGAAGAGCTCTCCGCGCGCCTCGCCGCCCTCGACCCCGCCTCGATCCTGGTGCTCGCCCGGCCGCTCCCCGCCTGGGCGGGCGGCCTGGTGGCGGCGATCGGCGTGGCGCTCGCGGTGGCGGGCGGCCACAAGCACGTCTTCCGCTTCGTCGCCTCGGCCCTCGGCGGCGCGGTGGGCTTCGGCCTCGGCCACCTGCTCGCGCCGCTCGCCGGCGTCGAGGCGCGGCTCGGCTCGTTCCTCGGCGCCGGCGCGCTCTCGATCCTCGGCGGCGTCTCGCCGCCGGCGATGTGCTTCGTCGCCTTCGGGGCGGTGGGCGGCCTCGCCGGCGCCAAGGGGGCGCCGGCGGGCGACGTGGTCTTCGGGATCATCCCGGGCGTCGTGCTCGTCGGCGGCCTGGCGGTGGCGCTGTTCGCGAGCATCGCCCGGATCACCTCGGCGCTCGTCGGCGGCGCCCTGGTCGCCGTCGGCGGCGCGGCGGTGGCGCTCGGCACCTCGCTGGCGGCGACGATCGAGGCCTACCCGTGGCTCGCCTGGCTGGGCGGCGGCCTGGTCGCCATCGCCGGCGCGGCCTTCCAGCTCACCCGGCCGCCGCCGGAGGAGCTCGAGAAGGCGAAGGCCGAGAAGCGCGAGGACGACAAGAAGAAGAAGGAGCTCGCCGAGCAGGAGAAGCGCTGGGAGAAGTACACCAAGGCCACCTCCTCGAACGAGCCGTGATCCGGATCCTCCCGCTCCTCGCCGCGCTCGCCGCGGCGCCGGCGCCCGACGCCGAGCTCGTGGACGTCTCCACGCTGATCCCCGATCTCGTCCTCGACCTCCGCTACGCGACGCCCGACAACTTCATGAAGGCGGCGGTGTACCCGAAGGAGGCCCGCTGCTACCTGCGGCGCGCCGCCGCGGAGCGCCTCGCCCGCGTCGCCGACCGGCTCCGGGCCGAGGACGGCACCCGGCTCCGGGCCTTCGACTGCTACCGGCCGCACCGGGTGCAGTTCCGGATGTGGGAGCTGTTCCCGGTGCGCGGCTACGTCGCCAACCCGAAGGGCGGAAGCACCCACAACAAGGGCGGCGCCGTCGACCTCACCCTGGCGGCGAAGGACGGCACGGCGCTCCCGATGCCCACCGACTTCGACGAGTTCTCGCGGAAGGCCTGGCACTCCTACGCCGGCGCCGCGCCCGCCGCCGCGAAGAACCGCGCGCGGCTCAAGGCGGCGATGGAGGCCGAGGGCTTCGTGCCGGTGCGGATGGAGTGGTGGCACTACGAGGACCCGGGGCGCGCGTCGTACGGCCTGCTGGACGTGCCGTTCGAGGCGCTCGCGCGCGCGAAGTAGTCAGGCGTCGTGGCGCGGGACCGGCTCGTCCCCGTGGCCCTGCTGGCTCGGCGTCCGCGCCGCGCGGCGCTCCTCGGCGGTGGCGAAGCTCCGGCGGACCGCGAGGTCGAGGAGCTCGAGCTGCTCGTCGAGCGGCGGCCGCCGCCCGGGCGGCGCCACCGAGCGCAGATCGAGCAGCGCCGACCGGAGCCGGCGCTGCATCTGCAGCGAGCGCTCGCCGTACTGGCGGATCTCGTCGAAGGCGAGGTGGACGAACGCCTCCCAGCTCGGGCGCGGCAGCCGGAGGCGCACCCGGCCCGCCTCGTCGACGCGCTCCTCCGCGGGGAACGCCCGGCGCGCCAGCGCGCGGAGCAGGTCGTGCAGCTGGTCGAGCGCCTGCACCGCGGTGGTCGGGTCGTTGATCCCGGGCGAGAGCGCCCGCTCGGCGACGTCGACGAGCTGGCGGAAGCCGAAGGCGGGATCCTGGTCCGGCGTGCGCTCGTCGCTGATCGCGACGCAGGCCTGCAGCTCCCCGGCGGACGGCGCCGCGCCGAAGACGTGGAAGAGCGGCGCGCCCCGCGGGACGAAGTCGCCGACGAACGGCACGAGCGCGAGGACGCAGTCGTTTCGGCAGGCGAGGTCGAGCAGCCGATCCTCGTCCACCGAGGCGAGGACGCCGGGGCCGCGCAGGTTGCCGTGGACCCGGTCGGGCGGGCCGGGCGGGAGCGGGACCGGCCGCGCCGGCTCGAGGGCGGCGCTCGCCGGGTACATCCCGTCGATGCTCTCCCGCGTCTCGGTGGCGACCCGGTCGATGACGTGCACCGCGCGGATCGAGTGCGCCATGTGGTGCAGGTAGTGGATGAAGACGCCGACGCAGAGCATCACCAGGAGCACGGCGAGCGAGACCGACGCGGCGGGGACGAAGCCGGGCGACCCCTCCGTCGCCTCGTGGACGCCGGGCAGGATCGCCAGGGCGTAGACGAAGCTGCCGACGAACGCCGCCAGCGAGAGCTTGGTGGACCGGTCCTCGAGGAACGTCCGGAGCACGCGCGGGGAGAACTGCGAGCTGGCGAGCTGCAGCACCAGGATGGTGATCGAGAAGACGAGGCCGGTGAAGGTGAGGAGCGACGAGGCGATGGTCGAGAGCACCTCGCGGGCGCTCGGCGCCTGGCCGCCGAAGAGGACGAGGCTCGCGGCGCCGGGCCCCAGGTAGAGGTCGAGCTGCAGCATCCCCGCGGCGGCGGCGAGCGCCGCGAGGGAGGCCGCGATCGGGAAGGGCCAGAGGCTGGAGCGGAGGCGGATGCGCGCGAGCGCGAGCTTCGCGGGCCCGCCCTCGGGGTGGAGCGCCACGGGGCGAAGCTGCGGAGGATGGCGGCGGCCGCCACCGTCCGTCCGGGGCGGCGGCCCGCCCCGTGCGCCCCGTCGCCGCCCGCGCCGCCGCGCGCCGGCGCGGACAGGATCGGCGGATGCGCCGCGCTCTCCTGTCGCTCCCGCTGCTGCTCGTCTCCTGCTTCCACGTCGCGCCCTCCCGCGGCGGCGGCCAGCGCGCGGAGGGCCGCGGCACGCCCGATCCCGCGGCGGTGGCGCTGCCCGACGGCTACGTCGCCGAGGTCGTCGCGACCGGCCTCGACTTCCCCACCGGCGTCGCCTTCGACGCCGCGGGACGCCCGCACGTGACCCTCGCCGGGTACGCGTACGGCGAGGTCTGGGGCACGCCGCGGCTGGTCCGGATCGAGCCCGGCGGCGCGCAGGTCGAGGTCGCCCGCGGCGAGCGCCCGCCGTGGAACGGCGTCGCCTTCCACGACGGCGCGTTCTACGTCGCCGAGGGCGGCGAGCGCGGCGGCGGGCGGATCGTCCGGGTCGGGGAGGGCGGGGCGCTCGAGCCGCTGGTGTCGGACCTGCCGACCCTCGGCGACCACCACGCCAACGGCCCGGCGATCGGCCCCGACGGCCTCGTCTACTTCTCGACCGGCACCGCGACGAACGCCGGCGTCGTCGGCGTCGACAACTGGGACTTCGGCTGGCTGCGCCGCCACCCGGAGCTCCACGACGTGCCGTGCGAGGACGTGACGCTCACCGGCGCGAAGCTCGCGGGCCCGGATCCGCGCACCGACGACCCGGACGACCAGGTGGAGACCGGCCCGTACCAGCCCCTCGGGCAGGCCGCGCCCGCGGGCACCGTCATCCACGGGCGGCTGCCCTGCTCCGGCGCGGTGTTCCGCGTGGCGCCCGCGGGCGGCGCGATCGAGCTCGTCGCCTGGGGCTTCCGCAACCCGTTCGGCCTCGCCTTCGCGCCGGACGGCGCGCTCCACGTCACCGACAACGGCTACGACGAGCGCGGGAGCCGGCCCGTCTTCGGCGCCGCCGACGTGCTCTGGGCGGTGGAGCGCGGCCGCTGGTACGGCTGGCCCGACTTCGCCGAGGGGATCTCGCTCGAGGAGGAGCGCTGGAGCGTCGAGGGGAAGCCGGGCCCCTCGCGGCTCCTCGAGACGAAGGAGCGGCCGCCGGAGCCGGCGGCGCGGTTCGGCGTTCACTCGTCGTCGAACGGCCTCGACTTCTCGCGGAGCGAGGCCTTCGGCCACGTGGGCCAGGCCTTCGTCGCGCAGTTCGGCGACATGGCGCCGAACGTCGGCAAGGTGATGGCGCCGGTCGGCTTCCAGGTCGTGCGGGTGGACGTGCGCACCGGCGTGATCGCGCCGTTCGCGGCGAACCGCGACGGGCAGGGGCCCGCGTCGAAGGTCGGCGGCGGCGGCCTCGAGCGGCCGAACGCGGCGCGCTTCGACCCGTCCGGCGCGGCGCTCTGGGTCGTCGACTTCGGCGAGCTCGCGATCGAGGGCGGCGGGGCGAAGCCGAAGGCGGGGACGGGCGTGCTCTGGAAGATCCGCCGGAGCGCGCCGTGAGGAGGGCCGCGCCGCTCGTCCTGCTGCTCGCGCTCGCGTCCTGCCGCGCGCAGCGGGGCGCGCCGTTCGATCGGCCCGTCGAGCTCGACGAGGCCGGCCGCCGCGGGCAGCTCGTCTACATGCGCCACTGCAACTCCTGCCACCCGAACGGCGCCGGCGGCCTCGGGCCCGCGCTCAACGACAAGCCGCTGCCGGCGCCCGCGGTGCGGCTGCAGGTGCGGGAGGGCGTCGGCGCCATGCCGGCGTTCCCGGACGCCGTCATCCCCGACGGCGCGCTCGAGGACCTGCTCGCGTTCGTGTCGCAGCTCCGCCGCTCCTGACCCGACGCCGGGCCCGCGCCGCCGCCCGGCGCGCCGCCGCCAGCGCGCGCTCGAGGGCCGCCGCCTCGC
>CAZDGH010000076.1:0-17494 GCA_964504805.1 uncultured Myxococcales bacterium | reverse complement strand
GGCGCCGCCACCTCCGGCTCAGGCTGCGACCGGCACCTTCGCCGCCTGCGCCTCCACCAGCTCGCGGGTCCTCGCCGCGGCCTCGCGCCACCCGTTCCGCTCGAGCCGCCACCAGAGCAGCACCGCGCCGATGCAGATCTCGGCGCAGATGCCGATCCAGCCGCCCACCGCCCCGAGCCCGAGGCGGTAGCCGAGCAGCCACGTCATCGGCGGCGTGCACAGCCACGCCGTGGCGATGCCGATCACCGCCGGCCAGCGCACGTCGCCGGTGCCGCGGAGCACGCAGCGGGCGACGACGTTGGCGGCGTCGAACAGCTGGAACACCGCCGCCACGAGGAGCAGCCGCGTCGCCACCGCCACCAGCTCGCCGTCCTCGCTGAAGCTCTCCGCGATCGCCGCCCCGAGCGTCGCGAAGACGACGCCGCACACCGCGGTGTAGAGCCCGGCCGCGAACAGCGCCCGCCGCGCGACGCCGCGGACGAGCTCCTCGCGCCCGGCGCCGACCGCCTGCCCCGCGAGGACGCTCGCCGCCTCCCCGACGGCGAGCGCCGGCAGGAACGAGAAGTGGATCACCTGCAGCGCCACCTGGTGCGCCGCCATCTCCACCTCCGCCAGCGCCGCCAGCATCCCGGCGAGCATCGCGAACGAGCCGACCTCGAGCACGAACTGCAGGCCCGTCGGCACGCCCACCGAGAACAGCGCGCGCAGGTGCGAGCCGCGCGCCTCCGCGAGCCCGTAGCCGTCGCGGCGCTGCGCCGCGAGCAGGATGCCCGCCTCGAGCGCGTGCGCGACCACCGTGGCGAGCGCCGCGCCCTCGACCCCGAGCCCGAGCGGCCCGATGAAGAGCCACGCCAGCGCGATGTTGGCGAGGTTCGCCGACACCGCCGAGGTCATCGGCGAGCGCCCGTCGCCGAGCGCCCACCGCCCCTCGCGCAGCGCCACCGCGACCAGCACCAGCGGCGCCCCGAGGATGCGCAGGCCGAGGTAGCGCGCCGCGTGCTCGCCCGACGCCACCGTCGCCGCGACGTGCGGCAACAGCAGCGCCACGAGCTGCCCGAGGAGCAGCGTCAGGACGCCGAGGGCGAACGCCGCCAGCAGGCCGGCGCCGACGTAGGCCACGTGGCCCTTCGCGCCCGCCCCGATCGACTGCGAGACGAGCGTCTTCACGCCTCGCAGGAGGCCGAGGCTGAAGCAGAGCAGCACGAACACCGCGGTGCCGCCGAGCCCCACGCCCGCCAGCGCCGCCTTCCCGAGCCCGCCGACGAGCAGCGTGTCGACGAGCGTCATCAGCGAGTAGCTCACCATCGAGATCGCGATCGGCGCGGCGAGCCGGACCAGCTCCCGTCCCGGCTCCGCCGCCCAGCGCGCGACCTCGTCCCTTCCCACTCTCGGTTCCATGTTTCCCGTACCGCCGGCGCGGGGCCGGCTTCGTGCTGCACGCACCCCGGGAGACAGCCGGGGCAAAAAAAAGCCGCGGGCACCTGGCTTCGGTGCCCGCGGCGGGAGTCCGGTCTGGTGGAGGAGCGCTAGCTCGGGGCTCCTCCGCCGGCGCCCGCCACGGGCGCGGTGAGGCCGCAGCCGGTGAACGGCTTGGCGGCGGCGACGCGCGTCATGGAGGGCAGGTGCATCATCGGCGCGAATCTTAGGGGCGCCGGCGCGCGGCGGCAACCAGGCGCCGCGTAAGTGCGCGCAGGGACGGGCGCGCCGGGGCTCCAGGCTCCAGGCTTCGGGCTCCAGCAACCTTCGGGGTGTTCACGACCTGGACACACTGGTGCCTACATGCGCGCACCAGTGGGGGCCGGAGCCTGGAGCCTGGAGCCTGGAGCCTCCGTCCCGACGCTCCAACCACCTGATACCCTTGACGCATCGGATCGCCGGCCCACCTGGCATGGTCCGTGCTCCTACATGCGCGCACCTACGCAACCGGAGGCCCCGTGAACCGGATCGCTTCGCTCACCCTCGTCGCTCTCCTCGCCGCTGCCTGCGGCGACGGCACCGTGGAGGCCCCGGTCGAGGGCCCCGGCAAGAACACCACCGCCACCAACGAGGACGTCGACGCGCCGCTCACCGACGTCGACGCGCTCGTCGCCGGCGCGCCGTCGAACGACGAGCTCCCCAGCGAGGGCAAGGCCGACGCGGTCTACCCTGCGAAGTTCACCGACCTCATCGCCCAGCAGTCGCCGGTGAAGAGCCAGGCGAGCCGCGGCGTGTGCTCGATCTTCTCCACCGTCGCGCTGATGGAGCACCTCTACATCGCCGCCGGCGACCGCAACCCGGACTTCTCCGAGCAGTACCTGCAGTGGTCGGTGAAGAACGAGGTCGGCGCGTTCCCGAACACCTCCGGCTCCTCCGCCGACTCGAACGTCGAGGCGATCTCCGAGTACGGGATCGTCAAGGAGGCCGACTGGCCGTACGAGACCCGGGAGTGGAACACCTCGAACGACCCGGCCTGCAACGGCGGCGAGAACCTTCCGACCCGCTGCTACACCAACGGCGAGCCGCCGGCCTCCGCGAAGGAGGCCACCAAGTACAAGCTGCCCGCGGGCCGCTGGGTGAACTCGCGCACCGACAGCATCAAGGGCCACATGACCAACAAGAAGACGGCCGTGGTCATCGGCGGCACGTTCTTCTACCAGGCGTGGAACCACCGGGCGTCGTCGCTCCCGACCAACCAGGCCTACTGGCGCGAGGGCTACGTCCTCTCGCCGAACGCCGAGGACCGGACCAAGTCGCTCGAGAAGCGCGCCGGCCACTCGATCCTCCTCGTCGGCTGGGACGACACCCTCGAGGTGCAGAAGGTCGACAAGGACGGCAACGAGGTGGTCGACGACCAGGGCCGCCCGGTGATGGAGAAGGGCTTCTTCATCTTCAAGAACAGCTGGGGCACCGGCTCGTTCGGCGTCAACAACCCGCACGGCGACGGCTACGGCTTCATCTCGTACAGGTACGTGGCCGACCACATGAGCGCGGTGGTCTCCGGCCTGCCGGAGCTGGCGCAGCCGGCCCGCGTCGAGCTCTGCGACGACGGCGCCGACAACGACGGCAACGGCGCGGCCGACTGCGACGACGACGCCTGCGCCACCCACCCCTCCTGCGACCAGGGCGGCGTCTCGGTCGACGAGTTCACCACCGCGACCGCGATCCCCGACGCCAGCACCACCGGCGTCACCACCAGCCTCATGGTCGAGGAGCCGGGCCTGATCCGGAACCTCACCGTCGAGGTCGACATCACCCACTCGTACACGGGCGACCTCGTCCTCACCCTCCGCAAGGGCCGCAAGTCGAAGCAGTTCGTCGCCCACCAGGGCGGCGCCGACGACGACCTCAAGGCCGTCTTCGACGTCGACCACTTCGACGGGCTCGAGGCGTCGGGCGAGTGGAAGCTGAAGGTCGTCGACGACGCGGCGCAGGACGTCGGGACGCTGAACCGGTGGGCGATCGAGATCGTTCGGTAGCTAGGCTCCAGGCTCCGGGCTCCGGGCTCCGGGCTCCGGCAGGCGAGGCCGCGAGGCTACGAGGCGTTCGCGCCCGTGGCCTCGTGCCGTTCCTGGGGCCGGGAGAAGAGGGGGCGGGGGACGAGCTGGTCGTCGGGGATCGTCGCGATCTCGCGGTGGGCGCGGATCGAGAAGAAGAGGAAGGCGAAGGTGGTGACGTAGTCGAGGACGGCGGCGGCGAGGAAGAAGCGGGCGCCCGGCTCGAAGAGCCAGCCGACGAGCCAGCTGGTGGCGGCGTAGGCCTTCATGAACGAGAGCGGCCAGAGCACCATGAAGAACCGGCGCAGGTTCACGAGCAGCATCGTGCACATGAAGCCGAGCGTCATCACGTTGGCGGCGCCGAGGTAGCGCCACACCCGGCTCTCGGCCTCGGGGAACGTGTACGGCGCGCCGCCGAGGAGCTCGTTGACGTCGAGGAACGAGCGCACTGCCTGCTCGGGGAAGAACGAGTACGAGAAGGCGGGGACGAGGAAGTTCAGCGCGAGGAGCGCGAACACCAGCTGGTGATCGCGGTACCTCCGCGCGGGCTGGGTGAAGAACGCGGCGAGCGGGCGCATGGGGCTCCGGCGGGAAGGCGATGCCCCGAGGATAGCGCGGGCGCCTCGTCAGTCGGCGTGCGCCGGCGGCGCGGGTGGCGCCGTCCCGCCGCGGGGCTTCGCGAACGCGGCGGCGGCGCCGTGCTCGTAGACGAGCTCCCCGCCCTCCTCGCCGGCGTAGTAGCCGAGGTAGGCGACCACGAGCGAGAGCGCGGTGAAGCCGGCGGCGGCGAGGGCGCGGGTGCGATCGGGCTTCACGAAGAGCAGCGCGATCGCGGCGGCGAGCGCGATCCCGGCCCCGAGCACGAAGCGCTTGCCCGCCTCCTCGTGGTGCTCGATCGGGTCGTGGGCGACGACCTCCTCGACGCGCTCCTCCTCGGCCTCGCCGGTGCGCAGCGCGACCAGGCCGCCGCCGACGACGACCAGCTGCAGGCCGACGAGGATCGACCACGCCGCCCGCGGCAGGAGCCCGCGGAAGAACGCGATCGCGAGCCCGGCGGCGACCAGCGGCACCACCATGGCGACGCCGAGCGGGACGTGGACGACGGCGGGGTGCAGCGGCAGCTCGTTCATGGCCTCGCCTCCTCGCTGGGCCGGCGGGCGCACGCCACCGCCGCGTTCATGTCTCGTTCACGCCTGGTGAGTGACCCTCGTGGCCACGGCTCCCGGGAGGAGCCCTAGCCCCGGAGGTCGCGATGCGCCAGGACACGCCCTTCACCCTGTGTACCGATCCTCGCTGCAAGCTCGGCCACAGGCCCCCTGCGGTGGCACCTGCACCGGCCGGGCTCGCGGCCGAGGCCCGGGACCTCGCGCGCGCGCTGGCGGCACCGGCCGCCGAGCTGCTGCAGGTCGTGGGCGTGGCGCTCGGCGAGGCCCTCCGCCGCCTGCGCGCCGCGCTTCGTCGCGCCGCGCTCAGAGGTCGCTGAAGAGCCAGAACGGGGCGACCTTCGCGGCCTTCCCGCCCTCGAGCTGCGCCGGGTCCTCGCCGACGAGGTGCGAGGTACCGACGGGCAGCACCGCGGCGAGCGCGTCGGGCACCGCTCGGAGCGAGACCTTCTTGCCGCAGGCCGGGCAGTGGCAGAAGCCGCGGGCGGCGTAGCCGACGGCCTGCTCCATCGGCAGCGGCTGGTGGCAGCCGGGGCACGACGGGGCCTGCTCGGCGCACGCGACCTGGAACTTCCGCTCGCCGGCCGAGGCGCCCATCGCCATGCCGGCGTCGGCGGCCATCTTCGCCGCGACCGAGACGCGCTTCCAGGCGTCGGCGGTGATGGTGTTGAGCGCGCCGCAGGCGCACGTCACCGCCGGCGCGACCGCGTTCACCGGCACCGGCGACTGGCACTTCGTGCACTGCGTGCGGAGCTGGAGCGCGAGCGAGGCCATGGGCGAACGCTGCCCGAGGGCCGGGTGGGCGTCAACGCGAGCCCGTGCGACCGTTCGATCTGCTATGACCCGCGTGTGCCGCCCTTCCCCGTCGAGGTCCGCTTCCCGCTGCAGTGGGGCGAGATGGACGCGCTCGGCCACGCCAACAACGCCGCCTACTTCCGGTGGTTCGAGGCAGCGCGGATCGAGCTGTTCCGCCGCGCCGGCCTCTCGTTCGACGCGTCCGCCGAGGTGGTGCCGGTGCTCGTGCACACGTCGTGCGACTTCTACCGGCCGGCGGTCTGGCCCGCCGACCTCGTCATCGGTGCCCGGGTGACCCGGATCGGCGGCAGCTCGATCGAGCACGCCTACCTCGCCTGCCGCGCCGACGACGAGGAGGGCCCGCTGGCGAGCGGCAAGGGCGTGGTCGTGCTGGTGCGGCCCGGGACCTCGGAGAAGGTGCCGGTGCCCGAGCCGCTCCGGAAGGCGCTCGAGGCGATGTCGTGAGGGATCGGCCGTCGCTGACCGCGTCCGTGGTCTCGTTCGCCCGCGGCGTCGCCGGGCAGGATCGCGGCGCGGCCTCGAGCGACCCGCTGGCGGGGGCGCTCCTGCCGCAGCCGTTCGCCGCCCTGCTCCGCGGCCTCGAGCGCGGAGGCGCCGCCGCCGCGCCGCTGCGGAGGCTCGTCCGCCGCTCGATGTTCGGCCTCAGCGAGCACCTCGAGCTCCGCACCGCCCTCCTCGACGACGCCCTCGTCGACGCGGTGGAGGCCGGCTGCGGGCAGGTGGTGATCCTCGGCGCCGGCCTCGACGCCCGCGCGTTCCGCCTCGACGCGCTGTCGCAGGCGACGGTGTTCGAGGTCGACCACCCGGCCACCCAGGCCTACAAGCGCAGCCGCGTCGCCCGCGACGACGCCCGCGCCGCGGCGCTCGAGTTCGTCGGCGTCGACTTCGAGCGCGAGAGCCTCGGCGACGCCCTCGCCGACGCCGGGCACGACGCCTCGCGGCCGACGGCGTGGCTCTGGGAGGGCGTGACCCCGTACCTCGCGCCGGAGGCGATCGACGCCACCCTCGCCGCGCTCGCGGCGCGCTCGGCGCCGGGGAGCCGCCTGGCGATGAGCTACGTGACGCCGGAGATCGCCTTCGGCCCCGGCGCCCGCTCCCGCCCGGGCTTCCGGCTCCTGCTGCGCGCCATCGGCGAGCCGCTCCGCGGGATCCTCACGCCCGACGAGGCGCGCAGCAAGGTGGAGGCGGTGGGGTTCCGCCTCCTCTCCGATCACCACCCCTTCGAGCTCTCCGTCGTCTACCGCGGCAAGCTCGCGCCCCGCGCCGGACCGGCGGAGCGCGTGCTCGTCGCCGAGCGACCGCGCTCCTGACCGCGTCCGCGCGTCAGCCGTCGCAGCGCGTCTCCCCGAGCGACTTGCAGACGCCTGCCTCGCAGACGCTGGAGGCGCACTCGAGGCTGAAGCCCTCGACCGTGCACGGCGCGCCGGCCGCCGCCGGCTCGACGCAGGTGTAGCCGCCGAACAGGTTGCAGAGGCCCTCGGCGCAGACGAGCGGCGACATGTTCCCCTGCAGCGCCGCCTCGCACGACGCGCCGAGCCCCGGCGCCGCCTCGCAGACGCGCGGCTGGTTGCAGTCGCCGCCCGGGCAGAGGCAGGTCGTGCCGAGCGGGCAGACGCCGCCGCTCACGCAGTCGTCGCCTTCCTCGAGGAGGATCGCGTCCTCGGGGACGACGACCGGCCGCGACGTCGCGCAGCTGCCGTTCACGCAGGAGAGGCCGTGCTCGCACGAGCCGAGCGAGTCGGTGCAGGCCCCGCCCTCGCCGGCGCGCGCCTCGCAGGTGTGCGTCGACAGCTCGCAGGTGAGGCCGTCGGCGCAGTCGAAGGCCCAGCTGCAGGTGCCGTCGAGCGCCGCGTCGACCTGGCAGGTGCGCTCCGACGGCTGGCAGCCCTCGGCGCCGCCCGGGCAGCGGCAGGCGTTGCCGAGACCGCAGGCGTGCATCGAGCCGTCGCCGCAGAGGGCGCCGGCGGCGAGCGTGGCGACGCAGGTGCCCTCGTGGCAGTACGCGCCGTCGACGCACGGCTGCTCGGAGAGGTTCGCGAAGTCGATCGTCCCCTCGTCGCAGGCGCCGCCGGGCGCGGCGCGCGGCGCGCAGCTCCCGTCGCCGCGGCAGTACGAGCCGTCGCCGCACGAGCCCTCGGCGCAGGACGGCAGCGGCTCGGCGCAGGTGCCGGGGCAGGCGCCGCCGGCGAAGTCGCAGACGAGGCCCGGCGCGCAATCGGAGAGCGTGCCGCCGCTGCACGGGTCGCCGACCGCCCCTTCGCCGATCCAGATGCCGCCGCAGCTCGGGTCGAGGGCGAAGCCGCGACCGACCACCGCCTCGCAGCTCGCGGCGCGCACGGCGGCGGCGCAGGACCGGGCCTCGTCGAGATCGGCGGCGACGCCGGGGAGCTCGAGCGCGTCGGCGGTGGTCGCCTCGCAGGCCTGCGAGGCGAGGCACGCGTCGAGCGTCGCGGTGTGGTCGACGATCGGGTGTCCGCACGCGACCTGCCGCTCGCAGAGCGCGCTGGTCACGTCGCAGACGACCTCGAGCGCCTGGGGATCGGGCGGGCCGCCGCCGCCGCCGCCGGAACCGCCGCCGCCGGCCGGGTCGCCGTCGGCGTCGCCGCAGGCGGCGGGGGCGGGGGGTGGAAGGGTGAACGCGAGGTAGACGAGCGCGGTGCTTCGAGCCATGGTGTTGCCTCCGTGGGTCGCGCCGCAAGGCAACCCACGTGCCACCCGCGCGATCGCCCCGGATCGGCCCGCAGCCCCCGGTCCGGTGCTCCGTCGGGGCCTGCACCCACCGTGAAAACCTGACGTTCGGAGCGCGGCACCGTCCCGGTACGCCACGCCGGGGCTCCTGCCCGGACGGTGCCGTCGAGCGCCCGGCGCGGCCATCTCCTGCACATGTGCAGTGGGACTGCAGGGGGGCGGCATGGCGCGCAGCGGGAGGCGGTGGCTGGGACTGCTGGCGGCCGGCGCGATCGTGGTCGGCTGCATGGTCGACGACGCGACGCCGGACCTCGAGGCGGATCCCGGCGACGACGGCGGCGGAGGCGCGCCGGGCGCGGGCGGCGCCGGCGGGAGCGGCGCGGTCGACGACGGGCCGGTGACCTGGCCGCCGCGGCAGCGCGACCACGCCGGACCGGCGGATCAGCCGAGCCGCCTCGAGCCGGACCCGTCGCGGGCCTTCGAGCTCCCGCCGCTGCAGACCACGCTCGAGACCTACGAGCTCTTCATCGACGAGGCCCACTTCGCCGAGTGGGACCTGGATCCGCTGAAGGCCTCCGAGAAGCCGGCGGAGTTCGCCTTCGAGGGCCAGCGCTGGCAGGTGGAGGCGCGCATCCGCGGCAACAGCTCCCGGCTCTGGCCGCGGCGGAGCTGGCGGGTCGAGTTCCCGGAGGGCGTCACCTTCCAGGGCCGCCGGAAGCTCAACCTGCTCTCGCAGTGGATGGACTGCACGATGATGGTCGAGAAGCTCGGCTACGACCTGCTCGCGGCCATGCACGTCTCCACGCTGCAGGCGAAGTTCGTGAAGCTGTACATCAACGGCCGCTACCAGGGCCTGTACCTGGACCTCGAGGCGCCGGACAAGAGCTACACGCGGCGGGTCGGCTTCGTCGACGACGACCCGAGCATCTACCGCTGCGGCGGCAAGAACTGCGAGTTCAAGACCTGGCTCGCCGACTACCAGCACGACTGGGAGAAGAAGACCAACGAGGACGAGGGAGACGCCGAGCTGCGCGCCTTCGAGCGGCTGGTGAGCCACGTCCCGGAGCCGGACCTCCCGGCGATGCTCGACCGGTCGTTCGAGCTCGAGAGCTTCCTGCGCACCATGACCATGGACGCGCTGATCTCGAACTACGTGCTCGAGGACTCGGCGAGCTACCTGATGTTCGACGGGTTCACCGGGAAGTGGAGCTACGTGGTCTGGGACGTGAACAACTCGAGCACCCGCTACACGCCCGGCGCCACCACCGGCGAGGACGTCGCGCCGGCCGACCACCCGCTGTTCATCTTCAGCCTCCACGACACCTGGGTGGAGCTGCGCTACCGGGAGCGGGTCGAGGACCAGCTCATGGGCCGCGACTGGCGGCCGATCTTCTCGAACCTCATCACCCGCATCGGCCAGCACCCCGAGCTCCGCGGCCGGGCGCTGCTCCTGCTCGAGCGGAGCCTCGACGAGCTCTTCACCGTCGAGCTGATGTACGCGCGGATCGACGCCATGTACGCGCTGCTCGAGCCGCACACCGTGGAGCCGGTCGACGTGGTGATGACGCCGGATCCCGAGCGCTTCCGCGACACCCGCGGCTTCATGCCGGAGAAGTTCGCCGACGGACCGCGCTGGATGAAGGACTACGTCACCCGCCGCCGGGCGTTCCTGCTCGGCGAGCTCGGGCGCCTCTCCTCGCCCTCGCCCGGCCTCGTGCTCGAGAGCGTCGACGCGCAGCAGGGCACGGTGGCGATCGGCAACCGCGGCGCGACGGCGATGTCCCTCGGCGGCAGGCTCCTGACCACCAACCTGCGAGAGACCTCGACGACGAACCTGCCGGACCGGACGCTCGGCCCCGGCGAGACGGTCGAGCTCCGCGCCGCCGACCTCGGCCTCGAGCTCGCGACCGACGGCGAGCTCGGCCTCTTCGACGGCGTGAGCGTGATCGGCGCCCACGACGTCTTCTTCTACGGCGAGGTCCCGGCGGGCTCGCGCTACGTGCGGGCGGCGGACGGTCGCTGGGAGGTCAGGGCCCGCTGACGCCGGGGTCCACCGCCATCAGCGCGCACAGCGCGAGGGCGGTGCCGGCGAACTCGAGGAGGGCGATCCGGTCGCCCTCCTCGGGCGCCTCCGAGAAGAAGGCGCGGCCGGCGACGACGGCGCCGACGAGCGCGGCGAGCATCTCGCCGGTGAGGAGCCAGCCGGCGAAGAGCGCGCCCGCGGCCAGGAAGCGCTGCGGCTTCGAGAGCGCGCGGAAGCCGCGGGCGCCGTCGAGCTGCCAGATCGGGAGGAGGTTGAAGATGTTCATCCACGCCGCGGCCTTGGCGACGGCGAGGAGGAGCGGCGAGCCGAGCGCCACGCCCGCGACCCAGAACGCCGCCGCGGCCCCGGCGCCCCACACCGGACCGGCGAGGCCGACGCGGGCGTCCTCCCGGGCGTCGGCCGGGTACTGGTCGAGGCGGACCACGGCGCCGAAGCCCGGGATGAACATCGGGGCGCTGGCGCGGATCCCGTAGCGGCGGAGCGCGGCGACGTGGCCGATCTCGTGGACGTAGATCGCGGCGACGAAGCCGGCGGCGAACTTCCAGCCCCACAGCGCCCAGTAGACGCCGAGGAAGAGGAACATCGAGTAGAGCGTCTGGACCTTGGTGAGGCCGAGCAGGAGCAGCTTGCCCTTGCCGAGGACGAGCGCGACCACCGCCTTGAGCTTCCAGAGCAGGAGGCCGACGGCGCCGAGGCCGCCGAGGATCTTGCCGAGGTGGCTCTTGCCGTCGGGCCTCGACGGCGCCGACGCGTCGACCTGCTTCGAGACCGCGACCAGGCGCGCCTCGACCTGCGCGCGCTGCGCGGTGCCCGCCGGGAGGAGCTCGAGGGCGCCGCGCCAGGCGGCGAGCGCGTCGGCCGCGCGTCCTTCGGCGCCGGCGGCCTCGGCGTCGCGCGCGAGCGCGGCGAGGCGCTCGGCGTGGACGAGGCGGCTGCACGACGGGCAGGCGAGCAGCGACGGGGCGAGCTCGGTCCCGCAGCCCGCGCAGCGCCGGATGGCGGCGGGCGCGCTCACGCGGCGGGCGGCGCGCCGGCCTCGGCCGCGTCGCCGGCGGGCTTCACCTGGAACGGCCCGGTGATGGCGAGGTGTCCTTCGCGGTTCTGCCGCCAGGCCTCCCAGAGGCCGATGGCGATGATGATCGTGCCGAGGACCTGGAAGTCGATGAACGGCAGCGCGAGCGCGAACGGGAACGCCAGGATCGCGCGGAGCGGCGGCGGGAGCGGATCCGCCTCGGCGCCGAACGCCTGGTAGATGTCGGGGACGAAGTTCGCGGCGATGCACAGGTAGGTGATGGCGACGCCGAGCACCTGGTAGCCACGGCCGCCGCGGCCCTCGTGGCCCTTCTGCATCCCCTTGCCGACGAGCCAGCCCACGAGGATGGCGATGAAGCCGATCTCGAGGTTGAACAGGCGCCGCACCGCGAACCACACCACCGCCCCCGCGAGGCCGCCTGCGAGCCCGAACGCCGCAGCCTTGGCGACCCGCCCCGCGGGCGAGCCGCCCTCCCACGACGCGAGCAGCCCCGCGCGGCACCTGCCGCAGATCGTCTTGCCGCCGGCGGCGAAGTAGACGTCCGGGATCGGCGCGGCGCAGACCGCGCACGCGAGCCCGGCCTGCGGCTCCTGGAACTCGGCCTTGTCGAACTGCAGCGGTGCGGGCGCTTCGCTCACGGGTGACCTCGCTAGAAGGAGTGCGACTGCGCGCCGTCGACGACCCAGACCGAGCCGCTCACCCACGACGCCCGCGGCGAGGCGACGAAGGCGATCACCGCGGCGACCTCCTCGGGCGTGCCGAGGCGGCGGAACGGCAGCTCTTCCCGGGCCCACTTCTCGTAGCGGGCGGGCTCGTCGGCGAAGCGCTTCGCCCAGGAGCCGCCGGGGAAGAGCACCGAGCCCGGGGCGACGCAGTTCACCCGGAGGCCCTTCGGGCCGCCTTCCTTCGCGGCGGTCTTGCACAGGCCGTGGAGCGCCGCCTTGGCGGCGACGTAGGGCCCGCGGCCGAACGCCTCGAGGCCCGAGATCGAGGAGACGATGGTGACGCTGCCGCCGCCGGCCCGCTCGAGCCACGGCGCGGTGGCGCGCACGAGCCGGGCGGCGGCCATGAAGTTCAGCTCCCACTGCTGCCGCCACACCTCGTCGGAGGCCTCGAGGCTCGCGCCCGGCGCGGAGCCGCCGGCGTTGGCGACGGCGAGGTCGAGGCCGCCGAGCGCCGACGCCAGCTTCGCGATCGCCGCGTCGTGGGCGGCGGCGTCGGTGACGTCGGCGGAGGCGAGCTCCACCCGGGCGCCCTTCGCGGCGAGCTCGGCGCGGACCCTCTCGAGGCCCTCCTCGCCGCGGGCGACGATCCCGAGGGCGCAGCCCTCCGCGGCCAGCGCCCGGGCGGTGGCGAGGCCGATCCCGCGGGTGCCGCCGGTGACGATCGCGCGCTTGCCGGCGAGGCCGAGGTCCACGGCTACTTCTCCGCCGTGGCGACCGGCGCGCCCTCGAGCCGCAGGATCACCGTCTCCGGCCGTCCGCGCCGCTCGATCGAGAGCTCGAGCTCGCTGGCGGTGGCGCCGTCCTCGAGCGCCGCCTCGACGGCGCGCTCGGAGTCGAGCGGCCGCCCGTTCACCTCGACGATGACGTCGCCGGAGCGGAGCCCGAACGCCTGGAGCACGCCGTTCTCGCGGACGCTGGCGAGGCGCACGCCGGTGAGCTTCCCCTTCTCGTCCTTGCGCCGCTCCGGCTTGCCGTCCTTCTCCAGCATCACCGGCCACGAGAGCAGCGCCTCGCGCGCCTGCGCCCGCACGCGGTAGCTGCCCGTGCCCGCCTGGTCGACGAAGCCCCACACCGCCTGCTCGAGGTCGGCGAGCTGCTCCTCGTTGGGCGCCTTCTCGCGGCGCTTCACCGCGGCGAGGCGCGGCGCCTTGCCCCGCGCGCGGAGCTTCGGCGCGTCCATCGAGCCCGACATCGAGAGCTGCGCCTCGAGCTTGCCGCCGCGCGCCACGAAGAAGCCGTCGGCGAGCCGCTTCCCTCCCTCGCTGCCCTCGATCGCCGCCGCCGCCACCGAGACCTTGCCGTCGAGCCGCGGGCTGCCGCGGAGGAAGCCGTCGCCGGCCGCGAGCGACAGCGTCCCCTTCGCCTGTCCCGAGAGGTCCTGCCCGTCCGCGGTGAGCGACTCGAGCGCCAGCTCGCCGTCCGCGAGCTTCGCCGCGAGCTTCGCCGTGCCCGCCCGGAGCGCCGGGATCGACTCGCCGAGCAGCGGCCCCCCGCCGAGCGAGAACCCCTCCACCGAGAGGTCGAGCGCCCCGTTCGTCGTCCGCGGCTCCTTCGAGCGCCGGAGCTCCACCGTCCCCGACAGGCTCCCGCCGAGCGGCGCGTCCACCTTGTGCCGCGCCAGGATCGTCGCCAGGTCCGCCCCCGCGTACCGCAGCGTCAGCCGGTCCCGCCCGTCCCGCGCCCGCACGTACGTCCCCGAAAGCGTCCCCGTCCCCAGCGTCTCCGTGCACCTCACCTCGTCCCCCGGCAACGCCCGCCTCCCCGCCTCGAACGCCGGCGAAGGCGCGAACGCCAGCCGCTCCAGCGCCGCACAGTCCCCCGTCTCCGCGGGACCACACCCCATCGACAAGAAAGCAGCAGCGGACGCCGCGACCAGGATCCGAGTGGCATTCATGGCGCGGCACGATAGCCCGCCCCCCCGAGCAGGATCGAGCGCCACGCCAGGACGACGCCAAGACCGCGAACGCGATGCCTCTCCGCTCCGAGGTCCCAGGGGACCGCTCGCTCGCGAACGCAGTCCCGTCCGCTGCCGGTCCCGTTCGAGCCCGCGGCCCCCCACGGTCTTCGCGCCCGCCCCGGGGTCGCATGCGAGCCGGACAGTAAGAGCAGAAGACGCCAGGCAAGCAGAGGACGTGCCTTTCTGGCCGGGCGCATGCGAACCCCGGGGCGTGGCAGGCACGGCGCACCATCCGCGGGCGCCCCCCGCGCTCCCGAGCCCGCACCAGCCGCACGGACCGCCCCGCAGTAGCGCCGAAGCCCGCTCGCCCCTACGCTCCGCCCGCCATGAGCGAACCCCTGCCGCCCTGCGGCCTCTACCGCACCACCGCCGCGATCGGCCCGATCCCCGCCGGCCGCCTCGTCTACTTCCACGACCACGGCGATCCCGGCCCCGGCCTCTACCTGCCCGACGCCTGGCAGGCGAACCGCGCCGTCTTCGGGAAGAAGGGCGTGACCCTCCCCGACGCCGCGAGCGCGAAGTCCCTCCGGCCGCTCCTCGCCGAGGGTCTCTACCGCGTCGAGGAGGAGTTCTTCTGCTGCGAGAAGCGCTGCAAGACGTTCGCGCGCGACCTGCTCGTGCAGCTCGGCTACGACGGCGCCGCCAAGCCGATCCTGTTCGTGCCGGAGTGGACGGCCGGCGGCCTCGCCTTCCCGCAGCTGGGGCAGGGCGTCGACGAGCTGAAGCTCTCGAAGCTCGGCTGGCTGGTGGTGCCGACGGCGAAGGGCGAGCCGCCCGCCGACCGCCACTAGTCGTCGTGGCCGTGGCGATGGCGCCGGCCGTGCTCGGCGCACTCGGGCTCCGCCGCCGGGTCCTCGTAGAGGTGGATCGTCCAGTACGAGCCGGTGGCGAAGCCCGCGAGCCGCGCCGGGTTGAACACGCTCGAGCTGACCATCGAGCCGCCGGCGACGCCGGCCGGCGCCGAGGTGATCCGCAGCGAGCACCCGGTGAGCACGAGGCCCCGGGTCGGCACGTCGTTCGAGACGATCTGGCAGGCGCCGACCGCGGTGTAGTCGCCGTCCTCGAGCGAGAAGCGGATCATGAACGGGTGGAGCGAGCCGGCGGGGAAGGCGAGGTCGGTGATCTGCCCGCAGGCCGAGGCGACGCCGACGTGGCGCCGGGTGTCGTCGGTCACCTCGCCGGTCCGCCGCCGCGTCTCGATCGAGTAGACCTCGGCGCCGAGGACGAGGTTCGGCGTGAACGGCGCGCCGGCGCACGCCGACGGGTCGAAGGTGGACGGATCCTCCTGGGTGCGCACGACGAGCGTCCGCTCCGCGGCGGCGAGCGACGGGAGGGCGAGGCAGAGGACGGCGGCGAGGGTGGCGTTCCGCATGGCGGTCTCCTTCACTCCCAGTGGATCTCGTACGTCGCGTCGAGCAGCCCGGTCGACTTCGAGGTCACCTTCACGTTGCGGCCGCCGGTGGCCTCGACCGCCGCCGCGAGCACGCCCTCGTGGTACGCGGCCGGCATGAAGTCGCGCACGACCACGAGCCGCGCCGACTTCTCGCCGGTGAACTCGAGCCGGCGCTCGCCGTAGCTGAGCGCGGCGCGGTACGACGCCGGCGTCGAGCTCAGGAGCCGCCGCGGCTCGCGGCCGACGAGGCCGAGCAGCGTCTTGCCGGTCATCGAGCCGAGGAAGTCGTCCACCGCCTGCCGGCCGAGGCGGCGGAGCGCGCCCTCGCGGCCGCCGCAGAGCGGCGAGAGCCGGTCGATCGCCGGCCAGGCCATCACCAGGAAGTCCGAGACCGGGTAGTTGAAGATGTCGACCCACTTCTGGCTCGAGAGCCCGGCCGCCGCCGCCTCGCCGGCGTGCCGCCGCACGGCGTTGACGCAGCCGTTGAAGAACATCCCGCGGGCCTGGTCCTTCGGCGTGGTCGCGGCGAGCCGGGCGTTGAGCTCCCAGCGGAAGCGCTCGTCGGGATCGCGGGGCAGTCGGGCGGCCGCTTCCACTAGAGCCTCACCACCTGGCCGCCCGCGTGGACGCCGGCGCCGACCGCCGCGAACATCACCGGCGTGCCGGTGCCGAGCTGCACCCGGCCGGCCTCGAGATCCTCGGCGAGCGCCACGAACGTGCTCGCCGCGGACGTGTTGCCGTAGCGGTCCACGTGGACCGGGACCTTGTCCTTCGGGATGCCGAGCTGGTCGACGAGCCCCTCGAGGAGCCGCTTGTTCGACTGGTGCAGGTAGTAGCGCTCGATCCGATCGGAGACCTCCGGCGCCGCCTCCCACAGCGAGCGGATGACCCGCTCCATGTGCGCCGGGTACGCGCGCGCCACCTCGGGGCCGTCGACGATGTACGCGTGGTCCGCCGGCGTGGCGCGGCCCGGGTGCGGCGGGCACATCGCGCCGCCGCCGCGCCGGGTGACGAGCGTGCCCGGCACGGTGCGGCCGGTGGTGGCGACGACCCCGAGCTCGCGCACGGTGTCGCGGCGCAGGATCACCGCGCCGGCGCCGTCGCCGAACAGGTACATCGAGAGGAAGGCGTTGATGCCCTTCTTCCCCGGCAGCTCCGAGGTGAAGACCTCGCGGTCGAGGTACGCCGACGTCAGGGTGGAGCCGACGATGGCCACGGTGCCGAGGGCGCCGCTGCGGATCGCCCGCACCGCCATGTCGACGAGGTAGAGACCGCCGCCGCAGCCGGAGTCGACGACGAGGGCGTAGGCGTCGTCGCGGCAGCCGAGCCGATCGTGGAGGCCGATGGCGTCGTGGCAGAAGTTCAGCTCGTCGGGCGAGACGGTGACGACGAAGATCGCGTCGAGGGCGCTCGCCGGCAGCGCGGACATCGTCAGCGCCTCGCGCAGCGCCACCTCGCACATGTCCGTGTTGGTCCGCGGGTAGATCGCGTCGTCCTCCGGCGGGATCAGGGCGCGGCCCTCCTTCTCGTCGAAGTCCCAGAGGTAGCGGCGCTCGCGGATGCCGGTCTTCTCCTCGATCCGCGCCGCCGGCCAGCCCGGGATGGCGCGGACGAGCCGCTCGTTCGTCACCACCCTTTTCGGCAGGAACTTCCCCGCCCCGATCAGCCGGACCCCGTGCATGGTGTGCCCTCCCGGTTGCGGGAGATCCCCCAAGCAGCGCCGATGCCAACCCGTAAGGTCCGGGAATGGCTCGCGATTGATCGGCGTCAAGCCGTCGGATCCGAAGCGGCCTGGCGCTTTCATCTTTAGGAGTGCTAGACAATCTACGGGTTTGCGACCCGGACTTCGGAGACGACGTGGACGCTTCACCGCTGAAGCCCGCCACCGCCCTCCTCGCCCCGCTCCGGAGCCCGGTGCCGCGGGAGGAGCGCCTCGTCGTCTGCGCCGCGGTGACGAGCCGTCCCGCCCTCGCCGCCGCGTTCGCGGTGAACCTCTCCTCGCAGGGCCTCGGCCTCACCGCGGTGCTCGGCCGCGGCGACGACGGCCCCGCCGAGGGCGACGAGCTCGAGCTCGCCCACGAGCTCCCCGGCGCGGGCTCGCTCTCCGCCCGCGGCGAGGTGCGCTGGCGCCACGTCGACGGCGGCCGCGCGCTCGCGCTCGGGATCCGCTTCGTCGCGCTCGCGCCCGAGGATCGCGGCCGC
>CAZDGH010000075.1:0-17524 GCA_964504805.1 uncultured Myxococcales bacterium | reverse complement strand
TCCAGCCCGAGCGCGACGAGTTCGACTACCTCATCAACCGCAAGCTGCTCGCCGACATGGGCATCCGCTTCTGGCGGTTCCGCTCGCAGACTCCGGTCACGCGCGACCCGGAGCGGATGACGGCGATGGTCGAGAAGCTCGTGCGCGTCGGCGTGCTCACGCCCGAGGAGGGGCGCTTCCTCGCGGGCGACATCTTCAACCGCGAGTTTCGCAAGATCGGCGACGACTGGACCAAGCGGCCCATCACGCTGACGCTCGCGGGCATCCAGACCGGCGTCGAGGACCTGTGCGCCCGCACCGCGAAGGGCTCGCTCCTCGACGACGCGCGCCGCCTGCTCACGCTGCGCGAGGAGCTTGCGTCGGAGGAGGCGCGGCTCGCCGACCGCCGCGTCGACCTGGCCCGCCGCTACCTCGAGGAGGGCGCCGAGCGGGTGCCCGTCCCGCGCGAGGAGTTCGACACCTGGTTCGAGCCGGAGGCGCGCGATGACGCCGGCTGAGCTCTCACGGGCGTGGGCGCGGCAGGCCCAACTCGACGCCGAGCGCGGCGTGATCGCCTGCCGGATGTGCACACGGCACGCGGGCCTCGACGAGGCCACCACCCTGTGGCGCGACGGGCAGCTCGTGTTCGCGCTCTGCGATCGGTGCGCCGCCTCGCACGACGTGCTGATGCGGCCGACCGCCGAGGGCGTCGAGGTCCGCGCGCGCGCACGGACGCCCATCCTCGTCGGAGGTGCCCGATGAGCCAGCCGCTCCGGGTCGTCGCGAAGCGGCCGTGCCGCCTGGACCGCGGCGAGCTGCGCCGCGTCTCCCAGGACCGCCGGCAGCTCCTCATCGCCTACCACCTGTGCTGCCCGCGCTGCGGCTTCGTCAACGCCGTGTTCCACCAGCACCAGGGCCAGGTCATCACTGAGGCCGAGGACGGCGAGCAGGTCAGCTTCTCGGCGCCGGTCCGCTGCGTGTTCTGCAACGTGACACTCCACGTGACCGACTCGGTCGCGGAGCTCGAGGAGGGGCCCGATGTGCGGAACGTGCGATACCGCTGACGCGCTCGCCGTCGTGGCCCGGGCGCGGCGGGTGGCGGACGCCCTCGCCGCCGAGCTGCTCCACGAGCCCGTCGCGAAGGCGATGGACCTCGGCTCCCCGCGCGGCTTCGATCGCGCAGTCGCGTCGCTCGCGGCCGAGCTGCGCCGCCAGGCGTCGCGGCCCGAGCGCGACGCCGTGCGAGAGGCCGTGCGTGTGCTCGACATCGACTGGCGGCGCACGACGCCGGAGCAGCGGCGGCGCCTGGTCTCCGAGGCCATGAACGCGGCCGGACGCGCGACGGCGCTCATCCCCGCGCGCATCCAGGCCACCCTCGGCCCCGCCGCCGACGAGGTCATCTCGGCGACCCGCAGCCACGGGCGCCGCGTGCAGGGGCTCGCCATCGGCGCGGAGCTCAACGCGGTCGACCGGCGCATCGCCGCGCACGTGACCCGGGCCCAGGTCAACTTCGTCACCGACGAGCTGGGCCGCCGGGTCGAGGGCTTCGGCGCGGAGGCGCGGCGCATCGTCGCCGAGGGGCTCGAGGCGGGGCTCGGCCGCGACGACCTCTCCGCCGCGCTCCAGGCCGCGGCGCAGGACGCCCTCGCCGGGCGGTCCGCGTTCTACTGGGACGTCGTGGCCGGCGCCTTCGTCGGCAACGGGCGCAGCTACGCGCAGCTCAGCAGCTACGCCGAGGCCGGCATCGCGCGCTACCTCATCGAGGCCGTCCTCGACGAGCGGACCACCGAGATCTGCCGCTACCTGCACGGGAAGGTCTTCGAGGTCGGCGACGCGCTGCGCCGCTTCGACGCCCTCGACCGGCTCGACGCCCCCGAGGACGTGAAGCGGGCGCAGCCGTGGGTGCGCGAGGCGACCGACGCGGCCTCCGGCCACCGCGTGCTCTACGTCGACCGCGGCGGCGTGCGGACCCCGATCGTCGAGGTCACGCGCTCGGGCTTCGGCGCCCGGGACGACCGCGGCGACCACGGCCGGAGCGTCAGCAACCGCGAGCTCATGGACCTTGGCGTCAGCTTCCCGCCGTACCACGGCCTCTGCCGCACCACGACGCTGCCCGCCGACTAATCCCCGGCGCGCGCGACCCCGTGTCCCACTGAAAACCAGCGCTGGCTCTACTCCCGTGGAGGCCCCCGGCCCCCGAACCGCCACCGCACGGGAGCAGCGCATGAGCACATCGTCCAAAGCCACCGCACCGACGGCCCGCGAGGTCGCGGCGTCGATCAAGGCGCTCGGCGGCCGGCTCACCGCGCTGGTGGACAAGCTCGCCGCGGCCGGCGACGCGCCCGTGCCCGCCGACTCCGCGCGCGCCCTGGCGGAGCTCGCCGCCGCGATCCGTGCGGCGGTCGCGCCCACGCCGCCGTCGGCGACCGCGGCCGAGAAGCGGGACCCGCACCAGCCCGAGGACGGCTGGCCGCGCGACATGGCCGCGGGCGAAGCGAGCGAGCCGGCGTGGGGCCGCGATCCCGAGCGGCTGCGCCATGGCTGATCGCGTCGAGGCCGCCCTCGGCCGCGCCCGCGAGCTGCTCCACGCGCTCGCGCCCGCGCCGGTGGAGAAGACCATCTGGGGCTCGCCCGCGGGCAAGAAGCGGCTCGCGCCGCGGCTCGTGAAGCTGCTGCCGAAGCACCGCGTGTACGTCGAGCCCTTCGCCGGCTCGGCCGCGGTGCTCTTCGAGAAGGAGCCCGCCGACGTCGAGGTCATCAACGACGCCGACGCCGAGATCGCCAAGGCGTACCAGACCATCCAGAAGCTCACGCCCAAGAAGCTCGCGGCGCTGCGGTCCATGTCGTGGACCGGCGACGAGGCGACCTTCAAGAAGCTCCTCGACGCGCAGCCCCGCGGCGAGCTCGAGCAGCTGCACCGCTTCCTGTACCTGACCCACTTCTCCTACGGGAAGATGCGCGGGCGGACCTTCAGCCCGAACGTGCAGGGCATCGAGGCGAAGACCATCGCGCGGCTCGAGCAGCACGCGCCGCGGCTCGCCAAGGTGAAGGTCTACTCGGGCGACTACGCGCCGGTGGTCCGCCGCTACGACGGGGCCGACACGGTTTTCTTCCTCGACCCGCCGTACCCCGGCTACAACGTCGACGTCGGCGAGTCCGAGTTCGACGAGGAGCGCTTCTTCGAGGTGCTCAAGGCGCTCGAGGGCAAGTGGCTCATGACCTACGGCGTCCGGGGCAAGCTCCCCGGGCTCCTCAAGGACGCCGGCTTCCACATCAAGCGCATCCGCACGCCGCGGACCATCGGGGCGATGCGCGGCGTCGGCGGGCCCTCGGTGCTCACCCAGCTGCTCGTCGCGAACTACAAGTTCGTCGAGAAGCACGCGGACGCCCACGCCTGGCTCGAGGACTGGGAGCCCGCGGCCGAGACGCCGTCCGCGCCGCCCATCGAGAAGGTCTGCCCGCTCCTCAAGGACCTCGATCCCGACGACGAGCGCTACGTGCTCGGCGTGGTCCTCGTCCCCGAGCGCGTCGACGCGCAGGGCGACGTGTACTCCCACGAGGAGGTCCGCCAGGCCGCCCACCGCTTCATGGAGGAGTTCGGCGGGCTGGGCCTGATGCACCAGCTCCGCGTCAACGATCAGGTCAAGGTGCTCGAGAGCTACCTCGCGCCGGTCGACCTCCAGGTCGGCGACGTGGCGGTGCCCAAGGGCACGTGGCTGCTCGCGGTGCGCGTGCAGTCGGACGAGCTCTGGGAGCGCGTGCGCGCCGGCGAGCTGACCGGCTTCTCGATCGGCGGCTCCGCCCGCCGCGTGCCCGAGCCCGCGCGCGCCGAGCCGGCCGCCGACGCGCCCGAGGGCGAGCCGCCGGCCGCCGACTCGGAGGCCGCATGACCCCGCGACGCAAGGCCGACCGCCCCGTCAACCGCCTGCTCGACATCGTCGTCGAGGAGGTCTCGCTCGTGGACCGCGCCGCCAACGAGCACCGCTTTCTCATCGTGAAGAGGGACACGCCCATGGCCGACACCCAGACCGACACCGACGCCGCCGAGGAGGCCGGCGACCTGAACGACGCGGCCGCGGCCGAGGAGACCGACGCCGCTCCCAACGACGCCCCCGGATCCAGCGCCGACCCGCTGCTCACCACCGCCGTCGCGGCCCTCGAGGGGCTGACCAGCACGGTGGAGCTGCTCGGGTCGCTCGGCGCCGACGCGGCCGACGCCCGGCTCGCGCCGCTCGCGGCCGAGCTCAAGGCGACGGCCGAGGCCCTGCTCGCGAGGGCCGGCGTCGCGCCTGCCGAGGCGAGCGCCGAGGCCGGAGACGCAGCGGGCGGTGAGGACAACAGCGAGCCCACGTTCGAGGCGCACCTCGCCGCGGCGCGGGAGGCCCTCGCGCAGCTCGCCAGCCTGACGGCCGCGAAGCCCACGCCCGCACCGGAGCCCCCGCCGCCCGAGGCCCCGAAGGCGCCGGCGCTGCCGCAGGAGCTCACGGCGAGCCTCGCCGCGATGACCGAGTCGTTCCGCGCCCTCGCCGAGACGGTGAAGGAGCAGCAGCAGCGCCTGGCCCGGGTCGAGAAGCAGTTCGGCCTGCCCAACAGCGCGCCCAGCACCGAGCGCGTGCGCAAGGCCGAGCCCGAGGAGGTCGGGTGGCCGATGGACCTCAACCACCCGATGGACCGGGAGAGCGTCGACAAGGCGGTCTCCTTCCACGACCTGTAAGGAGCCCCCGCCCATGAGCTACACCGACAACCGCACCATCCTGCAGAAGGCCGACCTGGCCCTCGCGGACCTCACCGCCGGCGGAGGCATCCTCAAGCCGGCGCAGGCGCAGAAGTTCATGCGCCTGCTCATCAAGGACTCGCCGCTGATGCGGCTGGCGACCGTCGTGCCGATGCAGTCGCCGAAGCAGCAGCTCTCGAAGATCAAGTTCGGCAGCCGCGTGCTCCGGCCCGGCGCCGAGGCGATCGCGCTGCCGCTCGCCGACCGAGCGCGCCCGGACCTCTCGCAGGTCGAGCTCGACGCCAAGCTGTTCAAGGCCGAGGTGCGCCTCTCCGACGAGGTGCTCGAGGACAGCATCGAGCGCGGCGAGCTGCGCCAGACGATCATGGAGATGATGGCCGAGGCCATCAGCCGCGACATGGAGGAGGTCCTGATCAACGGCGACACGCTGTCGGCCGATCCCTTCCTCGCGGTGATGGACGGCGCGCTCAAGCAGGCCACGAGCAACGTCGTCGACGCCGGCGGCGCCGCCATCTCGAAGAACCTCCTGCGCGACATGCTCAAGACGATCCCGTCCGAGCACCTGCGCGACAAGAAGGCGATGCGCTTCATGACGAGCGTCGACGCCGACCTCGACTACCGGAACACGCTCGCCGAGCGGGCGACGGCGGTCGGCGACCGGCTGCTCGAGGGCGACACCCCGGTGCTCTACTCGGGCGTCCCGCTCCAGCCGATCCCGCTCTTCCCCGAGAACCTCGGCGCCGGCAGCGACCAGACGGTCATCCTGCTGTGCAACCCGAAGAACATCCACGTCGGCATCTGGCGGAACATCCGCGTCGAGTCGGCGCGCGACATCTCGGAGGGGACGCTCAAGATCGTGGCCACGCTCCGCTTCGACGTGAAGTTCGCAGAGGAGCCCGGGGTCGCCAAGGCCATCAACGTCCAGCTCTGAGCTGCAAGGGAGGACTGACCGATGCAGACCCTGCTGGTTCGACTCAAGCCCTACGACCCGCGCCGCGGCTGCGTGCTGCGCCGCTTCACGTACCGCGGCATCAAGTTCTACGAGGAGCGCGGCTGGTACCGCGTCGACAAGGAGGTCGCCGAGTACCTCCGCGGCGTGCGGCAGGTGCCGGGCGACAAGCACGCGCCGCTCGCCTTCGACGTGTGCACCGAGGCCGAGGCCCAGGCGCTCGACGCCGAGCACGAGGCCGCCGCGACCACGCGCAAGAAGGCCACCGAGGCCTCCGTCGCGACCCCCGAGGCGCCCGCGGTCACCACCGACGACCTCGAGCCGCCGGCCGGCGGGAGCCGCCGCGGCGCCCGCTCCAAGTAGGCGCCGCCGTGTACGCGACCGTCGCCGAGCTGCGCGCCGAGGGCGTGACGGTCGCGCAGGCCGACGACGCGCGCCTCGCCGCGCTCATCGAGGCCGCCACCGCCGAGATCGACCGCGTCACGGGCTGGTTCTTCGAGCCCCGCGACGCCCAGCTCGTGCTCGACGGCCGCGGCGCGCCCACGCTGGAGCTGCCCGTCCCGCTCATCCGGCTCGACGAGCTCGTCGTGGGCGGCGCGCCGGCGTCGCTCGATCCGGCCGACCTCGTCATCGTCGGCGCCCCGGTCCAGCCCGGCTTCGACGCGCCGCGCCTCACCAGGCGCTACGGCGTGTTCCCGCGCGGGCGGGGCAACGTGATCGCCGCCGGCCGCTTCGGCTACACCGAGCCGGACGGGACGCCCGAAGGCCGCGTCCCCGCGCCGATTCGCCGGGCCTGCGCGCTGCTCGTGCTGCGCTGGCTCGCGCCGCTCGCCGACGACGCGGGCTTCGACGCCCGCAACCGCTGGCGCGTCGTCGAGGAGCGCACCCGCGACCAGAGCTACAAGCTCGCCGCGCCCGGCGCCTCCGCGGGCCCGTTCGGCGACCCCGAGCTCGACGCCGTCCTGCTCCGCTACCGGCGCCCGGCGCCGCTGGGAGCGGCCTGATGCGCGGCCGGCTCATCTTCCCGTTCCTGGCCGAGCTCCGCCGCCTGGACACGGCGGCGATGGCCGCGGGCGATCCGGACGGCCCGGACCCGCTCGTCTCGGGCTTCGACCTCGACTTCAAGGAGCCGGTGCTCGTCGATCGCGACGGGGACGGCGTCGCCGAGCGCGAGCGCGTCGAGCTGCCGCCCATCCGCGTGCCGTGCCAGGTCGAGCCCAGGGTCTTCGAGGACCTGCGCCTGCTCGCCAGCGGCGACTCGCCCCGCTCGGACCTGAGCCTCGTGTTCCACTTCCGCGACCTCGAGCGGCTCGGCCTCGTGGACGCGGCGACTGGCGACGCGCTCATCCGTCCCAACGATCGGCTCGCCGGGCTCTACGACCTTGGAGGACTGCTCGTCCAGGCCATCCGCACGCCGCCCGGGCTCTTCGTGACCCAGGCGCAACCGCGCGGGTTCGGGTTGGGCCGAGGCCGACCCCGCCGCAACCTGCTGCTCGTGACCTTCGAGGCGCGGCAGCTCGCGCCCACGAGGGTCGAATGAAGCACCTGCTCGCCACCATCACCTTCGCCGCCACGCTCACCGCGTGCGGCCCCTTCGCCGTCTGCACCCCGAACGAGACCCGCTGCACCGGCACGCTGGTCGAGGTCTGCGACGCGGACGGCCAGTGGGACCTCGCGGAGGACTGCGCCGCGGTCTCCGGCGACGAGGAGCCCCTCTGGACGTGCTGCCCCGTGCCCGCCGACGAGCTCGGCCCGGCCGGGCACGCCTGCCTGCCGGCGGCCGACGCCTGCCCGGCGGAGGGGGAGTGACCATGGCCGCCCAGCCCACCCCCGCGCACGTCACCGCGCTCTGGGACGCCATGCGCGCCCGCTACGGCACGCGCATCATCGACAAGTCGAGCGCGGCCGAGATGAAGCTCGTCGGCTGGTTCCTCGAGCGCATGGGCGTGCTCGACCAGCCCACGTTCCTCGAGCGCTTCACGACCACCATCGGGCGCCGCATCTACGTGCCCTTCACGCCGGGCACGCCCACCCCGCGGCACAGCCTGTGGAGCCAGATCGTGATCTGCGTGCACGAGCACCAGCACGTCGAGCAGCTCGTGCGCGACGGGGCGGTGACCTTCTCGCTGCGCTACCTCGCGAGTCCGGCGGCGCGCGCCGCCTACGAGGCCGACGCCTACCGCTGCAACCTCGAGCTGCACCACTGGCACACGGGCCAGCTCCCGAGCCCGCGCGAGCTCGCCGAGCGCCTGCGCAGCTACGGGGTGCGCGACGCCGACATCGACGTCGCCGAGACCACGCTCGTCGCCGCGGCGCGCACGGTGAAGGCCGGCGGCATCATCACACCCGCCGCCAAGTTCGCGATCGCCTGGCTGCGCGAGCACGCGCCCGAGCTCGAGCACCGAGGTGCGGCGTGACGGCGGTGACCAAGACCGGCGACTGGCGCCGTGCCCGGGCGCTGCTCGCCGCGGGGCCGCTCCGGCTGAGGGCCGCGATCGGCCTCGCGCTGCGGCAGGAGGCCGAGGCGCTGCGCCGCGAGATCGTCCAGGGGCTCACCCGCCAGGCGCCCGGCGGCTCCCCGCTGGCGCCGCCCAAGGAGACCACGCTGGCGGCGCGCCGCCTCAAGGGCTTCGGCGGGAGCAAGTCGCTCATCGTCCGGGCCGACCTGCGCAACGGCGTCGCCACCATCGTCCGCGGCGACGAGGCCTTCGTCGGCGTGCCTCGCACCGCCCGCGGCAAGGACGGGCAGAGCCTCGCCAACGTCGCCGAGATCCAGGAGTTCGGCTCCGCGCCGATCGTGATCCCGATGACCGACGCCATGCGGCGCTTCGTCTTCGCGGTGCTCCGCGAGGCCGGCGAGCCCATCGGCGCCGGCGGGGGCGGCGGCGCTGGCGTGGTCGTTGTGCAGGTGCCCGCGCGGCCCTTCCTGCGGCCCGCCTTCGAGCGCTTCAAGCCGGGCGCGCAGCGGCGCTTCCTCGCCCGCGTGGCCGCGCACAGCGGCATGGGAGGGGTGTGATGGCCGTGCCGACCCTGAGCAGCGTCACGCCCGCCAGCGGCCCGACCAGCGGCGGCGCCCTCGTCCGGCTCGTCGGCCTCGACTTCGCGCCGCAGCTCGCGGCGCGCTTCGGCGCGGCCCCGGCCGAGGTCGTCTCGGTCCGCGTGGAGGGCGGCGTGTCGATCGCCGACGTCCGCACGCCCGCGCACCCCGAGGCCCTGGTCCCGGTCGTCGTCGAGAACCTCGACGCGGCCGGCGTCCCGGTGTCGGGCGAGCTCGCCACGCTGCCGGGCGCCTACCGCTTCGTCCGCGGCCCGCTCGTCGCGGAGGCGACCGTCACGCGGCTGGTCCGCGCGCTGCTGCGGATGCTCAAGGCGCAGGTCGCCGAGAACACCACGATGACCGTGGCGCTCGACTACGACGACACGCCCGACGACCAGCTGCGCGTGGTGCCGCTCGCGAAGCTGCCCGCGCTGGTGCTGTCCGGGCCGACCGTCCGCGACAGCCGCTTCTACGCGACGAACGTGCCGCACGAGGACGTCGTGGCCGGCGTCCTCGGACCCGAGCTCCGGCGCCGCCGCCCGGCGTTCACCGTCGACCTCGCCTTCGCGCTGACCGCCGCGTCCGACCGCACCGCCGAGCTCCTCAACCTCATGGCCTCGGTGGCGTCGTTCCTGAACCGCAACCGCTGGCTCGCCCTCCCGCGCGACCCGGCTCGGCCCGAGCTCGGCCGCGTGCGTTGGGAGATGGACCGGGAGGGCGACTTCCGCACCAACCTCCACGGCCAGGGCGACGTGCGGGTCTTCACCTGCGGCTTCGTCGTCCGCGGCTTCGACCTCGACGAGGGCCTGCCGATGGACCTCGGCAAGGCGGTCGCCGAGGGCGGCGCGGAGCTCTCCACCGTCGCCCACGGAGGTGCCGCGTGAGCCTCACCCTGATCAACCGCAGCGGCCGCTGCCTCGCCCTCAACCTGCCGCACGCCGAGGTGTGCACGGCTGCGCGCTGCTCCTGCCTGACGCTCCCCGGCCGGCCCCCGCGGCGCGTCGCCGGCTCGATCACGCTGCCCGCGGGCCAGGCCCTCACCGACCTGCCCGACGCGCTGCTCGGCGCCGCCGAGGTGCGTGCGCTCGCGCGGCGCGGCGACCTCGAGGTCCGCCACACCCCCACCAAGCCCAGCTCGAACGAGCCGCGCGAGCCCGACGCCCCGGCGTCGAAGAAGGCTCGCCGCAAGCGAGGAGAGTCCCGATGAGCGCCCAGCTGCTTTCGTCCAAGGTCGTCGTCGTCGAGGAGGAGCCGCGCGTCCGCGGGATCCCCTCGGTGCCCACCTCCGTCGCCGGCGCTGTCGGCCTCACCGAGCGCGGCCCCATCGGCGTCCCCGTGCTCTGCTCGTCGCTCGAGGAGTTCGAGGCGACCTTCGGCGGCTTCACGCCCGACTCCGACCTCGCACTCGCCGCGATGGGCTTCTTCGAGAACGGTGGCACCCAGCTCTGGGTCGTGCGCACCGTCCACTACGGCGACGTGCAGGACCCGCTGAGCCAGACCGCCCTGCGCGGCTCGGCGACGCTGCTGGCCGACGCCGCGGCCCCGACCCCGGCCGAGCTGCTCGGCGCGCCGGTGGGCCGCGTGTTCGTCCAGGACGGCGACACCCTCGTGGTGGCCGCCGACGGCGGGGCGCCGGTGACGGCGACCGTCGTCGCGACGCGGGCCGAGCTCGTGAGCGCGGGCGTGTTCCCGACCGGGTTCGCCGGCGGCGAGGCGCTCGAGCTGCGCGTGATGGGCATGGACCAGACCGTCACCTTCGACGCCGCCGATCAGAGCGTCGAGGAGGTGGCCGCGCGCATGAACGCGCAGCTCTCGCTCGTCAGCGTCAGCGTGGACGCGGGGCAGCTGCGGATCCGCACCGACCTCGGCGGCACCGACGTCGCGCTCGAGGTCACGGGCGGCGACGCGAACGTGGTCCTGGCGTTCCCGGCCGGCGAGGTGCTCGGCGGTGGCAACGTCGCGATGTCCGCCGAGGTCACGCCCGACGTGCTCGCGGGCATCGTCGCGGCCGCGATCCCCGGGCTCGTCGTGGACGTCGTCGCGGGCGCGCTCCGGCTCCGCACCGTGAGCACCGGCGCGCTCGCCTCCCTGCAGGTGCAGCCCGAGTCCACCCTCGACGAGCGGCTCGGCCTCGACAACGCCGCCCACAGCGGCAGCGACGGCGGCGCCGCGGCGGCGCTCCTGGTCGAGGGCAAGGATCCGGGCGCCTACGCGAACCGCCTCGAGGTCGAGGTGCGCCCGCCGACGAGCGGCGAGGCCGGGACCTTCGACGTCGCGGTCGTCGAGGACGGCGTCTACCGCGAGGTCTTCACGGACCTGACGATGACGCCCGGCGCCGCCCGCCACGTCGAGGCGGTGATCAACGCGCCGCGGGGCGGCTCGGCGCTCGTGCGCGTGACCGACCTCGCGCTGCCCGGCGCGCCCGCGCTCGGCGTGCAGACGGCCGGGCTCGCCGCTGGCGACGACGGCCTCACGGGCCTGAGCGACAACGACTTCATCGGCTCGGAGGTCGGCAAGACCGGCCTCCGCGCGCTCGACACCATCCAGGACCTGAGCCTCTTGCTGGTCCCCGGGCGCGCCACCGCGGCGGTGCACAACGCGATGGTCGCCTACTGCGAGGGCCCGCGAGAGGGCCTGGTGTTCGCCATCCTCGACCCGCCGGCCGGTCTCGGCGCAACGGGCATCGTCGACTACGTGCTGAACACCGCCGCGCTCGGGAACCTCAGCGAGCACGCCGCGATCTACTGGCCGCGCGTGAAGGTGCTCAACCCCTCGCGCAGCGTGTTCGGGTCGAGCGATCAGCTTGTCGTGGCGCCCTCGGGCATCATCGCCGGCGTCTTCTCGCGGACCGACGGCGGGCGCCCGGGCGGCGTGTACGACCCGCCGGCCGGCATCGACAAAGGGCGCATGTTCGGCGTGCTCGGCTTCGAGACCGACGAGGTGCTCGAGGAGCGCAAGCGCGACCTCGTGTACCCGAAGCGCATCAACCCGCTGACCACCGGGCCCGGCCTGCCGCGGTACATCGACGGCTCGCGCACGCTCAAGGGCGACGGCAACTTCCCCTACGTCGCCGAGCGCCGCGGCGTCAGCTTCATCGAGCGCTCGCTCAAGCAGGGCCTCCAGTTCGCGCGGCACAAGAACAACACCGAAGGCCTGCGCGCCCAGGTACGCCGGACCATCACCGCGTTCCTGCTCACGCAGATGAACAACGGCGCCTTCCGCAGCCGCGAGCCGGACAAGGCGTTCTTCGTCGACGTCTCGGACACGCTCAACACGCCGACGGTGATCTTCGCCGGCAAGCTCATCGCCCGGGTGGGGCTCGCCACGAACAAGCCCGCCGAGTTCATCATCCTCCGCATCAGCCAGGACACGCGGGCCCTCGAGGCCGAGCTGGCGGCTGCGGGCGCGTAAGGAGGACGACCCATGACCGTCATCGGCAACCCCCGCAGCTTCCACAAGAAGTTCAAGTTCATCGTCGAGATCGACGACGTCGGCCACGCGGGCTTCCAGAAGTGCAGCGAGCTCTCGGTCGAGGTCGCGAACGTCCAGTACTTCGAGGGCGGCTCGCTCATCCCGAACAAGAGCCCCGGCCGCCTGACCTTCGCCGACGTCACGCTCGAGCGCGGCGCCACCCAGGACCGCGACCTCTTCGACTGGTTCCAGGACGTGGCGATCACCTCGAGCGGCCTCGGCCTCACCGACGTCAACTACAAGCGCAACCTCGACATCGTGCAGCAGGACCGCGACGGCACCACGCTGCGCCGCTGGTCGCTCTCGCGCGCCTGGCCGGTGAAGTTCGTCGCCGGCGACTGGGACAACGAGAGCGACGAGAACGTCATCGAGTCGGTGACGCTGACCTACGACTTCTTCGAGCTGGTGCAGTAGCAACTTGCCGCATTAGCCGTCGTCGCAGTCGATGCATACAGAGTAGTTTCCGTCACTCGGGTGTGGGCCAACGTAGAAGATGCATATCTTCACGCGACCGCCCACCTCAACCCGCTCGAAGTAGATCCTGGCAGCGCTCTCGCGCGTGGTGTTGTCCCCCTCCTTCAGATGCCACTCCGTGCTTCCCTCGACATCCGCGCCGTTCGCTGAGATCAAGTAGCTGTACCGAACACGCCCGTTCGCAGCGAAATCCACTCCATGGGCCTGTCGCCAGTTTCGGAGAGGTCCGAGATCCTCCCCATCGGCATACCGCGCCAGGAGTGAGGCCGAGAGATTAGCGAACTTCCATCGGTGAGGGGCGAGTTCATCGGCGTGACGGAGGGCACCATCGGCAACCACTAGGTGCTCGGCACGCTGCACGGCCGCTGCCAGAGCCTTGCTGGGAGCGACGATGGCGATCGTCTCGGCATCTACAGGGAGGATCCAGTTCGCAAGTTGCTGGTCATCAACTCGAAATTTCTTCGCGACGTACTGGATGTCGAGCACCGCCTCGATGCTTTTCTTGAAGGTCCGGACGACCTGGCAGACTGCCGTTGGAGCATTCGGGTGCTGTTCGAGCACCTTCAGGAACTCAGCACTCGGCTCACGTTCGCCCTTCTTGACGAGAAGAACCTGCACGTCGTCGACGTAGAGTCGGTCGACGAGTTCCTGAGCCGGCTTTGAGAAGTCTTGGTAGATGACGAGAAAACGCATGGCGCGCCCCACTTGAGGTTCGCGCTACGGCTTCTTCTCGTTCAGGACATCCAGGACCAACCCGACGGGAAGTCTGAGGTCCCGGAGTTCTTCGTCGCTCATTCTGCCAACGACCGACACTACGAGCGCCCGAACCCCGCCATCGTTCCTAGGTTCCTTGACACGCGCCTCTCGTTGGCGGGAACGGCGTCCTTGCACAACCGCGCCCGCCGCTGCCTCTAGAACCGGCCGGGCGACACCTGCTTCCTCGAGGCGAGTCTTCAGGAGTTCGCGAAGTCGGTCATGGCGAAAGGCGTTCCACGCGGACAACTGGCCGAGCTTCTCCATCTCGGTCAGCCAACGACGCCACCAGTGCTGCTCCGGCGATGCGACGATATCCTTCAGTGACTGCAGGGCTGATTCAGGTGCTCGGCTAAGGAAGTCGCCCGCGATCGCTCGGTGCTCCTGCACGGTCGCGGGCTCAACAAGCACGTGGCCGTTGGGCACCTCGTCGGTTCGCTTCACGACGATCGCACTTCCGTCTGCCGCGTTGAAGGCGAGTGCGAAGGGACTGCTGGGGCTAACCCACGTGCGCCACGCATCTCCCGACAGCGCGGGCGTCGCTACGGCACCGGTGCTCTCACCCGCACTGGACACCGGGCGGTAGACGACATCCATGCCGGAGCGGCCCACGACAGCCACTCCTGGAACATGCGTGACGATGAAGTCTCGGAGGCTGCGGGCTCCATGGTTGGCGGCGCTCCAGTCCGGAACCGCTGCCTTGAGATCCATAGCGAGCTTCGCGCCCAATATCTCGCCGGCGTCGGTCACCAGTCGCCTGATAACCTCGGATATTTCGGTCTTGTCGGTCACAATCCGCTCCTAGAAAGCCAAAGAGCCCGCCAAAACGGGCGGGCTCTTGAGTAGAAGCTCGTCTCTATCGCAGGATTGCTCAAGAAGATTGACGCAACCCACGTCGTCTTGGGCCTGGCCCGACCCGGTAGACAACCCCGCGAGGGCGATAGGGCCTGAGCCCTCACGGATTGCAAACAACGTACTCGCGGGCCGAGGTCCTGTCAACCCAGTGGCGAAGAAGTGGGCCGAAGTGGGCCGCGGCGGGCGTGCGAGCGCATACCGGGACCTACTGGAAGCCGTCGAGCCGCCTGGCCCCCCGTGGGCTGGCTGAGGGCGCCACAGTCCCGCGCAACCTGTGGCATCCCGTCCCACGTCCCCGCGCCTCCGGCTCTACTCCGATGGAGGCCGCGCCGTCGAGCGCCGTCCTCCGACGACCCGTCGCATCGGAGGCGCGCATGTCCCACGTCATCACCTGCCCCTCGGGGCTCACCGGCCGCGTCCGCGGCATGAAGGTCCGCGAGGAGCGGATCCTCGCCGACCGCAAGCTCGCCAAGAGCGGCGGGCAGGTCGATGAGCTGCTCGGGGCGTGCTGGGAGGAGACGCTCGACCCCGGGCCCTACGACTTCGGCGACAAGGGCATCGACTGGGGCGCGGTGCTCCAGGGCGACCGCTTCTACGCGCTGCTCCAGGTCCGCGCGCTGACCTACGGTCCGGAGTACGCCTTCGCCCTCGGCTGTCAGAACGACGGCTGCCGCGCGCGCTTCGAGTGGGAGCTCGACCTCGGCGAGCTGCCCGTGCGCCGCCTCGGCGACGAGAGCCGCGCGGCGTTCACCGCCGGCAACCGCTTCGAGACCACGCTGCCCGACGCCGGCGTGCGGGTCTGGTTCCGGCTGCTCACCGGCGCGGACGAGCGGAAGATCCCGCAGCTCCGGCGCGGCGCCGGGGACAAGCTGCTGTCCGCCATGCTCGCGTTCCGGGTCCTCGAGGTCGAGGGCATCGACGCGCGCGAGCGGCGGCAGTTCATCGAGGAGCTGACCATGCGCGACGCCGACTTCCTGGTCGACGAGTTCGACCGGGTCGACTGCGGCGTGGACACGGCCATCGAGGTCGAGTGCCCCGAGTGCTTCACCGTCCAGGAGGTGGAGCTCCCTTTCGACCGGGGGTTCTTCCTGCCTGGGAAGGCGAGGACGGCGAGGCGCCGGGACCGGAGCAGCTCGTCCCTCGGGTGAGCCTCGACGGCTGGCGCGAGGGCCTCTTCCAGCTGTGCTGGCGACAGCACGGCGGCTCGGGGCTCGGCGCCACGCTCTCCGAGGCCCTCGACCTCTCCACCACCGACCGGGACTGGCTGCTCGAGCGCGTCGGGCAGCAGCGGCAGCGCGAGGCCCGCGAGATCGAGAAGGCAGGCAGACGAAGGTAGTCGGACATGGCGCTCAACAACCTCGGCCTCGGCTTCGTCTTCACCGCGCGGGACCTCGCGTCGGCGAAGATGGCCCACCTCGAGCGGCAGTTCGGGAGCCTCGACGAGCGGGTCACCGGGGGCGCCGCGCGCATGTCATCGGCCTTCCGCCAGCTCGGCGTGGGCCTCGCCGTGTTCACCGCTGGCGCGGCCGTCGTCGCCGGCAGCCTCGCGCTCGCCAACGCCGCCGGCCGCTTCGAGCAGGGGCTCGCGGCGGTCGGCGCCGTCACGCGCGCCACCGCGCAGCAGCTGCGGATGCTCCGCGACGCGGCGATCGAGGCCGGTTCGGTCACGCAGTTCTCGCCCGACGAGGCCGTCGAGGGGCTCCAGTCCCTCGCGACCGCGGGCCAGACCGCGGAGCAGGCGACGCGCACGCTCATCCCCGTGCTCGACCTCGCGGCGGGCTCCTTGGGGCAGCTCGGCGTGGCCCAGGCCGCCGAGGCGGTGGTCGGCACGCTCAACGCCTACGGCATGTCCGCCGACCAGGCCGCGTCGGTCACCGATCGCCTGCTGCGGATCACCCAGCTCTCGAACTTCCAGGCGCGCGACTTCGAGGCCGGCCTCGCGAAGGCCGCCGCCGCGGGCTCCGTGTTCGGGCAGGAGCTCAACGACGTGCTCATCACCATGGGCCTGCTCCGGAACCGCAACATCGACGCCTCGTCCTCGTCGACCGCCTTCCGCGAGGCGGTGCGGCGCGTGGGCGCGGAGAGCCGCGCGCAGCAGGCGATCCTCGGCGCGGGCGTCGACATCTTCGACCAGCAGAGCGGGCGCATGCGCTCGATCGTCGACATCATGCTCGACTTCGCCGACGTCACCCGCGGCATGTCCGAGGAGGAGCGCAACCGCCGGGTCGCCACCGCCTTCGGCGCGCGCGGCCTGCTGGCCTTCAACGCGATCCTCAACGCCTCGTTCACGACGATGCGGGACGGCCGCGAGGTGACCCTGCAGGGCGCCGAGGCCATCGAGGCGCTGCGCCAGGAGATGGGCAACGCCGGCGGCACCGCCCAGAGCTTCCGCGAGCAGCTCCTCGACACCTTCGAGGGCCAGAAGACCCTCGTGCAGGGCCTCGTGCAGACGCTGGCCGTGGTCTTGGGGGAGCCCTTCGCGGCCGTGTTCAAGCCCATCGTCGGCGCGCTGGCGAGCCTGCTCAGCGGGCTCATCAAGGCCATCCAGGCCGTGCCGGCACCCATCAAGAAGCTCTTCGCCGGGCTGGCCGTCGGCGCCGGCGTGTTCCTCACGCTGGTCGGCGGCGTCATCGCGGCCAAGGCCGCCGTCGCGCTGCTCGCGATCGGGTTCAAGGCGCTGGGCATCACCCTCGGCGGCGTGATGGCGACGCTGCTGCCCGCGATCCTCGTCATCGCGGTGCTCGCGGCGGTCGTCGCCGGCTTCTACGTCGCCTTCCAGCGCAACCTCGGCGGCATCGCCGACTTCGCCCGCCGCACCTGGCAGCGCGTCAGCCTGTTCTTCCAGGGGCTCACGCAGCTCTTCGAGCAGGGCGGCTTCAGCGGCGCCGTGCGCGAGGAGCTCGACCGCGCCGAGAACCAGGGGCTGAAGCGCTTCCTCATCTCGGTCTGGCAGGTCGCCTACCGCATCCAGCAGATCTGGGAGGGCTTCAAGGACGGCTTCACCCGCACCATCGAGGAGGCGCGCCCGGTCTTCGAGGACCTCGCCGAGGCCTTCTCGGTGCTGCAGGAGGAGATCGGCGGCCTCTTCGGCGAGGTGGCCGGCGGCGCCGCCTCGCTGCCCTCGGCCGAGTTCCGCAGCTTCGGGGCGACCGTCGGCGGCGCCATCGCCACCGTGGTGACCTGGTTCGCCAAGCTGTGGGCGATCAGCCTCCGCGTCACCGGGGGCATCGTCGCCGGCTTCCGCTCGATGCTCGAGTACAACCGGCCGGCC